>DATHSO010000119.1:0-18314 GCA_035464095.1 Candidatus Methylomirabilota bacterium | reverse complement strand
GACCACCGCCGCACCCCGCCGGATCGCGCCCAGCCGCTCCCGGACGCTGCCCACCACGTGCGCGTAGCCCGGGAAGCCGAGCCCCTCCAGCATCTCCTCGAGGGCCCCGAGCCGGAGCTCGAGGTCGTCGAGCGCCACCGGCCGGCCGCCCGGCTTGAGCCAGCTCCTGAGGTCCAGGATGATCCCGTCGAGCCGGCCCTCGGCGAGGTCGAAGCGCTCGCCGTCGCCGGCGTCGCGGACGAAGCGCCGCCGGACCTCCCCGAGACGGGTGACGATCTCGTGGAGCTCGGATGCCTCGAAGGGCCCGGCTTTCGGTTCCAGCGCCTGCATCGATCTGCGGTGCTCGACCTGTCCATGGTAGCTCGGACCGCTCGAGGCGGATATCGGGAGTCGACACCGTGCTCGTCTCGCAGGGGTGAACGGTCTGCGGCGTCCGGACGGCCGGCACGAACGAGAGCGCCGCTGCGCCGAGGACCGACGCGGCGGCGTGTTCGAATGATCGCGATCGCTTCAGGCGCCGGCCTCGGTCGCCGAGGGCTCGGCGGAGCGGGCCGACTCCGGCAGGTCGAGCTCGTCGCGCACCGACCAGCCGGTCTTGAGCCCGGCGATGAACCACGCGAGGGCGACGGTGCCGACGGCGAAGATCGTGTCGCCCACCACCCGCAGCCAGCGCAGCACGTCGAGCCAGCCCTGCTGCATGAACTCGGCCGAGCGGGCGTACCACAGGCCGTGCTCGACGCTGGCCACGGTCTGGACGAGGCCCACCGGCAGCACCGACAGCAGCACCATCAGGGCGAGGCCGATGTTGATGGCCCAGAAGGCGAAGCCGATGACGCCGTCCTTCCACACCTTGCGGGCGGCCAGGCCCTTGAGGGCGAACAGCATCAGCCCGATGCCGAGCATGCCGTAGACGCCGAACAGGGCGGTGTGGCCGTGAACCGGCGTGGTGTTGAGGCCCTGCATGTAGTAGAGCGCGATCGGCGGGTTGATGAGGAAGCCGAAGATCCCCGCCCCAACCAGGTTCCAGAAGGCGACGGCGATGAAGCACCAGATCGGCCACTTGTAGGCCCCGAGCCACGGTGCGGCCCGGCTCAGGGTCAGGTTGTGGTAGGCCTCGAAGCCGATCAGCACCAGGGGCACCACCTCCAGGGCCGAGAAGGTCGCCCCCAGGGCGAGGATGGCGGTCGGGGTGCCGGTGAAGTACAGGTGGTGGAAGGTGCCGATGATGCCGCCGATGAGGAAGACGTTGGTCGAGAAGAGCACGGCCGCGGTGGCCAGGCGGGTGCGCAGCAGGCCCAGGCGCACGAACAGGAAAGCGATCACCACCGTCGCGAAGACCTCGAAGAAGCCCTCCACCCACAGGTGGACGACCCACCAGCGCCAGTACTCGGCGATCGCCAGGTGGGTCTGCCGCCCCCACATGAGGCCGGCGCTGTAGAACAGGGCAATGGCGATGGAGGCGATCATGAACATGCCGAGCAGGGAGCGGCCCTCGGTGTCGCTCTTCAGTGCCGGCAGCAGGGCTCGGACCACGAGGAACAGCCACAGGAACAGGCCCACCAAGAGCAGGATCTGCCAGAAGCGCCCGAGGTCCACGTACTCGTAGCCCTGGTGGCCGAACCAGAAGTTCTCCGCCAGGCCGAGCCGCTGCATGATCCCGAACCACTGGCCTACCAGGGACCCGACCACCACCACCAGCAGGGCGCCGAAGAGGACGTTGACCCCCAGGCGCTGGAAGCGGGGCTCGTGCTCGGACACGGCGGGCGCGATGAAGAGACCGGTGGCCAGCCACGAGGTCGCGATCCAGAAGATCGCCAGCTGGACGTGCCAGGTGCGGGACAGGGAGTAGGGCAGGATTTCGGACAGCTCGAAACCGTAGAAGCCGGTGCCCTCGACCCCGTAGTGGGCGGTGACGACGCCCATGACCACCTGCACCACGATCAGGGCCGTCACCACCCAGAAGTACTTGAGGGTCGCCTTCATGGACGGGGTCGGCTCGAGGGCGAGCAGCGGATCGCGGCCCGGGATGCCGTCGGTGTCGAGGTGGTCGTCACGATGGGCCGCGTACCACCACGCCAGCAGGCCGATGCCGGCGATGAGCAGGATCACTGAGAAGCCGGTCCAGAGGATCAGGCTCGGGGCCGCCCGGTTGCCCACCAGGTCGTCGGGGGGCCAGTTGTTGGTGTAAGTGATGTCGGCGCCGGGACGCTCGGTGACGCAGGCCCACGACGCCCAGAAGAAGAAGGCCGCCAGGTCGCGGAGCCGCTCCGGGTCGGAGACGGTGACCGCCTTCATGGCGTAGGCCTCGCGCAGGTCGGCGAGCTCGGCGCCGCCGCCGAACAGGGCCCGGTAGTGCGCGAAGTTGGCGGCGTAGGCCTCGGCCCTGAGCGGCGAGATCACGATCTCGTCGGTGCCGGGGTCGTAGGTGTTGCGCCGCAGCTGGGACTGCAGGCGCGCCTGCAGGGCCGCACGGTGCTCGTCGTCGAGCTCGGCGAAGGCGGCGCCGTGCTCCTCGGCGGCCCACCGGCCGACGATGAACTCGGCCTCTCGGTGCAGCCAGTCCGCGGTCCAGTCGGGCGCCACGTAGGAGCCGTGGCCCCACACCGTGCCGAGCTCCTGGCCGCCGGTGGACTGCCACACGTTCTGGCCGTCCCGGATGTCCTGGCCCGTGCACACCAGCTCGCCGTCGGTGGTCACGACCCGCGACGGCACCGGTGGCTTCTCGCGGTAGATCTCGGAGCCGTAGTAGCCGAGCACGGCGAACGAGCCGATGATGACGAGCCCGAAGGCGATCCACAGTCGACGGTACATCATGATCGCGGTCTCCTCCTCGGGGCCGGCCCGCCGGAGCGCCGACCGGTGCCCCGGCCCGCCCGGGGCCGGACGTCCACGCAGTCCCCGACGCGTGCGGTACTGGGGCGTGGGTTCAGGTATGGCAGCCCCGGGTCGCTCCGGGAACCCGTCGGCAGCCGGGTGAGGCGATCGGGACCCGCCCCAGGGGCCCTTGGGAGGCGCCCCGTCGGCACGAAGCCCGACCGACAACATCTCATCACATGTGTAGAGATGTTGAGTGTCGAAAAAAACGCGATGGCAGACAGTTTCGGGTCCATCAGGTCGTCCCCGCCAGGTCCTGCACCGTGGTGCGGTCGAGCATGGAGCGGACGGCGGTCCGCACCCCCTCCCAGTCCTCGTGGAGGGGGCAGGGGTTGTCGGCGTCGCACTGGGGCAGGCCGAATGCGCAGTCCCGGCGCTCGAGGCTCTCGGTCCCGTCGAACACCACGAGAACGTCCCGGATGGGCCGCTGCAGGGCCTCCTCGCGGAGGCGGAAACCCCCGCCCCAGCCCTTCTGCGACTCGACGAAGCCCGCCTTGCGGAGCTGGTTGAGGATCTTGGACAGGTAGTTGGCCGGGATTCCGGTGGCGTCCGCCAGCTCCTCGCCCCGGACCAGTCCGTCCCTCGAGCCGGCGAGCCTGCCGAGGATCCTGAAAGCGTAGCGAACGGTCTGGCTGATCATCTTGGTCTACTCAACACATGTATAGATCTTCTGTGTTACACTGTCAAGCCTCGGGCTCGGCTTTCACTCCTGCGGCGCCGTGGGATCGAGGAGGTCGCTGGTCTCCACCGCCCGCCGCTCCTCCTCGATCTGCCCGACGATGGGATCGCCGTGCTCGGCGATGTCGGCGCGTAGCTCCACCGAGACCCCGGCCTCCCGCCGCTCGGCCGGTTCCTTCGGGGACGTCTCCGAGCGGATCCGGTAGATCGGCTCCGGCAGCTCGAAGCCGGCCGCCTCCAGCCCCTCCTTGACGAGCCGGATGGCCTCGCTGCTCGCCCTCGGGAAGTTGATGTCCCGCTGGTCCACCCAACCGTAGAAGCGGATCGGCACGTTCGAGTCGCCCACCCCCTCGACCTGAGACCAGGGCGCGGGGTCGTCGAGGACTCCGGGGATCCGCCGCAGCACACTCTCCCCCACCGTCTGGGCCGCCGACAGGTCGGACTCGGCCGCCAGGCCGAGGACGAAGTCGAAGCGCCGCCTCGGGTTGCGGGTGTAGTTGACGATGACGCCCTTGAACACCCGGGCGTTGGGGATCCGCACGTGATTGCCGTCCAGGGTCATGAGGATGGTCGCCCGGCTGGTGAGCCGCACCACGATGCCCTCGAAGCCGTCGATGTCGACGTGGTCGTTGGGAGCGAACGGCTGCCGGAGGCTCAGCAGCACGCTCGCCATGTGGTTCTCGATGAGGTCCTTGAAGGCGAAGCCGATGGCGATCCCCGCCACCCCGGCAGTGCCGATGAGGGCGCCGGCGATGGCGGTGGCGTCGACGATGTGCAGGGCGAGCACCACGCCCGCCAGGGCAAGGCCCGCGCGGACCGCGGTCTGCGCCACCTCCTGGACGAAGCGGTTGGGCGAGAAGCGCTCGAAAGGCGCCGACCAGCGGCCCACCAGCCAGCCCAGGAACAGGAAGAACGCCAGCACCACAAGGGCGAAGACCACCACCGGTGCGAAGTTGGCCGCCTGCGCCAGGGTCTCCCGGAGGGCGTCCACCTGACCGCGGACGTCGGCCGCGATCTCGATCTCGTTGACCACCGCATTCGCGCCCTCGGCCCGGCCGGCGACCTCCTCGGCCAGGCGCCAGGCCTGCAGGGTGGACACCTCGCCGCCCAGCCGGACGGCACCGGCCTCGACCTCGACGGTGACCCGAGCGAGGGACTCGAAGGGCTCGAAGCTGCGCCGGACATCCGCCGCCAGGACGTCGTCGCCGATTCCGGCCGCCGCGACGTCGGTCGGCGTCGCCGTCGCCGCCAGCTCGGCTCCCGGCGAGGCCGGCGCTTGCGCCGCCGCCCACCCGGCAGCCATGACCGCCGCGATCACCGCGAGCAGCCGACAGCCGTTCATTCGCAAGCTCTCACCTCCCGCTGCTCTGCCCAGTCTACCGCCCGCGGCGCCGTGCGCGGCACCGGGGCGTCCCGGAGCCGCGTTCCGCGATCTCGTGATCGACTCAGCTCTCGAGTTTGAACCGCGACGACCGCCAAGAGCGCAAAGACGCCAGAAAGAACATCGCAGTTCTCCATGATTCAGTCTGCGATGCTTCGCGTCCTTGGCGTCTTGGCGGTTCAATCTGCGATGGTTCGATGGCTCCGTGGCACCTCCGTGGTCCTTCGTGCTCTTCGTGGTTCAGCCTGCGATGCTTCGCGTCCTTGGCGCCTTCGCGGTTCAATCAGCTGCCACCGTCGGACGCGGACGCGGACGCGGACGCGGGTCGGGCTGGCGGCCGCTGCTAGAATGCGGGCACCGGGATCGACGCACACGGGAAGAAGCTGGAGGTGGGACCGTGACCTGGACGGAGTTCTTCAAGCTGTACGCGGTGGCGCTGGTCACCTTCCTGGTCATCGACCTGATCTGGCTGGGGGTGGTGGCGCGCTCGTTCTACCGGGCCCAGCTCGGCCACCTCCTGCGGGCCGACGTCAACTGGGCGGCGGCCATGGCCTTCTACGTGATCTTCGTGGCCGGCATCGTGGTGCTGGCGGTGTGGCCGGCGGTGGAGCAGCAGAGCCTGCTCCGGGCGGTGGCGCTGGGCGCCCTCCTCGGCCTGGTCACCTACGCCGCCTACGACCTCACCAACCTGGCCACGTTGAAGGGCTTCCCGGCGGCGGTCGCGGCCGTGGACCTCGCCTGGGGCGCCGTGCTCTGCGCCACGGTCAGCGCCGTCACCTACATGGCGGCGAGCCGGCTGCTGTAGCGGGCGGTACCTCAGCCACCGATCCTGCCCTGCGGTGCTCGCGGCGCCGGCAGGACGCGTCGGTGGCGCTCGAAGAAGGCCCTGATCTCGTCCGGCGCGCTGACGTCGTGGTGCTTGGGGCCGACCAGGAGCCGGTCCCACCAGGGCCGCTGGTTTATGATCGTCGGCAATGAGGGCCTCGATCCCATCTCCGTCGTCCGTTTCGAGGGTTCGCTCGGTGCTCGGTCTCGCGGTCGTCGCCGCGGCGGCCGTTTCGTGCACCCCGCCGGCCGAGCCGCCGGCGGCCAAGGACCCACCGCTCAACGTCCTCGTCATCACCCTCGACACCATCCGCACCGACCGGCTCGGCGCCTACGGCAACGAGCGGGTGGCGACGCCCTTCGTCGACGGTCTCGCGGCCCGGGGCGTCGCCTTCGACCGCTGCGCGGCGCCGGCGCCGCTCACCCTGCCGTCCCACACCTCGCTGCTCACCGGCACCTACCCGGTCTACCACGGCGTCCGCGACAACGGCAGCGGCGTCGTGCCCGCCGAGCTCGAGACCATGGCCGAGCTCTTCGCCGGCGCCGGCTACCGCACCGGCGGCTTCGTCGGCGCCTACGTGCTGGCAGCGCGATGGGGCCTCGACCAGGGCTTCCAGACCTACCTGGAGCCGGCCAGCGGCTACGACCCGGACCTGGCCTCCTTCGCCGAGATCCAGCGCCGGGCCGACGCGGTGGTCGACGACGCCCTGGCCTGGCTGGCCGAGCCGTCGCCGGCGCCGTTCTTCGCCTGGGTCCACCTCTACGACCCGCACCTCCCCTACGACCCGCCCGCCCCCTACGACGCCGAGTACCCCGATGACCCGTACCTCGGCGAGGTCGCCTTCTCGGACGCCCAGATGGCCCGGCTCGGCGCGTTCCTGGCGTCGGCCGGGCTCGACGGGAACACCCTGGTCGTGTTCGCCGGCGACCACGGCGAGGGCCTCGGCGACCACGGCGAGGTCGACCACGGGCTGCTGCTCTACCAGACCACGGTGCAGGTGCCCCTGATCCTGGCCGGCCCCGGCGCCGGCGCCGTCGCCGGCAGCCGTCGCCCCGAGGTCGTGTCGCTGGTCGACGTCCTGCCCACGGTGGCCGAGCTCGCGGGCCTGCCGGTGCCGGCGGCGGTTCAGGGCCGGAGCCTGGCGCCCCTGCTCCGTGGCGGCAGCTTCGAAGAGCGGCCCGTGATCGCCGAGACGGTGTACCCGAAGCGCCACTTCGGCTGGAGCCCGCTGGCCTCCCTCCAGGACCGTCGCTACCAGCTCATCCGGTCGTCGGAGCCCGAGCTCTACGACCTCGCGGAGGATCCCGGCCAGGAGCACAACATCATCGGGTCGCAGCCGGAGGTCGCGACGCGCATGACCCGGGAGCTCGAGCTCCTCCTGGCCCGGCTCGGGGAAGGCGCCCTCGACGCGTCCCACACCCCCGACGCCGCCACCATCGCCCGCCTCGAGGCGCTGGGCTACCTGGCCGGCGGGGTCAGCCCGGTGGCCGACGGGCTCGCCGACGACGACCGGCCGAGCCCGGTGCGCATGCTCTGGCAGTACAACCTCCTCATGGAGGCGGGCGCCACCGTCGCGTCGGGAGACACCGCGGCGGGCGAGGCCAAGCTGCGCGAGCTGGTCGAGGCCAACCCCGACCTCGTGGACGCCTGGGTCGCCCTCGGGCGGCTGTACCGCCGCCAGGGCCGGATGGCGGAGGCCCTGGACGTCCTCGACGAGGCCCACGCCCGGCGGCCCCTGGACCCCTTTCTGGCCGTCAAGCTCGCCGACGCCATGATCGCGACCGGACGGCTCGGCGACGCCGAGACCCTGCTGGCCGCGGCCCTCGACCGGCACCCCGACGATCCGTCCATGCTGGCGTCGAGGGGCCGGGTGATGGAGAGCACCGGCCGCCTGGAGGCCGCCGAGCGCGACTTCCGGCGGGTGCTGGAGCTCGACCCGGCGTCGGCCTCGGCCCACGTCCGGCTGGCCGCCATCGCGCTCCAGCGGGGCGAGAGCGCCGCCGCCGCCGCCGAGCTCGACGTGGCCCTCCGGATCGACCCCCGGGTCCCCGAGGCGAGCCTCTTCCGGGGCCTTCTTCTCGAGGAGGCGGGCCGTTTCGACGAGGCCGCCCGGTCCTACCGCGACGAGCTCGAGGCCACCCCGGCGAGCCTGCCCGCGGCCCTCGCCCTGAGCCGCCTCGAGGGGCGCCGCGGCCGGCCCGACGAGCAGGAGCGGGTGCTCAGAAACGCGATCCGAGCCAACCCGCGCTCGCCCGGACCGTACCTGGTTCTGGCCATGACCCTGCTCCAGCGGGGCGAGCGCCTGCCCGAGGCGGTCGACCTCGCCGAGCGAGGCCTCGAGCGGGGTCCCCAGGGCCAGGAGCTGCAGATGGCCTACGTGATCCTCGCCAACCTCCACCAGCGGCTCGGCGAGCCCGACAGGGCCGCGGCCTACGTGCGGCTCGCGGAGGAGGCGCGGTGAGCGGCGTAGCCGTCGGCCGGCGCCGGCTCGCGATCCCGCTGGCCCTGCTCGCGATCGCCGCGGCGTGCTCGCGGCCCGAGCCGGGCCCGACCCTCCTCTCCCCCGCAGCCGAGCCGCCCTCGTTCCTGCTGATCACCCTCGACACCACCCGCCCGGATCGCCTGGAGCCCTACGGCGCCGTCGACGTCGAGACCCCGGCCCTGGCCGCCCTCGCCCGGGACGGGGTGGTCTTCGACCACGCGGTGGCCACCACGCCGGTCACCGCGCCCTCCCACGCCTCCCTGCTCACCGGTCTCTACCCGCCGCGCCACGGCGTGCACAACAACTCCACCCACCACCTCGGCGAGGGCGCCCTCACCCTGGCCGAGCGCCTCGCCGGCGCCGGCTACCGCACCGCGGCCTTCGTGTCGACGGTGATCCTCGACCACCGCTACGGCCTCGGCCAGGGCTTCCAGGTCTACGACGACGACATCCGGTCGGCGACGCCGTCCGGCGTCCAGCGCCGGATGACCGTCGACCGCCCGGCCGACGCCACCACCGACCGCGCCCTCGACTGGCTCGACGGGCTCGACGGCGGGGCGCCGTTCTTCCTCTGGGTGCACTACTACGACCCGCACATCCCGTACGCACCGCCGCCGCCCTTCGACGAGCGCTACAGCGGCCGGCCCTACGACGGCGAGGTCGCCTTCATGGACTCCCAGATCGGCCGGCTCCTCGAGCACCCCGCGGTCGCCGCCGGCCGGGTCGTGGTGGCCGCGGTGGCCGACCACGGCGAGAGCCTGGGCGAGCACGGCGAGCGCACCCACGGGCTGCTGGTCTACGACTCGACCCTGCGGGTGCCCTTCATCCTGCGCCTGCCCGGCGGGCCGCGCGGCCTCCGGGTGTCGGCGCCGGTGAGCCTGGTCGACCTCGCCCCGACCTTCGCCGAGCTTGCCGCCCTGCCGCCGGAAGTCGACCCGCCCGACGGCCGCAGCCTGCTGCCGCTTCTCAACGCCGGGGCGCCGGGCGACGCCAGCGACCGCATGGTCTTCGCCGAGTCCCAGGTGCCCTTCCTCGCCTACGGCTGGTCGCCCCTGCGCTCGGTACGCCGCGGCTGGCTGAAGCTCATCGACGCGCCGACGGTCGAGCTCTACGACCTGGCCGGGGACCCCGGCGAGCTCGACAACCTCGCCCCGCGGCGGCCGGCCGAGGTCGCCCGGCTGGCGGCCGAGCTCGAGGCCTGGGAGGCCGCCGGGGGCGCCGCCAGCACCCTCGAGGTCGACCCCGAGACCGCCCGCGAGCTCCGGGCCCTGGGCTACGTCGCCGGCGACCCGGAGCGGCCCGAGGGGGAGGGGCGCGGCAACCCCGTCGAGCTCATGCCGGTTCACGACCAGCTCCAGGAGGTGGGCGAGCTGCTGTCGGCGGGCCGGCCCGAGGAGGCGGTGCTCGGGGTCCGGCGCGCGCTGCAGGCCGACCCGAACAACCTGGCCGCCCTGCGCGACCTGAGCCGCGGCCTGGTCCTGCTGGGGCGCCTCGACGAGGCCGCCGCGGCGGCCGCGCGCGCCAGCGCCGCCGCCCCGTGGAGCGCCCGCGCCCTGGCCATCGAGGCCGACATCGAGCACCGCCGCGGCAACCCGCGTCGCGCCCTGGAGCTCGTCGAGCGCGCCCTCGCCCTCGACGACCGCTTCCTCGAGGCCCGCATCGACCGCGCCCGCTACCTGGCCGCCGTCGGCCGCTCCGACGAGGCCCGAGCCGAGCTCGCCGCGCTGCTGGCCCAGGCGCCCGACGACAACTGGGTGGCCCTGCGCACCGCCGAGCTCGTGGAGCTCGCCGCCGGCGACGCCGACGCCGCCGAGCGCCGGCTGCGGCAGGTTCTCGACCGCAACCCGACCTTCACCGAGGCCACCCTGCTCCTCGGCACGATCCTCAGCGACCAGGGGCGCCTCGACGAGGCGGCGGCGGTGTACCGAGAGGCCGTCGAGATGGGCACGGCAAGCCCGACCGTCCACGCCCGGCTGGCGGTGCTGGCGGCGGCCGGGAGCCTCCAGCGAGGCGACCCCGCCGGGGCGGCGGCAAGCGCGCGCAGCGCCGTCGAGACCGACCCCTCGTCGGCGGTGGCCTGGAACACCCTGGCCGTCGCCCTCGACGAGCTCGGCCGCAAGGACGAGGCCGAGGCCGCCTACCGGCGGGCCGCCGAGCTCGACCCGACCGACTGGCGCGCGCTGTTCAACCTCGGCATTTTGCTCCGCGAGGCCGGCCGGCCCGACGAGGCCGCCGCGGTCCAGGAGCAGGTTCTGGCCCGATCGCCGGGCAATGCCGGCGCCCACTTCGAGCTCGGCGTGCTGTGGGCGGCCTTCCTGGGCGACGCCGAGCGGGCCCGGAGCCACCTGCGGGCAGCGGTCGACGCCGATCCGAGCCACCCGCGGGCCGAGCAGGCCCGGATGCTCCTCGATCGCCTCGGCCCCGGCGGCTGAGCCGAGGGCCGCTACCCGGCCCCGCGCCGCCGAAGCTCGTCGGCGATCTCGACCGCGCGCTCCCGCTCCGGACCCGGCTCGGCACGGGCCGCGTACTCGTCGAGGAGTCGGATCGCCTCGGCGAAGCGGCCCGACTGGGCGTGGGCGAGCCCGAGGTTGAAGAGGACCCGGTCGGCGTCGGGCCGCAGCTTCCGGGCGCGAGTCCAGGCGTCGATGGCGGCCTGGTTCTCCCCCTGGCGGGCGTACACCATGCCCAGGGCGTTCCATCCCTCGAAGGAGCCCGGGAGCTGGGCGAGCGCCGCCTCGAGCAATCGCCGCGCCTCGGCGGTCCGCCCCTCGGCAGCGGCCAGCAGTCCGAGCCCGAGCCTGGCCGGCGCGCTCGCCGGGTCCGCCGCCAGGGCGCGCTCGAAGAGGGCGCGGGCCTCGCCCCAGGATCTGCGGGCGAGGGCGATCTGGCCCCTCAGGAGCAGGACCTGCGGGTCGTCCGAAAGCTCGAAGGGCGCCAGCGCCGCCTCGGCCGCGGCCGGGTCCCCGAGCCCGAGGCGGAGACCGGCGAGGCGCGCCGCCACGGTCTCGTCGTGCCGGCCATCGGCCGCGGTTTCCTCGAGCACCTCGACGGCCTCGCGCACCTGGCCGCGGGCCACCAGCACGTCGGCGAGAATCAGCACGGCGCCCGGCCGGCGGTCCCCGGCCACTGCCAGCGCCTCGCGCGCCTCCCGCTCGGCGGTGTCGAGATCGCCCCGGGCCACGGCGATCTGGGCCAGGAGCCCGTGGGCCGCGGCCGGGTCCCAGCCGGCGCCGAGCTCCGCCAGGGGGGCCGCCTCGTCCGGACGACCCATTCGATAGAGCAGGGTCGCGGCGTTCATGGCCAGCCGCGCCGAGCCCGGTGCCGCCTCGAGGGCCCGCCGGTAGGTCTCGGCCGCCTCCGCCGGCCGGCCGAGGGCGATCCGGGACAGGGCCAGGTACTCCCAGGCGTCCTCGATCCCGGGCTCGCGCGCGACGATGGCCTCGAAGGCCGCCACCGCCGCTTCGAGCTCGCCGGCGGCGAACAGCCGGTGGGCGTCCCGGATCTCGTCGAGCACCGCGACCCGGTCCTTGGGGTCGGGCAGCGGGCCGGCCGCGGTGGTCGCGACCTGCCCGACGTAGCCGAGCGCCTCGAGGCGTCTGCGGTCGGCGGGCTCGACGCCGGTCGGAGGGCTGAGGGCGCGGTCGAAGCGGTCGAGAGCGGAGCGCAGTGACTGCTCGAGCCCGGGCTCGGCCCCGATCAGGTTGTCGGTCTGCCCGGGGTCGGCCACCAGGTCGTAGAGCTCGGGCCGTGGCGCCTCGATGAGCTGGTGGCGGCCGGCAATCACCGCGGCGAGGTCGCTCCAGCCGTAGTGGAGGCGCGGGTAGAAGGTCTCGGCGTAGATCGGGTGCTCGACCGGATCGGGGCGGGCCTGGGCGAGCAGCGGCGTGCCCGGCAGCCCCTCGTGCGGCAGCCCCAGGGCGTCGAGCACGGTCGGCACCACGTCGACGAGCTGGACCGGGTGGTCCACGGCCTCCCCCGCCCGCGTCGAGCCCGGGAGCTTGACGATCAACGGCACCTGCAGGGTCGATCGGTAGAGGAAGACGCCGTGCTCGCTCTCGCCGTGGTCGCCCAGACCCTCGCCGTGGTCCGACAGAAACACGACCAGGGAGCGGTCGTAGGCTCCGAGCCGGCGCAGCTCGTCGAGGAGGTCGCCGACCACGGCGTCGGCCGCCGCCACCTCGCCGTCGTAGGGGCGGTCCGGGTAGCGCTCGTCGAAGGGCGGCGGCGGCGCGTACGGGGTGTGGGGCTCGAAGATGTGGAAGAGCAGGAAGAACGGTCCGCCCGCCGCGTCCCGGAGCCACGGCCGGACCGCCTCCAGGGTCTCGGCGCCGGGCCGCTGCACGGCCTGCACGCCGGCGCCGGTCCTCTCCGGCGCGGCACCGACATCGTCGTCGTAGACGTCGAAGCCGGCGGCGATGCCGGTCTCCCGCCGCAGCACGAAGGCCGACACCCCGGCGCCCGTGGCGTAGCCCACCTCGCCGAGCCGCTGCTGCAGCATGGGCGTCGCCGGGTCCACCGCGTAGCCGAGGTTGTCCCGGACGCCGTGCTCCGGCGGCAACAGGCCGGTGAGCAGGGAGGCGTGGGCCGGCAGCGTGAGCGGGACGTGGGTGTAGGCGCGGTGGAACAGAACGCCGTCGGAGCGCAGGGCGTCGATCGCGGGGGTCTCGACGCCGTCGTAGCCGTAGGCCGGCAGCCGGTCCGAGCGCAGGGTGTCGACCGAGATCAGCACCACCGGGGTCCCGTCGGGCACGCGGAGCTCCGCCGGAGCCGACGGTCGGCAGCCGGCGCCGAGGATCGCGGCGGCGGCCAGCGCCGCGACGGCGAGCGCGTTGACTCGAATCAGCTTCACGGTGTCGCCTCCCGGACTCGGGGCATGGTACCAGCGGTCGAGAAAACGGCCCCGGCGCGGGCGCGCCGGGGCCGGGTGGACGTTGCCGAGAAGGCGAATCAGAACCGGAGGCCCACCGAGATCCGGTAGGTCCGCGGCTGCTGGAAGTCGCCGTCGTCCTGGGGCTGGCCGAAGGACGGGCCCTTGGCCCAGTGGACGCCCTCCACCGGGGTCTCGGTGAACGGGTTGAAGGTCTCGAGGCTGCTGTCGTTGCGAGCCGTGAAGACCGTAGTGTTCGGGGTGACCACGGCGTCCTCGTTGAACACGTTGGTCACCTCGGGCTGGATGAAGAGCTCGAGCTGGCCCCCGAAAAGGTCGACGAAGAAGGAGTAGTTGAGGGCCAGGTCGGTCCGCGTCACGTCCTCGGTGCGGAACTCGCCCCGGTCGGTGAAGTAGTAGAGGGGGGCGCCGGGCGCGTTGGCGTAGCCGAGGTCGGCCGGGTCGCCGACGAACGGGATCGTGTCGACCCTCCCGATGGCGGCGTAGGGGGTCCCCGACAGGAAGCTCTGGAGCAGGCTCACCGAAAGGTTGTGGCGGTTGGTGGCGATGGCCTCCCACACCACCCAGGCGCGCAGCCGGTGGGTCTGGTCGATACCCAGCAGCCCGTCCGGGACGTTCCAGTCGACCTCCTTGTACTCCTGGTACTCGAAGAAGGAACCGGGGATCGGGCCGATGTCGAAGGTCTCACCGTCGAAGTTCCCGTAGGTCCTGGACAGGGTGTAGTTGGCGCCGATGTCCCAGCGCGAGCCGATCCGGTAGTCGAGACGGGCCATGAGGGCGTCGTACTCGCGGTTGTAGACCGAGTCGTCGTTGATGTACACCGACTGGTCGATCAAGGTGTCGGTCCCGGGAACCTGGACGGTGCTGCCGGGGGTGATCTCGGAGGCGTAGAAGCTGCCGAACTCGCGGTGGACGTAGTCCGCCCGCACCACACCCTTGTTGCCGAGCCGGAAGGAGGCCCCGAGGGTGTACTCGTCGCTGTAGGGCGCGCTCAGGTTGTCGCCGACCCGCGGGGTGAGGCCCGGGATCGAGATGTAGTACGCCAGGTCGAGGTTGCCGGTGCCGCCGTAGACGTTGAAGAACCAGTCGAACATGGCGTCGAGGGCGTCGGCATTGGTCGGGAACTCGGGGGTGCCGGCGACGATCTCCGGGCCGGCGTAGAGGTACCAGTTGTAGACCGGGTTGCCGGCCGCCGAGCCCGCCGTGCCCTGGTTCTGGGTGATCGAGGTGACGTAGCGGCTGTAGCCGCCGGTGACGATGATGCTGCCGTCGCCCTTGACGTCGTAGCTCGCGGACAGGCGCGGGCTGATCCGGTCGTCGTCCACGGTCTTGAGCCCGGCCTGGTCGGTGGCCTCGTTCTTGTCGTAACGCACGCCGAAGCCGACGGTGAGCTTGTCGTTGACCCGCCAGGTGTCGTTGGCGAACACCGACGTGGTTTCGACGTGGCTGCCCTGGGACTCCTCGAGCACGTCGCCCCAGATGATGTAGCCGCCGTAGGGCTCGATCACCACGAGGGGGTTGCCGGGCTCGTCGTAGTTCTGCTCGACGAAGGGCGCGTAGGCGAAGCCCGACGCCATCTGCCGGTTGTTCTCGGTGTTCTGGTCGTCGAAGAAGTCGTAGCCGAAGATCAGGTCGTGGGTGCCCCCGGCCGACAGGAACCACGAGGCCTTGGCGTAGTAGTTCTCGTTGTCCCGCTCCTTCGGCGGCCCGGCGCCGTCGAACCAGGCGTCGTTGAAGGTGATGCTCTCGAGCAGGTCCCAGATCGGCGAGCCGCCGAGCTCGGTGTTGGTGCCGCCGCCGCCGATGATCGACAGCTCGCGCTGGGAGTACAGGGCCTCGAGGAAGAAGTTGTCGGTGAGGACGCCGGTGTAGTTCACCGACCACCCCGTCTGCGGCACCGACTCGTCAAACAGTGCTGCAAAGTCGGCGGCCGGTTCGAAGTTGAATCGGTTGGTGCGGTCGTCCTCGATGTCGAGGTAGCTCGCGGTCACCCGGTGGCTGTTGGTGATGGAGCCCGTGAGCTTGCCCTCGAGGCGGGTCTGGGTGCGGGTGGTCGGGTACGGGATCGCCGCCTCCGGCTGACCGGGCACGATGAGCTGGCCCGAGCCCGAGTCGTCGAGGTCCCGACCGGCGGTGAAGAACCACAGCCGGTCCTTCAGGATGTAGCCGCCGAAGGTGGCCTCGTAGACGTAGTTGTTCTCGTCCACCTGGTCGATGGTGAGGGGGGTCTCCCCGTTCCAGCTCTCGTTGTCGACGTTGACCCGGAACGAGCCCGAGAACTCGTTGCCGCCGGACTTGGTGATGGTGTTGACGATGCCGCCGGCGAAGCGTCCGTATTCGGCCGAGGCGCTGTTGGTGATGGTCGTGGTCTCGAGGACCGCGTCCTCGATGTAGAGGTCGAGGGCCTGGCCCCGGATGTTCTCGTTCACCACGACGCCGTTGATGGTGTACAGGCTCTCCCACGACTGGGCGCCCGAGATCGAGATGTTGCCGCCGGGGCCGGTGTCGCTGGCGCCGGCGGAAAGAAGGACCGCTTGGTTGAGGGTCCGCTGCACCGGCAGCTTCTCGAGCACCGACTGCTCGATGGTGGACGAGCCCTGGGTCCCGGTGCTGACGGTCTCGAGGGCGCCGGTGACGATGATCTCCTCCTCCACCGCCTCCGGGTACATGACGGCGTCCAGCGTCCGCGGCTGGACCGCGGACATCTTGACGTCGTACTCGAGGGTCGCGAAGCCCGGCAGCGCGAACGTGACCCTGTAGTCGCCCGCGGGCAGCGATTTGAAGATGTAATCGCCCTGGGCGTTGGTGACGGTCACCCTCTCGCCCTGCATGGCTGGCGAGGTCAGGCTCACGGTGACGCCGGGCATGGGCGAGTCCTGCATCAGGACGCGGCCCGTGAGGTCCGCGCCGGACTGGGCCCCGACCGCGCCGGCGATCGCGAGCATCACGATGACCATGATCGCGACTCTCCGATATCGCATCTTTGCCTCCACTTCCCGTGCGGTCCCCACCTGGCGAGCCCGGCGACGCCCGGCCTCGCCCCCCCGCTACGGCATCCTGATGTTGAAGAGCGCGGACCCCCTCCCGATCGTCGAGGAGGGGCGCGAAGACAGACGGTCGTTTCGCATACTGTCGGGGTGGTACGAATGTCGGCGCGCGAGGGTTTCGAATCAGTTCCCGGCCGGCACCGACTCGCTGACGCTGACGAAGGAGGCCTGGCGGGTCACCGGGTCGAGGACCCCCACCACCACGCGGTGGTCGCCGGCGTTGAGGAGCAGCTCGAACTCGGCGACGTAGCGCTCACCGCGGCGTTCCGCATGGTCCGCCGCCGGCATGCGGATCTCGAACTGCCGCCGCTGGATGTCGGACTGCCGGCCTCGAGCGTCCCGGTTGGCGACGAAGACCACCACCCGACCGACGAAGTCCCCGCCCTCGGGGAGCATGGCCACCGACTCGATGGGCAGGGTCAGCTCGACGGGCAGCAGCCAACGGTCCTCGGTGGTGGCCCTCGGCTCGCCGGCCGCCAGCTCGAGGCCCATGGGGTTGTCGTCGAGGTCGAGCATGAGGCCGCTGACCACCGTGTCCTGGACCTCGGTCTCGAGCGACCTCTCGACCAGGGTCCGGCGATAGACGAGCCGGTACTCCGGGTGGCCCGGGAGCTCGACCTCGATCCGGTGCACCGTGTCGGCGCCGGTGGTCGGCAGGGTGTGGCCGATGGAGTAGTAGGTGAAGAGGTCCTCGCGGAGCGACTCGAGCAGCCCGGTGACGTCGTTGGAACCGACCAGGGCCCGGCCCCCGGTTCGTTCCGCCAGCAGCAGCAGCGGCTCCTGGAGGTTGATGGCGTGGACCCCCGCGTACAGGGGGTCGACCGGGCGCGAGTACTCGGCCGACGACGGTGCGTGGCCCCCGAGGCCGGCGGCATCGATGGTGTAGAAGGTCACCCCCTGGGCGTTGGCGCTCGACGCCAGGGCCTCGAACAGGTAGCCGCGGTTGAGCCGGGCCAGCAGCGGCAGGGTCGAGGTCCGCTGGGCGACGTCGCCGTACCAGTCGACGAGGTCGCGGGCGGGCACCGCCGGCAGCCCGCTCGAGACGTGGACCAGCACCTTGCGGCCCTGGAGACCGGCGAGGGTGGCGAGGACCTCGCGCAGGGAGCCCACCGATGCCTCCAGCTCCATGGCGAGCTGCTCGCCGTAGCTCCTGATCCGCTCCTCGAGGGCCCGCGCCGCGGCCCGGGCCTGCTGGACGTTACCGGCGGCGGCCTCTGTGGGGAGCTGCTGGAGCTCGTTGATGATCCGCCCGCGGTCGCGGTCCTGCTCGACCCTCGCCCCCGCGCGCCGGTCCATGGCGCGCAGGGCGTCCTGGACCGCCTTCTCGTCGTCGGTGAAGGGCTGGATCACGGTGGCGGAGCGGTCGCCCGACACCACCATGACCCGCACGTGGGGCTTCATGATCTCGCGGATGAAGCGTCGGGTCTGGCCGAGCACCCGCTTGCGGTCGAAGGGGCGGAGGTTCTCGTTGTCAACGTAGATCACGAGGTACACGGGCTCGATGGAGGCGGCCGCCTCCGCGGCCGGCTGCGCCGGACCCTCGCCGGCGCCGGGCTCGGCGTCCGGCGACAGCTCCGGTGCGGGGCCCGGCGCGAGGATCGAGACCAGCACCTCCTCGGTGTAGGAGGCGAAGTGGGAGATCTCGCGCTCGATGCCGTCCTGCACGAGCCGGAAGTCGTCGCGCCCGAGCCCGGTCACCGGGCGTCCGTCCCGGTCGCGGACGAAGACGTCGATGTTGACCACCGTGACCTCGACCTGGTCGACGAAGCCGAGCCCGCCGACCACGTCCCCGGGGTCGATGTCGCGGGCCGCCGCGATCACCGCGACCAGGACCGACGCCGCGAGCACAGCCCCCGTGACCGCCCGCCTCAGGGTCATCACCGGGATCCGGTGCCGGGGGGTCGTCACGGCGCCCCGAGGGTGAAGGGCAGCACCGCCCGGCTTTCCTCGAAGTCGATGACGAAGCGCCAGGTGCCCGGCTGCACGCCCCCCGGAACCGGGAAGTAGAGCAGCCCGACGCAGAGCTCGTTCTTGGAGACGTGGAGGACGGTGTTGGCGGTGACCCCGGAGCCCGGGTCGGGCATGAAGTTGATGCCGCAGGCCCGTCGCCCGCCCCGGGTGAAGTCCAGGGGCTGACT
>DATHSO010000118.1:0-30226 GCA_035464095.1 Candidatus Methylomirabilota bacterium | reverse complement strand
GGTCGGGCTCATCATCACCGGCTACACGGCCGTCCGTGCCGACGGCCGCCAGCAGGTCACCCAGCAGCTCGCCGACCGCGACGAGCTGGTGCCCGGGCTCGCCCGGATAGCCGACGCGGTCCACGCGCGCGGCGGCCGCGTGGTGGCGCAGCTCGTCCACTGCGGCGGCCAGGCGAGCCGCGAGGCGACCGGCCTCGACCCGGTGGCGCCGAGCGCGGTGGCGAGCCCCGGCTACCCCGAGGTTCCGCGCGAGCTGGGGGAGGACGGCATCGAGGACATCATCCGGTGCTTCGCGGACGCCGCGATGCGCATCAAGAGTGCCGGCTACGACGGGGTCCAGCTCCACGGCGCGCACGGCTACCTGCTCGCCCAGTTCCTGTCGCCGTCGCGCAATCGCCGCAACGACCGCTGGGGCGGCAGCCTCGCCGACCGCTGCCGATTCGCCCGCGGGGTCCACGCGGCGGTCCGCGCCGCCGTCGGCCCGGATTGGCCGGTGATGATCAAGCTCAACGCCAACGACTTCCTCGAGGGCTCGACCACGGAGGCCGATGCCGCGTTCCTCGCGGCAGCCCTCGCCGAGGACGGCATCGACGCCATCGAGGTGTCCGGCGGCACCGGCGGCTCGGGCAAGCTCGGAGCGGCCCGGGCGAAGATCGAGACCGAGGCCGACGAGGCCTACTTCCTGCCCCAGGCCGAGGCGATCCGGGAAGCCGCTCCGGGGGTGCACCTGACGCTGGTCGGCGGGGTCCGCTCCCTCGAGGTCATGGAGCGGATCCTCGCCGACGGCACCGTCGACTCCTTCTCCATGTCCCGGCCGCTGATCCGCGAGCCCGGTCTGCCCAACCGCTGGGCCGCCGGCGACCGGCGTCGCGCCGCCTGTGTCTCGTGCAGCGGCTGCTTCGGCCCCGCCCGCAAGGGCGAGGGCATCCGCTGCGTGCAGGAAGAGGGTCACGGGGCCTGAATCGTGACTGGTGAGTAGTGAGGAGTGTGTAGTCAGGGGTGAGAAGTCAGGCGTGGCGGTCCCGAGGCCGCCAACTCTGAACTCTGAACTCTGAACTCTGAACTCTGAAGTCTGAACATCTGCCGCTGCCGCTGCCAGGGAGGGTGGACAACCCTCCCCTCCGAGGGTGCCCGGTGTCGAGGCGCAGAGCCGGGTTCGACCCGGCAATACGTGGGGAACTGGAACAGAAACCGGCGGGGGCGGCGCCCCCGCCGGTCGGGAATCGGTGCAGGCCGTTGCGGCCCCGATCCGTCAGTTGTTCTGGGCCCCCGCCGAGATCCAGCCTCGGATCGTGTCGATCTCCGACTGGGGACGGCTGCGGTGGCCGTCCTCGAGGAAGGTGACCAGGACGCTGTTGTCGGGATTATTGGGAATGACACGGGTCCCCGGCTCGGTGGTGGCCGGCACGTTGACCAGGTTCGAGTACGACTGACCCGCCTCGAGGTTGAGGTCGGCCGAAGGGCTGCCGCCGGCGTGGCAGGTGGCGCACGCGGGGGTGAAGATCTGGCTCTGGATCAGGGTCAGGGTCGGTGCGGCCGCCGTGACGGTGATCGTGCGCGTCGGCGGCGTCGGGTCGGAGAGCCCCTGGCTGTCGGTGGCGGTGAGGGTGACGGTGTAGACGCCGGCCGCGGAGTAGGTGTGGTTGCCCGGGTTGAGGCTGGTGGAGGTGATACCGTCGCCGAAGTTCCACAGCACGGTCACCGGGTCACCGTCGGGGTCGCTGGCGCTGCCCGCGAAGAACACCGCCTCGCCGGCAGCGATGGCGACGTTCCCGGACGGTTGGTCGATGGTCGCGTTCGGGGGCTGATTGGCGCCCTGGACGGTGATGGTGCGGGTTGGGGGGGTCGGGTCGGAGAGACCCTGGTTGTCGGTGGCAGTGAGGGTGACGGTGTAGACCCCGACCGCCGAGTAGGTGTGGTTGCCGTGATTGAGGCTGGTGGAGCTGGAGCCGTCGCCGAAGTTCCACAGCACGGTGACCGGGTCTCCGTCGGGGTCGCTCGCGGTGCCGATGAAGACCACCGCCTCGCCCGCGGTGATGGTGACGTCGCCCGACGGCTGGGAGATGGTCGCGTTCGGGGGCTGATTGGCGCCCTCGACGGTGACGGTTCGGGTTGCTGGGGTGGGGTCGGTGAGACCCTGGTCGTCGGTGGCGGTCAGGGTGACGGTGTAGACGCCCGGATCGGCGTAGGTGTGGTTGCCCGGCGCGAGCTGGGTCGAGGACGAGCCGTCGCCGAAATCCCAGAGCACGGTGACGGGATCGCCGTCGGGGTCGCTGGTGCTGCCGGAAAAGAACACCGATCCACCGGCGGCGATGGTCACGTCGCCGGTCGGCTCGTCGATGGTGGCGTCGGGGGGCAGATTGCCGGCGGTGACGGTCACGGTCCGCGTGGCGGGAGTGGGGTCGGCGAGACCCTGGTCGTCGGTGGCCGTCAGGGTCACGGTGTAGACGCCGGCATCGGTGTAGGTGTGGTCGCCGGGCTCGAGCTCGGTCGAGGTCATGCCGTCGCCGAAGTCCCACAGGACGGTCACGTCGTCGCCATCGGGGTCGCTCGCGGTGCCCGAAAAGAACACGGTGTCGCCCGGGTTGACGGTGACGTCGTCTGCCGGCTGGTCGATGGTGGCGGTCGGTGGGTTATTGGGCGTCGTCGATGAACCGGAGTCATCTCGCGGGGTGACGAAGATGGCGTCGCCCGAGGTGTTGTCGACCACCGAAGCGTAGGCGAGGACCGGCGCCGTGGCCAGGAACTCGACCGTGGCGTTGCGCAGCACGGAGTCCTCGGCGTCGACCTCGTCGAAGACGTCGTTGATCTGCCAGAAACCGAGGGCCGGGAGATCGACGTCGGTGCTGCCGAGCAGGACGCCGCTGTCGGCGTCGTAGACCATGACCTCGACCTCGACCTCGGCCAGAGACGGGTTGACGAAGCCGACGTTGGTCCGGTAGCCGTCGGCGTCGGGATCGTTCGCCGCCATGAGGAGAATGCCCTGCTGGAGGGCGTCGTCACTGGCTGCTGCGGCGATGTACTGGCCGAAGGTGCCGGAGGTCCCGTCGCCGATGTTGTAGGTGCGGGAGCTGGCGTAGAAGGGGGCGTCGCTCGCCAGCCGGATGGAGCCCGCTTCCGCGCGCCCCAGGGTACCGGCCACCACGTCGGCGAGGAACACCGCTTCGCGCGCCCCCACCGTGATCGCCACCTCCTGGGGATCGAGGTTGGCCTCGCCAGCCTCGAGGAATGCGAGCCGGACTTCGATCGGGTTCACGGCGTCGGGGTTGAAGACCTGGGCGTCGGTGAGCCACATGGTGTCGTTGACCCCGGAGTTGTGGGCGGCGGCGTGAAAGAACTTGTCGGCGGCGTGGCCGGACGAGACCAGGGCGAGACAGAGCAGGAAGAGAGACGCGGGTCGCTGGATCATGGTCACTCCCGTGTGAGCTGGTTGCTCGTGGACGCATGGTAAGAGTGGGTATCATTCCGATACAAGTGACCGCGGTCACGGGGCCGCGGTCCCCGGGGATTCACGAAGAACGCGCCCCCCGACGGGCACTCGTGGTGAGGGCCCTGGCCCGGGGGGCGCGGAAAGCGCTGCACTGATGTGGGGGGGTCACATCTCGCAGCGGTCGGACAGCTTCTCGATCCTCTCGGCCTGGAAGTACATGGTGTAGTCGGCCTTGTCCTCCTGCCAGTTGCCGGTGATCTTCACGGTCTGGCCGATGTGCTCCTCGAAGCGGAGATCCTCGGGGGCCTCGACCCTCACGGAGTCGCCGCTCTCGATCTCGACCAGGGTGAAGTCCCCGTTGGCGTCCTGGTTCAGGCAGCCCTGCAGGGCCATCTTCTCGCTCGTGCCGTGCTTCGAGTGGTCGTCGCCGGCAACGGCCAGGCCCGCGGTTCCGAGAACCAGAAGACCGATTGTGATCGCCGCAAGCGTGCTGTTACGTGTCGTGCGCATGGTGTGAAACCTCCTTTGCGCTGTTCGATGGACGCGGTGACCGCGCCCTCGCCGACATGGTGACGCAAGCTCGATGCCAAGTATCGGTTCTTCGCGGGCGGTCTTTGAGCCAAGGAGCTGTCGCAGGTCGACACCGCGTCCGAAGAACGTGGACGCCCGTGAACAAGGGAAGATCTCCCTGGTTACGGGGAAAGGTCGGCTCAGTAGCGGCCGATGAACGGTGCCGCGACGACGAAATCCGAGCCGCAGCCCCCGGCGCGCAGGAGGTAGGCTCCGGCGGCCTCGTCGCAGGACTGGAGGTCGAAGGTCACGATCTCGTCGGCGGGGAAGGCCTCGGCCACGTCGCCGGGGTCGGGGTAGAGCATGGCGCCGCCGAAGATCGGGTGGGCGGCCTCCGGGTTGCCGGCGTGGACGACGTGGGAGCGGCCCACCAGCACGATCTTGACCCCCTCGCGACCGGCCGCGATGGCCGCCGCCATGGCCGCGGCCCGGTCGTGGGGGCTCGGCGGATCGATGGGGTGGACCGGCGCCCGGCAGTGGTCGAGGAGGGCCAGGAAGGCATCGCGGTTGAAGGCTCCGGCGAGGTCCCGGCAGCCCGGATCGCGCGGGTCGCAGTCGGTCCGGAAGCCCTCCACGTACACGCCGACGTCGAGACCCTGGTCGACGAGGGCGTTGGCGAGATCGACGGCGAAACGCTTGACCGGTCCGATACCGTGCCGTTCGCCGATGAAGGCGTACTTGAGCTCGCCCCGGACCATGCGCTCGACGATCGCGTCGAGGGAGACCTCCTCCTCCGAAGGTGTGCAGTCGGCGCCGGAAAGGCAGGGGACGAGGAGGGACAGCAGGAGCGCTGGGATGAGGGTGTGAGCTGTCGTCCAGCCGCGAGTCCGACGCACCTGCCGATCCTCCAGGGACGCCTCGATGAGGCTCTGACCATAGCGTAACATATCGATTACTTGAGATCGGGTCTGTGTTCAGGGCCGCCCCGTTGGCAACGGCGGGCGGTCCTCGAGCGGCTCCGGGGTGTCGGTCACCGGGGAGGGACGATTCACCAGCGGGCCCGAAGCGGCCGGGAATTTTTCCCGGGTGGCGAGCGATCTCTCTGACACGATGTCGCGACATTTCGAGACGAGGTCGCCGACGGCCGGGGCCGCTCGCGGCGTCCCGAAGGTGGAGATGACCCGCCCGTGAGGATCCTGGTCGTCGACGACGAGGCCGCGGTTCGCGAGGTCCTGACCCAGCGTCTCGCAAGCTGGGGTCACGAGGTGACGGCGGCGCGGGACGCCGAGGAGGCCGCGGGCCGGGCCGCGGCCGAGGCGCCCGACCTCGTGATCGCCGACGTGGTCCTGCCCGGCCTGTCGGGGGTCGAGCTCCTCGAGCGGCTCAAGGCCGGCGACCCTGCCCGGCCCGTGGTCCTGATCACGGCCCACGGCTCCATCGACGACGCTGTCGCCGCCATGAAGCGCGGCGCCGACGATTTCCTGACCAAGCCGGTGGACCCGGAGCTGCTGCGCTCGATGGTGGAGTCGATGGCCGTCCGTCTCGAGGACAGCCGACAGGCCGAGGAGCTGCAGCGGATTCTCGACCGGGGCAGCGGGGCGCCGGGGATGGTGGGCCGCAGCCCCGCCATGGTCGAGCTGGTCCGCCTGATCGCGTCGGTGGCGGCGAGCGACGCCGCCGTGCTCGTCAGCGGCGAGAGCGGCACCGGCAAAGAGCTGGTGGCGAGGACCATCCACAGCCTCAGCGAGCGCCGCGACGGGCCCTTCGTGGCGGTCAACGCCGCCGCCGTTCCCGAGGGCCTCATGGAGAGCGAGTTCTTCGGCCACGAGAAGGGCGCCTTCACCGGCGCGTCGGAGCAGCGGGCCGGCTGCCTGGAACGCGCCGACGGCGGAACCCTGCTCCTCGACGAGATCACCGAGATGCCGATGGCCCTGCAGCCCAAGCTGCTGCGGGTGCTGGAGGAGGGCAGCGTCCGCCGGGTCGGGGGCTCCCGGGAGATCCCGTTCTCGGTGCGGGTCGTCGCCGCCACCAACCGGGACCCCCTGGGCGCGGTGGAGCAGCAGCTGCTGCGCGAGGACCTGTACTACCGGCTGGCCGTGATCCCCATCCACGTCCCACCCCTGCGCGAACGGGCCGAGGACATCCCGCTGCTCGCCCAGCACTTCGTGCGCGAGCTCAACGCCAAGCACGGCACCGCGGTGGAGGGGATCGGCGAGGAGGCCCGGCAGGCGCTGCTCGACCACCGCTGGCCCGGCAACGTCCGCGAGCTGCGCAACGCGATCGAGCGGGCGGTCATCCTGGCGCAGCGGGGCTGGATCGAGACCTCGCACCTCGCGCCCCTGGTGTCGGTCACCGCCCGAGAGCGGTCCGCCGGCCTCCACATCCCCCCCGGCACGACGGTGGCCGAGGCGGAGCGGCTGCTGATCCTCGACACCCTGCGGCGGGCCGAAGGCAACCGGACCGAGACGGCGCGCCGGCTCGGCGTCGACGTCAAGACCATCCGCAACAAGCTCAAGCGCTACGGCGAGAGCTCGGACGAGTCGTGAGCGTCACCGGCCGGGTCATCCTGGGCGTCGGCCTGGTCGTGATCCTGGCGGTGGTCCTGGTGGTGGTCCAGGTCCGCACCACCGAGCGGCTGACGGCGGCCCTCGACCGGCTGGCGGCGGTCGACCTGCCGGTCAACGCGGAGACCTTCATCGTCGCCGAGACCCGCGAGCGGCTCCTCGAGCACCTGCGCAAGCTCGAGATCACCGGCGATCCCCGCTACGCCGAAGCGGCCGCGGACGCCTGGTGCGACCTGGGGGACCGGATCGAGCGGCTGAGTCGGCTCGGCGGGAACCTGGAAACCAGCGCCGCGGTCGCCCGGCTCGCCGCCCGAGCCCGGGCCCTGCCCGTGGGGCCGTGCGAGCCTGCCGTGACCGAGCGCCGCCTGCGGGAGCTGGTGGCGGCGGACGGCGCCGTCGCCCTCAGGGCAGGCCTCGTCGAGCTCGAACCACTGGTGGCGGCAGTGCACGCCGCCTCCCGGGAGGGCGCGTCCCGGCGGGTGCGGGAGGCCATCCGCGAGGAGCGACGGGCGTGGCGGACCTCTCTGGCGACACTGGTCCTGGCGGCAGCGGGAGGGGCCCTCATGGTCATCCTGACCTCGGCCGCCATCCGCCGGCCGCTGGCACGGCTCACCGACGCGACCCGGGCGGTGGCGGCGGGCGAGCTCGGACACCGGATCGCCATCCGGGGACCGACCGAGATGGCGTCCCTGGCGGCGAGCTTCAACCTCATGGCCGACCGCCTCGAGGAGGCCGACCGGGTCAAGCGGGACTTCCTGTCCCGGATCTCCCACGAGCTCAAGACGCCCCTGGTGGCGATGAGCGAGACCAACCGGCTGCTGCTGGACGAGGTCCCCGGCCCGCTCACCGACAAGCAGCGCCGGCTCCTCGAGCTCCACCTCGACGGCCACCGCCGCCTCGAGGACATGCTGTCGAACCTCCTGACCCTGTCCCGGATGGAGGCCGGGGTCTTCGAGTACCGCTTCGAGGTCGAGGACCTGGTCGAGCTCGTGGAGGCCGCGGTCGAGCAGTACCAGGCCTTCGCCCGGACCCGGCGCGTGACGCTCGAGGTCGATGTCGCGCCGGAGCTGCCGCCCGTGACCTGCGATCGGGTCCGGATCGTCCAGGTCGTCCAGAACCTGCTCTCCAACGCCATCCGGTACACGCCCGAGGGCGGCAGTGTCACCGTCGCGGTCGAGGCCGATTCCGGCGGCGGCGCCCGCGCCGACGGGGTCCGGGTCGCGGTGACCGACTCCGGCCCCGGGGTGCCGCCGGAGCTTCGGGACACGCTCTTCGAGGGCTTCCGTCAGGGGCCCTCCTCCGCCGGCGGAGCGGTGGCCAACGTCGGCCTCGGCCTCACCATCTGCCGCGAGATCGTGACCGCCCACGGCGGGGAGATCCGGCTCGAGGAGTCATCCGGCGGCGGAGCGCGGTTCGTCTTCGAGCTGCCCCATCGCGCCGTCGGAAGTTTCGGGGGAGGACGGCCGTGACCGGAGACGCCCTGATCCGTACCGCAGTCGGCCTGCTCATCGTTGCCCTCGCGGCCTGCGCTTCGCAGCGCCAGCCGCCGAGCGCCGGCGACGCCGCCTTCGCAACCGGCGACTGGGCAGCGGCCGTGGTCGCCTACGAGGCCGAGAGCGCCGGTGGCCTCCAGACGTTCGCCACGGCCCGACGCCTGCACCTCGCCCTCGCGCTGGCAGCCGCCGACCCTCCCGACGGGGACATGAATCGGGCTCGCGCGATCCTGTCGGACCTGCGCTCGGATGACGTCGTGGGCGGCGAGGCGGCGGCGGTTCTCGCCCTGATGGACCACCTGGCGACCGCTGAGGAGCAGGAGCGCCGGCTCGCCGTTCGCCTCGACGAGCTCAGGGCCGAGATCGAGAGCTGCGGCGCCGAGATCGTCCGCCTCGGCGAGACAGGCGCCGCCGAGCGGGCGGAAGCCGCCCGCGCCGCCGCCGACTGCGAGGAAGTACGGGCGAGGGTGGCCGACCTCGAGGGCGCGGTGGCCCGGCGCGACGCCGAGCTCGCCGAGCTCCGCGCCATGATCGAGGAGCTCAAGCACGTCGACCTGGAACCTGATCCCTGACCTATACTCGAGCAGAGCCGTCGATCATGAAGTGGTTCAGCAACCCCAGCCTGCGCAGCAGCTCGACCCTGAAGGAGCTGGTGAACCGGCTGCGGGAGGGGATCTACGTCACCAACCGTGCCGGCGACATCCTGGACGCCAACCCGGCCTGTCTGGAGATGCTCGGCGTGGGTACCCTCAAGGAGCTGTCCGAGCTGTCGGCGGAGGACCTCGTGGTCGATCCCGAGCTCCGGCGGCGCGAGCGGGAGATTCTCGAGCGCGACGGGGTGGTCAGGGACTACGAGCTCACCATCCGCCGTCCCGACGGCGAGACCCGGACCGTGCTCGACACCGCCTACACCCTGGAGAGCTCGGACGAGGACGCGATCTACGTCGGGATGCTCATCGACATCACCCGGCGTAAGGAGCTCGAGCGGGAGCTGCGCGAACAGGCGGTGCGCGACGCTCTGACCGGCTGCTTCAACCGCCGGTACCTGCGGTCCCTGGCCTCGGAGATCGAGTCGAGCGACGCCGGGTGGGGCGCGGTGGTCCTCGACATCGACCACTTCAAGCGCTACAACGACCAGCACGGCCACCAGGCTGGGGACGAGATCCTGATCAGGACGAGCCGGTTCCTGATGTGCGAGGTCCGCGCCGGGGACGCGGTGGTTCGTTACGGCGGCGACGAGTTCCTGCTCTTCCTGCGGGGTGCCGACGAGGAGACCACCGAGTGCGTCGGCTCCCGGCTTCGGGCCGAGGCGCCGCGCAGCGCTCCGGTCCCGTTCTCCCTCGGGTGGGCGACCAGGCGGGAGCGGGAGCCCCTTGAGCGGACCATCGGCCGGGCCGACGAGAACCTCATCCGGGTCCGCTTCGACGCCCGGGGCTACCCCACCATCCGCCGCGAGCGCTGATCAGCCTCCGGCTCCGGCGTCCTCGTCATCCGGCAGATCGTACAGGGCGTTGAACAGCAGCTTGAAGGTGCGCAGCGGCTGGGCGCGGTGCTGGGCCGCGAAGCCGATGAGGACGACCCGGCCCTCGCCGACCCCGAGCTCCACCGCCGCCGCACGGCGCTCGAGGCGCTCGCCGCCCTCCAGGTAGCCGCTGACGAGGATGTCGCGCTCGTCGGCGGGGTAGCGGGCGATCACCGCCCGGTCGAAGCGGGGGTCGGGCACCCGGGTCCGGAAGGCCGGGGAGTCGGCGAAATACACCGCGTCCTCGGCCCGCAGGCCCCAGCCGACGGGGTGCGACGTGTCCACGAGCACCCGGAGGTTCGAGCCGGGGCACAGGAAGTCGGAGCCCCCGACGCCGTCGAGTACGTTTTCGACGGGCAGGTCGAAGAGCTCGATGAAGTAGGCGGTGGACGAGCCGAGGGCGACGACGGTCCCGCCCGCCTCGACCCAGGCCTTGATGCGGTCGCCCCCCGTGGTCCGCGGCTCGGAGCCGTCGGGCTTCGCCTTTCGGCCACTGGCACCCACCGGGGCCGGGTCCCAGACGTCGATGCCGCCGGAGTACTCGGGGGGCAGGGGCACGAAGCGGCCCCAATAGTCGGGTCCCGGCTCCCCCTTCGCGATCACCTCGGGCGCCACGTCCGGGAACAGCAGCACGTCGGCGAGCTCGGTGAAAGCCCCCGAGCGGATCTGCTCGTTGGCCAGGCTGGCGACGGGGAAGCCGTACTGCTCGAGGATGAAGCGGGTCCAGCCCTCGTCCATGCTCGCGACCCAGGGCTTGAAGAGGCCGACCCGCTGCCGCCGGACCTCGAGCAGGTCCGGCGGTGCGGTGGCGAGCTCGGCGGTGGGCAGGGCGAGCTCGTCGGCGAGGGCGGCCACGGCTTCGGCCGGGACCTCGCCGAAGGGGATCCACCGGTCGCCGGCGCCGGCGGCGCGGCAGGCTCGCCGGCCGTCGGCGAGGAGTCGGTTGGCGGCAGCGTGGAGGCGATCGGCGCCCGCCGGCACCAGCACGCCCGCCGGATCCCCGGGCACGGTGACGGCCGTGCGCGGCCAGTCTGCCGCGGACAGGGTTTCGAAGCTGCCCTGGACCGGCCGATCGGCCTCCACGACCTCGACTCCCATGTTGACGGGCAGGGACCAGGAGGTGACGTCGTAGGGCAGGATGATGCCGCCGTCGGTGGACGGCCGCACCTCGGGGTAGCGCTGGGGCCGGAGCATGGTGAGCAGGAACGGCCGGTAGGGCTGCGCCGCCGGGACCACAACCGTGCCCGCCGGGTAGGTTGTGAAACCGAGGGTGAACGGGGCGGACGCTCGCTGGACCTCGACTCCGTGGCGCAGCAGCAGCTCGACCAGGCGGCGGGCGGCGACCTCGTCGTGCTGGTCGGGGGCGACGATGAAGGCGAAGGGCGGCTCGGTGGCGCCGCGGCGGATCGCCTCGCGGGCCATGCGGTCGACGTTGGCGAGGATGTGGCGCCGGTCCTCCGCGATCCCCTCGACGAAGGCCCAGGTCGCCACCAGCTCGTACTCCACGATGTCGCGCAACCGCCACCAGCCGCCCGGCCACGGCGACGGGTGGTTGGAGCGGCGGCCGTAGTCGGGGAAGCCCTTGCCGTCGCCTCGCAGCTCGCCCGGGTCGACGAAGACGGGTGATGCGATGCGGGCGCTGGCGACCTCGGTGAGCAGCCCGGTGACGTTCTTCCACCAGGCGGTGTTGCGGGTGCCGCCGGGCCAGTAGCTGTCGAAGATCATGTCGTGGCCGACCCCGGTCTTGCCGGCCTCCTCGAGGCGCCGCGACATGTTGGTGCCGAGGCTGTCGGCCATCCGGAAGACCAGGGAGTGGACCTCGGGGTCCAGGGGGTCGGTCTGGGGCGGCACGAACATCCGCGGCCCGGTGGAGCCCATCTGGTGCTGGTCGAGGAAGACTTGGGGAAACCACCGGTGGTAGAGCAGGTCGTTGACCACCTTGGACTCGGCCTGGGTCAGGGCGTAGAAGTCGCGGTTGTTGTCGTGGCCCACGTAGTGGTGGTAGAGCCAGGGCATGCGGCCGCCATCGAACTCGGTACCCAGCCAGCGCTCGTACCAGTCGACGACCATGAGCTGACCGTCGGGGTTGATCGACGGCATGAGCAGCAGCACGACCTCGTCCATCCAGGCCAGGCGCTCGGGGTCCTCGGTGGTCGCGAGCTGCCAGACGAGCTCGGCGGCCATCTGGGTGGAGCCGACCTCGGTGGAGTGGATCGTGCAGGTGACCAGGGCCACGGCCGGGGTGGTCTCGACGAGCTGCCGCGAAGCCTCGGGGGACAGGTCGCCGGGCCGGGCGATGAGCCGGGCCGCGTCGCGGATCCCGGGCAGGCGCGCCTGGTTGGCCGGCGAGGTCAGGATCACCACCGGCATCCGGTTGCCCAGGGTCGAGGTCCCGGCCTCCTCGATCGAGACCCGGTCGGACGCCGCCGCCACGAGCTCGAGGTAGGCGATAACCTCGGGGTAGGGGATGAGGGTGCGGTCGGCACCCACGGGGTGGCCGAAGTGCTCCTCCGGGCTGGGAATGGTGGCGGCGACGACGGGCGCGGCCAATGCCAGTGCGAGCGCGAGCAGGGCTTTCCTCATCGGTCCCCCATCCTGTCGGTGCCGCCCGGAGGCGGCGCCGGCGATCATAGCGCGGCCGGCGGTTAGGGTTTTCGACGGTGCCAGGATCCGGTATGATCCGGACAGTGAGAGCTGGAGGGAGGCGAAGATGAGACGAGCGTTATCGATGGTGTCGGTTGTCGCGATTGTGGGGATCCTGGGCCTGGCCGCTGCTCCCGCAAACGCGCAGTACGTCCTGCTGATGATGGACGACATCGCGGCTGGCGACCAGCAGGCGTACCGCGACGCGCTGACCGCCGCAAGCGTCACCTGGGACGAGTGGGACCTGGACACGCTGCCGTTCCCGACAGCCGTCGACCTGGCGCCCTATGTCGTGCTCATCTGGGCGGACGAGGGCACGTTGATTCCGGACAACGCCGAGTGCCAGATCGTCGCCGACTGGCTCGTGCTCGGCGGCAAGCGCCTGTTCGCCACGAGCGTCGACTTCCTGTGGGACGTCGCGAATGGCGCCGCGGGCTCCGGCGAGAACAACCTCTACCTCCTGTTCGAGACCAGCTACCAGGGGGACTACGCCGGAACCGGCATCACCGGTCTCGACGGTGTGGCCGCCGACCCCATCGGCGGGTCGTGGTCCGCCACGCCCATGGCCATCGTTGGAACCTCGGACAGCAACGGCGACTACGCCGACGCCGCGACGAGCACCGCGACCGCGGGCCTCAACTACGGCGCCGGCGGCACCGGCAGCGGCTTCGCGGCCCTGAGCCACCACGACGACGTCGGCCAGGACTACCGGACCGTGTGGCTGGGCATCAACTTCCACAACGGCATCAGCAACCAGGCCGACCGCGACCAGCTGATGTCCAACATCATGACCTTCTTCCAACCGATCCCCGTCGAGCTGATGAGCCTGAGCGTGGAGTGACCTGAGACCAACCTCGGTCGGCGAACAGCCCGGCCAGGCAGAAGCGTACGTCGAGAGGGGCGCGGCACCGCGCCCCTCTCTGTTTCTTGGCCGCGACGGCGCTCGATGTCCGCCGGCGGGTCGAGACGGCACCGCCCAGTCAACCCGAAGGCGCAAGGCCGTCGCAGCTCAACGCAGAGGCCATCGCACCATCGCAAGTTGAAACACGAAGAGCGCAAAGGCTCACGAAGGAACCACGAAGCCATCGTGGCTCTTCGGGGTTCAATTGCCTCTGCAGACTCGAACTCGGCAGCAGCGGCACACCGCACGGTGCCAGGTACGGCGACTTGACAAACACGTCACGACCCCTGTTGCCGCAGGGTCGAAGACGAGTTTGTCAAGTCGCCGTACCTGGCACGGTCCGGGTGGAGTTTGTCAAGTCGTGGTTTCCGGAACCGGGTGCTTGACGAGCGCGACCGGCGGGAGAGCCCAGGTCACGGAGCGGTCAGAAGTCGGGTTCGAGCTCGGGCTTGGGCCGGCGGTGCTTCTTGTCCGCCGGCTTGCGGCCGCGGGAGCCGCGCTCCTTGCTCCACTCGTCGCGCTCGTCGAGGTCGAGGTCCTCGGCGGGGTCGTTCTTGGGTCTGCGCTTGCGGCCGGGGACGACGGCCTCGTCGTCCTCGCCGATCCACTCGTTCCAGTGGCTTTCCATCGGTCCTCTCCAGGCTCGAAGTATATCGCGAGGGCGCCCCGGAAGTACCTCCCCCCGGCCCCGTTTCCCGTTCGCGGCCGGGCGCCCCGACGGACGACGCCGATTCCTGGTACCATGCCGCCGCCTTTGGAGGGGCGCCGTCATGAGAAAGCTGCTCTGCCTGCTCACCTGTGTCGTTCTCGCCGCCTGCGGCGGCCAGCCGGTCGAGGAGACCGCCGGGTCCGCCAACCCGCTCCTGACGGCTTACGACACCCCGTTCAACGTTCATCCCTTCGACCGGATCGAGCCCGAGCACTTCCTGCCGGCCTTCGAGGAGGGGATGGCACGCCAGACGGCCGAGGTCGAAGCCATTGTCGCCAATCCCGAAGCGCCGACCTTCGACAACACGATCGCCGAGCTCGATCGCTCGGGCCAGCTGCTCGGCGAGGTGTCACGGGTCTTCTTCGCCCTCGCGGGGTCGAACACCAACGACGAGATCCAGGCGATCCAGAAGGAGGTGTCGCCCCGTCTCGCGGCCCACCGCGACGCCATCGAGCTCGACCCGGACCTGTTCGCACGCATCAAGGCGGTGTACGACCAGCGCGACGCCCTCGACCTCGACCGCGAGCAGCGCTACCTGCTCGAGGAGGTGTACGCCGAGGCTGTCCGCAACGGGGCGCTGCTGACCGGGGCCGAGCTGGAGAGGCTCAAGGAGATCAACCAGCGGCTGTCGGAGCTGCAGGTGGAGTTCAACCGCAACCTTCTCGCCGAGACCAACGACTTCAAGCTGGTGATCACCGACGAGGGCGACCTGGCGGGCCTGCCGCCGACCGTGGTCGAGACCGCCGCCGAGACCGCGGCCCGCGAAGGGCTCGCGAACGCCTGGGTCTTCACGACCCACAAGCCCAGCATGCTGCCGTTCCTGACCTACGCCTCCGACCGCGACCTGAGGAGGCAGCTCTACACGGCCTACACGGTGCGCGGCGACCGGGACAACGAGCACGACAACACGGCGATCGTCGCCGAGATCGTCAACCTCCGGGTCGAGAAGGCGAAGCTGCTCGGCTACGACACCTTCGCCGACTACCGCCTCGAGCCGAGGATGGCGGGGACCCCGGACCGGGTCTACGGCCTGCTGAACCAGCTCTGGGACGCCGCGCTGCCGGTGGCCAAGCGCGAGCTCGCCGAGATGCAGGCGATCGCCGACGCCGAGGGAGGCGACTTCCGGATCGCCTCCTGGGACTGGTGGTACTACGCCGAGAAGCTGCGCAAGGCGAAGTACGACCTGGACGACAGCGAGCTGCGGCCCTACTTCGAGCTCGGCAATGTTCGGGACGGCGTCTTCTATGTCGCCAACCGGCTCTACGGGCTGACCTTCGAGCCCCTCGACGGCATGCCCAAGCCGCACCCCGACGCCGAGGTCTTCGAGGTCAAGGAGGCCGACGGCTCCCACGCCGCGGTGATCTACATGGACTACCACCCGAGGGAGAGCAAGCGTCAGGGCGCGTGGTGCGGCCAGTTCCGGGGCCAGCACCGGGCCGACGGGGTCGAGGTCGACCCGGTCATCAACCTGGTGACCAACTTCACGCCCCCGGCCGGGGACTCGCCGGCCCTGCTCAGCCTCGACGAGGTCGAGACCCTGTTCCACGAGTTCGGCCACGCCCTCGACGGCATCCTGGCCGACGTCACCCACCGGACCTCGTTCTGGTCGTCCGACTTCGGCGAGCTGCCGAGCCAGATCATGGAGCACTGGGCCGTCCACCCCGAGGTCCTGAAGGTCTACGCCCGCCACTACGAGACCGGTGAGCCGATGCCCGACGAGCTCGTCGCCAAGATCCAGGGCTCGCGCTTCTTCAACCAGGGATTCGACCAGGTCGAGTACCTCGCGGCCAGCCTGCTCGACATGGCCTACCACACCATCAGCGAGCCCGCCGAGCTCGACGTCAACGCCTTCGAGGCGGAGTACCTGGACTCCATCGGCCTGATCCCGGAGATCGTGCCGCGCTACCGCAGCACCTACTTCGGCCACATCGTCGGCGGCTACGCCGCCGGCTACTACGGCTACATCTGGTCGGGCGTGCTCGACCACGACGCCTTCGCGGCCTTCGAGGAGACCAGCCTCTTCGATGCCGAGACCGCGCAGCGCTTCCGGACCGAGGTCCTCGAGCCGAGCGGCTCCCGGGACTACATGGAGATGTGGTTGGCCTTCCGCGGCCGCGAGCCCGACATCCAGCCTCTGCTGCGGAACCTCGGCCTCGACTGAAATCGAGCTCCCTGAAATGAACGACGGCGCCTCCGAGGCGCCGTCGTTCATTTCAGGGAATCGTCCGCTCTTCGGTCAGCACGAGTGTCTCTCAGGTGAAGCGGGATTCGCGGGCCTTGGAGCTGGTGAGGAAGGAGTACATGGCGGGCACGACGAAGAGCGTGAGGAAGGTGCCGACGACGAGCCCGCCGATGACCGCGACGCCCATGGGGATCCGGCTCTCGGCGCCGGCGCCCAGGCCGAGGGCGATGGGCAGGATGCCGAGGACGGTGGACAGGCTGGTCATCAGCACCGGCCGGAAGCGGGAGGTGGCGCCGTCGACGATGGCGTCCCGGACCCCGGCGCCGGCCGCCTTGCGCTGGTTGGCGAACTCGACGATCAGGATGCCGTTCTTGGTCACCAGGCCGATGAGCATGATCATGCCGATCTGGCTGAAGATGTTCACGGTCTGGTTGAAGTACCACAGGGACAGCAGCGCCCCGGCAATGGCGAGGGGCACGGTGAGCATGATGACGAAGGGGTCGCGGAAGCTCTCGAACTGGGCGGCGAGGACCAGGTAGACCAGCACCAGGGCGAGGACGAAGACGAAGACCAGGCTCGACGAGCTCTCGGCGAAGTCGCGCGACTCGCCGGCCAGCGTGGTGGCGAAGCTCTCGTCGAGCACGCGGTCGGCGATGCGGCGCATGGCCTCGATGCCTTCGCCCAGGGTGCGGCCGGGGGCCAGCGCCGCCGACACGGTGGCCGACTCGTAGCGGTCGAAGCGGAAGATCTGGGGCGGGCTCGAGGTCTCGGTGACGGTCACGAGCTTGTCGAGCACCACCGGCGGTTGACCCTCGGTGGTGACCCAGAGGTTGCGCAGGTCGACGATCTCGTCGCGGGCGCCGCGCTCGACCTGGCCGATGACCTCGTACTGCTTGCCGTCCATGATGAAAAAGCCGAGCCGCTGCTCCGACAGCGCGAGCTGGAGCGTGCTGGCGATCCGCCGCGCCGAGATCCCCAGGTCCTGGGCCCGGTCGCGGTCGATGGTGACCTCGAGCTCGGGCTTGTCGAACTTCAGGTCGACGTCGACGAAATCGAAGGTGGGGTCGTCCTCGGCGGCGGCCAGGAAGGGCGGCAGCACCTCCCCCAACCGGTCCATGTTCGGCGCCTGGATGACGAACTGCACCGGCAGACCGCGGTGCCGGCCGACGGCGATGGTCGGGGACTGGGAGAGGTAGGCGCGGGCCTCGGTCAGGCGCCGTACCTTCGGCGCCAGGGCGTCGACGATCTCGGCCTGGCTCCGCTCCCGGTCCTCGGGCTCCACCAGGTTGATCCGGCTGAAGCCCGAGTTCACCGCCGACGACGCCCCGAAGCCGGGTGCCGTCACCGTCACCACGTTGTCGAGCTCGGGCACCTCGGCCAGGACCAGGGCGTTGACCCGGTCCATGAAGCGGTCCATGTACTCGAAGGTCGCGCCCTCGGGGCCGCGGGCGGTGAGGCTGATGGCGCTGCGGTCCTCGAGCGGCGCGAGCTCCCGCGGCAGCACCTCGAGGAGCAGGGCCACCAGGCCGAGGCAGACGGCGAGCACCGGCAGCGCGAGCCAGCGCCGGTCGAGCATGCCGGCCAGTGCCGAGCGGTACGAGTCGGCGAGGGCGCGGAAGAACGGCTCGGTGGCCTCATGGAGGCGCGGCTGGCGGCTGCGCCGCTTGAGCAGGCGGGTCGACAGCATGGGGGTCAGGGTCAGGGCGACGAAGGACGAGATCAGCACCGCGCCGGCCAGGGTCAGCCCGAACTCCCGGAACAGGCGGCCGACCAGCCCGCCCAGGAACATGATCGGCATGAAGACGGCGACCAGGGCGAGGGTGGTGGCCACCACCGCCAGGAAGATCTCCCGTGTGCCCTCGATGCCGGCCTCGGTGGGCTCGAGCCCCGCCTCGATCTTGGCGTAGATCACCTCGACCACCACGATGGCGTCGTCGACCACCAGGCCGATGGCGAGGACCAGGGCGAGCAGGGTGAGCACGTGGATGGAGAAGCCGGCGATGAACATCACGAAGCACGATCCGATCAGGGCGACCGGGATCACCAGCATCGGGATGAGCGTGGTCCGCCAGTCGCGCAGGAACAGGAAGATGACCAGCATCACCAGGACGAAGGCGATGATCACGGTCTGCCGGACCTCGGCCACCGATTTGCGGATGAAGCGGCTGGCGTCGAAGGCCCAGGCGACCTCGACGTCGGCCGGCATGGTCTGCTCGATGGTCGCAACCCGGCGCCGGACCTCGTCGACGATGGTGATGGTGTTGGCGCCTGGCTGGGGCCGCACCACCACCAGCACCATGGGGACGCCGTTGCGCTTGAGCACGGTGCGCTCGTTGAGGGGGCCGAGCTCGGCGCGGCCGACGTCGCGCAGGCGGATGATCCGGTCGGCCTCGCTCTTCAGGATCAGGTCGTTGAAGGCCGTGGGGGTGTCGAGGCGGCTCATGGTCCGAACCGGCAGCTCGACGTCGTCGCCCTCGATCCGGCCCGACGGCAGCTCCACGTTCTCCCGTTCAACGGCGTCGCGAACGTCCAGCGGCGACAGCCGGTAGGCGGCCAGTCGCTGGGGGTCGATCCAGAGTCGCATGGCGATCTCCTTCTCGCCCCAGATGTCGACGCTGGCCACGTTGGGGATGGTCTGCAGGCGCTCGACGAAGACCTCCTCGGCGAGCCGGCTGAGCTCCATCAGGTTGCGGCGGTCGCTGCGCACCGACAGGCCGATGACGGGCTGGGCGTCGGCGTCGGCCTTGGAGACGATGGGCGGGTCGGCGTCCGGCGGCAGGCTGCGGGTCGCCTGGGAGACCTTGTCGCGGACGTCGTTGGCCGCCCGCTCGAGGTCGGTGCCGAGGTCGAACTCGGCCTGGACCGTGGAGCGCCCGTCGCGGCTGGTCGAGGTCAGGGTGCGGATGCCGTCGACACCGTTGACCGACGCTTCGATGGGCTCGGTGATCTGCGACTCCACGACCTCGGACGATGCGCCCCGGTACGAGGTCGAGACCGTGATCACCGGCGGATCGAGGGACGGAAACTCGCGCACCCCGAGGTAGGAGAAGCCGAGCACCCCGAACAGGACGATGGTGATGGACATGACGATGGCCAGCACCGGGCGCCGGATGCTGAGGGTGTAGAGCGTCATTCGCCGTCACCGGGCGGAGCGGGCTCGTCCTCGACCTCCACCGCGAGCCCCGGCTCGAGCCGAAGGATGCCGGTGGTGATCACCAGGTCCCCGGGGACCAGGCCGTCGGTGATCTGGACCACCCGCTCGGTCCGGATTCCGGTGGTGACGGCACGCGGCTGGGCGCGGCCGCCCTCGGCCACGAAGACCTTGGTGCCGCCGAGCTCCGGGATCACGGCGATGGCGGGAACGGCCAGGGCGTCGGGCACCGATCGAAGGACCAGCTGGACGTTGGCGAAGGCGCCCGGAACCAGGAGGCCGTCGGGGTTCGGGCAGCGGGCGCGCAGGCGCAGGGAGCGGGTGGCGGCGTCGACGGCGGGCTCCACGGCAAAGACGCTCCCGGGGAAGACCCGCTCGATGCCGCCGACGGTGAAGGTGATCTCGTCGCCGACCCCGAGGAGGGCGGCGTAGCGCTCGGGGACCGCGAAGTCGAGCTTGACCGGGTCGAGGTCGTGGAGCGACGCGATCCGGGTCTGGGGCGACAGGTAGCTGCCCGGGCTCACCCAGCGCAGGCCGATGACCCCGCCGAAGGGGGCTCTGATCTCGGTCTTGACCAGCTGCGCCTCGATCAGCCGGAGCTCCGCGCGCAGTACGTTGAGCTCGCCGAGGGCCACGTCGTGGGCCTCCGACGAGATCACGCCGTCCTCGAGGAGCTGGCGCTGCCTGGCCTCGGTGCGCTCGGCCAGCTCGACCCGGTAGACGGCCCGCTGCCGCTCGGCGAGGAGCTCGGAGTCGTCGATCTCGAGCAGGAGCTCTCCGGCGGCCACCCGGCGGCCCTCGTCGAAGTGGATCGCCGCGATCTTGCCGGAGACCTCGGAGACCAGCTCGACCTCCTCGTTGGCGCGGATGGTGCCCACCGTGGCGAGCCGTTCGTCGAGCTGTTGCGGCTCGACGCGGTGGACCCGCACGCGGAGGGTCTCTTCCTCGGACGTGTCGGCGGCTTCCGAGCCCGAGTCGCGGAGCTCGAGGAGCTTGGGCGCGGCGAGGGCAGCGACGAGAACGATGGCGGTCGCGGCGACGACAGCCCAACGTGGCAGTGTCAGCATCGGGTTCTCCGGTCCGGCGCGCGAGCCCGGCGGCAGGCGCTCCGACCGCGTATTCTACCTCACGGTGGCGCCACGAAGCCCTCGCCGCTCAACGCAGAGGCGCCAAGCCATCGCAGCCATCGCAACTCAACGCACCACTCACAAAATGTGATGGCTTGGTGGTTTCTTCGTGGTCTTCTTCGTGTTCTTCGTGTTTCAACCTGCGATGCTGCGATGTGCTCTGCGCCTCTGCGATGAACTGCGATGGTGCGATGCTTCGCGTTCTTCGCGTTCTTCGCGTCTTCGCGGTTCAACGCTCTCGGCTGCTCAGGGCGCCGGGATGAGGGTGAGCACGGTCTCGGTGGCGCCGGGCAGGAACGGCGTCGGCCGGCCCGCGACCCAGTCCTCGTGGCCGGCGCGGTAGTGGGGCGAAAGCGGGTGGCCGCTCTGGCCGCCCGGCATGTGGAAGGTACCGTCGGCCTCGCGGCCGGGCGACACCGCGAAGCGCTCGGAGGCGCCGAAGGTCGGGTCCTGGACCCGGGGCATGAGGTTGTCACCGGGTAGCTCCGCCGGCGGCATGTCGAGCCAGCCGGCGAGCTGGGGCAGGGCGAGGCTCATGGGGTGGCGCATGTGGAGGGTGTTGCGCCGGCCCCAGGTCCAGAGCTCGGGGTCGGGCCCTACCTCGGTGGTGAAGAGCTCCACGGTGGCGTCCACCGAGGCCAGCAGCACGCCCTCCCAGCTCGCCTCGTCGGGGCCGAGGAGGTGGGCGGGCCGCTCGGAGACGAGGCGCCACAGGGAGTCCTCCCAGTGGCCGAGACGGAAGATGTGGAAGCGTTCGTCGGCCGCCTGGCAGGGCGCCATGAGACGGCCCCAGACCCGCTCGAAGACCTTGAAGCGGAAGGCCCGTACCAGCCGATACGCCTGGGAGTCGATGCTCGCCCGCCCGGTCCAGGTGTCGCGCAGGAGGTCACGGAAGAGGACGCGGCCCGGATGCCCGGCGACCGCCTCGTCGTCGAGGACCTCGAGCGCCAGGCTCCGCCAGCGCTCGAGCAGCAGCGCCCGATCGTCGAGCTGGACGGCGAGCAGGTCGGTTTCCCGGGCGTCGGTCAACGCGAGCAGCCCGTCGCGGATCTGCCGGGCGCGGGCGCCGAGGTCGGTGCCGCCATCGCCGAGGGCCGCGAGGACCTCGCCCGAGGTGGTGCGGTTGTTGGCGGTCCACAACACCCCGTCCGGCGGGTCCACGATCCGCGGCGCGGCTTCGGGTTTCAGGTAGCCGTCCCAGCCTCGGCTGCCGTCGGCCCACGAGGTCGGGACCGCTCCCGAGAAGCCGAAGCGCTTCGGGATCCGGCCGATGATCGTCCAGCCGATCCGCCCGCCGGCGTCGGCGCAGACGAAGTTCTGGGGCGGGATGCCGACGGTGGCGGCGATGTCCAGGGCGTCCTCGACGTCTGCGGCGTGCTCGAGGTCCACCAGCCCGAAAGTCGCCGCCTCGGGGTCGTGGGCGATCCAGCGCAGGGCTCGCGGCCGGCCCCGGTGGTCCTCGTCGATGACCGGGCCCCAGATCGTCGACCGGATCTCCACCACCACCGGGTCGCCGCCGCGGACCTGGATGGTCTCCTCGGTCAAGTCGAAGGGCCGTGGACCGTCGGGGGTCAGGTAGCGGTCGCCGTCAACCTCGAGAAGCACCAGGTCCGACCAGTCGCCGTAGGAGTTGGTGAAGCCCCAGGCGACCCGGCCGGTGCTGCCGGCGACCATGGCCGCCGTCCCGGCGAGGGTCACGCCGGTGAGATCGTGATGCTCGCCGCCGCCGCCATCGGCCGGCCAGATCATCCGGACGCGGAACCAGGTGGTGGGCACGCTGAAGGGCAGGTGCATGTCGTTGGCGACGACGGCCCTGCCGTCGGCGGTTCGCGATCCCGCCACCGCCCAGTTGTTGCTGCCGACCGCGGCGAGGTCCGGATCCGGATCGACGGCCTCCGGTGCCAGCGCACGATCGGCGGCGAGGTCCTCCGGTCCGGGCAGCGGCGGCGGCTCGAACATGACGCCGTCCAGCGGCGCGTCCCAGCTCGTGCCGGCCGGCGCGAGGAAGGCGAGGAGCTCGGGGTCGAGCACGTCGGCGGCGACCCCGCGGGCCGACTCGCGGGCGCCCGTCGAGTCGTTGAGGGTGAAGTACATGGCGTACAGCGCCAGGATCGAGTCCTCGGCGGTCCACGGCTCGGGCTCGAGCCGCAGCAGCAGGTACTCGAAGGGCGCTCCGCCGAGGGCCGAGAGCCCGCTGTTGACGCCGCTCACGTAGGCGTCGACCAGCTGCCGGTCGGCGTCGGACGCGGCCGCCACGGCGATCCCGGCGCGGTGGCGGAAGCGGTGCAGCCGCGCAACACGGTCGGCCTCGAGGGCAACCGGGCCGAAGAGCTCAGCCAGCTCGCCGGCGCCCTGGCGGCGCAGCAGGTCCATCTGGAAGAAGCGCTCCTGGGCGTGGACGAAGCCGAGCCCCCGCGCCACGTCCAGCCGGCTCGAGCCGCGGATGGTCGGCACTCCGTTGGCGTCCCGCTCGATCGTCACGGGGGCCTGGACGCCCGGGACCGCGACCTCGCCGTCGAGGATCGGCAGACTGGCGGTGAGGGCGTGCCGGACCCACAGGGCCGCGGCCAGGGCGAGAACGAGAAGCGCGGCGAGGACGACGACGAGGACTTTGACCCTACGGCGCATGACGGTGCCCTCCCGACGCCGCCCACCCTAGCAGAGGCGCCGATCCATCGCATTGCGTTTATTCCTGCGATGGTGCGATGCCTCGCGTTCGTGGCGTCTTCGCGGTTCAGCCCGCGTTCACCGTCGCCAGCGGCCGGGGTGGCTGGGCTGCCGGGACTCGATGTCGAGCAGGGCGCGGCGGACGACGGCGGCGGTCTCGGGGCGCGGCCCGAGCTGCAGGGCCTGGACCAGGACCTGGTAGGCCGCCGGCGCGTCGCCCAGGTCGTCAAGGAGGATGACCCCGGCGGCCGCGTAGAGCTCCGCCCCGGGTGCGCCCCGGGGCGCGAGCTGAATCGCCCGTTGGAGCAGGGCGAGGGCGGCGCGCGAGTGGCCGGCCTCGCGGAGGCTCCCGGCGAGGGCCGTCGCCTCGGCGGGTGAGAGCGCGTCGCGGGCGGCCTGGGCGGGCAGCTCGAAGTACTCGGCCGCGGCCTCGGCGACCCGGCCGCGTGCGAGAGCGTCGCGGACGGTGCCGCGGCTGGCCCGCTTCGCCTCGGGCGGCGGCAGGTCCCGCGGCGGTGCGGCCGCAGCGCGGCGAGCCATGAACCAGGCCGCCCCGGCGCCGGCGATGAAGCCGCCGATGTGGGCGCCGTGGGCGACGCCGCCGGCCCCGGCGAAGACGAAGGGCAGGACGTTGTCGATGACCAGGTAGATCAGGAGCACGATGCGCGCCGGGATCTCGAAGACGTGCCACAGGAAGGGCGGCAGGAAGAAGAGCATCCGCACCGTGTTCTTGGGAAACCAGATGAAGTAGAAGCCGAGGACACCGGAGATGGCCCCCGAGGCGCCGACCAGGGGGATGTCCGAGCTGAGGAAGAACACCGCGTGGAACAGGGTGGCGGCGGCGCCGGTGACCAGGTACCACAGGACGAAGCGCGCCGGTCCGAGGCGGTGCTCGACGTTGTCGCCGTAGATCCAGAGAAAGAGCATGTTGCCGGCCAAGTGGAGCAGGCCGCCGTGCAGGAACATGGACAGCAGCAGATCGGCGAGGCTGGGCGCTCCGGGCCGGAAGCCGTGCTTGAACACGAACAGGTCATAGGCCGACAGCTGGTTGGCGGCCTGGACGAGCTCCTGCCGACTCGAAGCGAGCTGCGACAGCAGCTCCAGGTACTCGGCGAAGGCGGGGTCGGCAGTGTCGGCCGGCTGGAAGCCGAGAGGCAGGCTCACCAGCAGGTAGATCGCGACGTTGACGGCGATCAGCGCCCAGGTGGCGTAGGCGGTGATCCGCGGGTTCGGCGCGTCGGAGATCGGGAGAAACACTCGCTCGCCTCGCTCGGCTCATGGTGCCACCGATCGCCGCCGGCGTCACCCCGAGCCGGACCCGAGCCCGGACCCGAACCCGGAGCCGGACCCGAACCCGGAGCCGGTCGTCAGTGCCCTCAAGGGCCGGGCCGGTCGGCGCGTCCGAGGCGCCGCCGCAATTCGTCCGACGGATTGCAGCCACCGACCCTTCCGCCGGCACCGATCCCGCCCTGACCTGGTCGGGGGGCCTCAGCGTGCTACGCCGGGCGCCGTGCCGCCGAGCGGCAGCCGTAGGATGACCGGTTCGACCAGCTCATCGAGCAGCAGGCGGCCCTCATCGTCGAACGAGCGCCACTGGCTGGCGGCGACGTAGAGGAGCTCGTCGCCGACCACGACGCCGAGGGTCGGCTCGCGGTACAGGCGGTGGGCCCGCTCGAGGAGCTCGACCCGCGCCACCGAAGTGCCCTCGTCGCCGAGCACGATGCGGACCACGCGTGGCGGCTCGATGCCGTTCTGAATGGCGATGAGGTCGGCCCCGTGGCGCTCGAGGCCGTCGATGCCGACCAGGGACGGGCCGCTGTGGTCGAGGAATCGCAGCCGACCGGAGTCCGGGTCGACGGCGGCGACCCCGCGGCCGTAGTCCGCGGCCCAGAGCATTCGGCCGTCGGCGGACAGCGCGAGCCCCTGGGTGGAGATGAAGCTCCCGGGCTCGACCAAGACCTCGAGGCCATCGCCACCGGGGACGAGCCGGTGGATCGCGCCGGCGCCGCTGTCCGACACGAAGACCGTGCCGTCGGCTGCGACGGCGACCGAGTCGAGGGCGCTCGAGGCGAGCCCGGCGGGCGGATCGAAGCGGGCGAGGACACGGCCGTCGGCCAGGGAGATCCGCAGGAGGGCGCTGCGCAACGGCTCGTCCGGGGCGGCGTCCTGCATGCGTGGGCTGGCGACGGTGACGGTCCACAGACTTCGACCGTCCGGGGCAATGGCCATCCCGAGCATGGACCACAGCTCGTCGTCGGGTTTGGTCAGGGGCTCCGTTCGGCCGTCGGCGGCAACCCGGACGATCCGCCGCTGGTACAGGCTCGACAGCAGCAGCTCACCGGTCGCCGGGTCCACCGCGACGCCCTCGACCAGGAAGGTCGAGTCGGGCACGGTGAAGGCCACCGCGCTGCGCTCTACGGGCTCGGCGAGGGCCGCCATGGCCTCGGCCACGGCGAGAAACCTCGGGTGCCCACGCAGCGGCGCCAAGCAGTCGCTCGACTCCAGGTCGAGGGTCACCTGGATGGCGGCGATCCGTTCGAGACGGTCGAGCGAACCGTCGGGGTCGCCGGTGGCGAGGAGGGCGCAGGCGGTGTTGAAGAGCAGCCTGGGGTGGCCGGGAAGCAGCTGCTCCGCTCTCAGGCTGAGCTCGAGGGCCTCGTCGAAGGCGCCGGCCCGGTGGGCCTCCACCGCTCGGCGGACCAGGGAGTCGAGGTCGTCGGCCGAGGTCTCGGTCGCCGCCTCGACCCGCGCCCCCTCGGTCGGGGGCAGTGTGCCGCCGCCGCAGGCCAGGGTGAGGATCACCACGCCGCCGATCCCGAATCGCACGAGACCCATCGTCGACCTCCTTCGGTGGAGTACGTTTCCGACGGGGAAAGGGTACGGTGGAAGCGGGGCTCGCCCGGAGTCTGCCGTTGAGCCCGCCGGAGGAGCCCATGACCGTCGAGATCACCCGGGAGCAGCGACGACGGATCCGCGACGCGTTCCCGGCCCTGGCCGGGGACACCGTTTTTCTCGAGAACGCGGGCGGCTCGCAGGTGCCTCGAACGGTGGCCGACCGGATCCGCGACTACATGCTCACGAGCTACGTGCAGGTCGGGGCCGGCTACCCGCTCTCCGAGGCGGCGACTCGGGTGGTCGACGACGCCCACGAGCTGGTTCGAGTGCTGTTCAACGGTTCGGACGGCGAGGTGATCCTCGGGCCCTCGACCTCGCAGCTGCTGCGGATGCTGGCCGGCTGCTACTCGAAGATCCTGGGCACCGGCGACGAGATCGTGGTCGCCGAGATCGGCCACGAGGCCAACGTCGGACCCTGGAAGTGGCTGCAGCGCTTCGGGGTCGACCTGAGGTGGTGGCGGATGGACCCGGCGACCTGCGAGTCATCCCTCGAGACGCTCGCGGAGCTGCTGAGCGAGCGCACCGCCATCGTCGCCTTTCCCCACGTGTCGAACCTCCTCGGAGGGATCCTGGACGTCGAGGCCATCACCCGCCTCGCCCACGATGCCGGGGCGCGGGTCGTTGTCGACGGGGTCGCCTACGCCCCCCACCGCGCCATGGACGTGGCCGCCTGGGACGTCGACTTCTACGCCTACTCGACCTACAAGGTCTACGGGCCGCACATGGCGGCGCTGTGGGCGAGCCGCGATGCCCTGGCCGGGCTCGAAGGCCCCAACCACTTCTTCATTCCCGCCCACGAGGCGCCCTACAAGTTCGAGCTCGGCGGGGTCTGCCACGAGGGCTGCGCCGGCATCCTCGGCCTCGGCGACTACCTGGCGATGCTGGCCGGCTTCGACGGCCCCGGCGGGCTCGACCGGGCGGCGGTGGAGCGGGCCTTCGCGGTCATGACCGCCTGCGAGCTGCCCCTGCAGGCGCGGCTCGCCGACTGGTTGCTGGGCCGCGACGACCTGCGGATCGTCGGGCCGGCGACCGGCGGTCCGGAGCGGGTCGGCACCGTCAGCTTCGTCCACAGTCGGAAGAGCTCCCGGGAGATCACCGAGATCGTCGACCGGTCGGGGATCGCCATCCGCCACGGCCACATGTACGCCCACCACCTGTGCGAGGCCCTCGGCCTGGACCCCGAAGACGGCGTCGTCCGGGTCAGCCTGGTGCACTACAACTCGCCCGAGGAGATCGAGCGCCTGATCGAGGTTCTCGACGGCGCGATGGCCTGAACCCGCCGACGTCACCGGGGCAGGCCGCCTGTGCTACCTTCGACGGGCCGGTCGTCCCGGTCATGGAGGTGAGCCATGACGAGAGTCGCCAGGGTCCTGTCGGTCCTGCTCGCGGCGGCGACCGCGGTCGTCCTGCCCGCCGCAGAGGTCGCGGTCGAGATCTCCGAGGACGGGCTCGAGGCCGCGCGTCCGATCCCGGGTGAGGCGCCGTCCGCGTGGCGGATGAGCGACGATGTGCCGTACCCCCTCACCGCCGACTGGACCGCCGCGCTGCGGGTCCAAGTGGGCGGCCTGGCGGTGGCCGACGTGGACGGCGACGGCGACAACGACCTGGTGGTCGGCTGCTACCACTCGGACTCCTTCCCGACGTACCCGGACTGGGAGAACCTCATCTACCTCAACACCGGCAGCGAGCTCGAGGCGACGCCGTCCTGGGTGTCCTCGGACGAGCGCTCCACCGGCGACATCCAGGTCGGGTTCATCGACGACGACCCCTACCTCGACGTCTTCGCCGCCAACGGCGGCTTCGAGATGGCGCCGTCGGTGATCTACTACGGCTCGGCGAGCGGCCCGAGCACGACCCCGGGCTGGTTCGCCGCCGACTCCTCGTGGACCAACTACGCGGCGCTGTTCGATTTCGACCACGACGGCGACCTGGACGTCGCCACCGCCAACCAGGGCAACTCCCAGTACGACCCCTATCGGCCGATGGTCCTGTACCTCAACGACGGCGGCGTTCTCGCCACCAGCCCGAGCTGGCAGTCGGCCGAGACCTCGATCCAGAACTTCCTGGCCTGGGGCGACCTGGACGGCGACGGCTGGGAGGACCTGGCGGTCTCCAAGTGGGCGAACTTCTCGAGCGGCGTGTACCGCAACGTCGCCGGGTCCCTCGAGACGACGCCGACGTGGACCACCGGAACCACCGACACCGACAAGGGGGTGGGGTGGGCCGACGTGGACGGCGACTCAGACCCCGACCTCGCCCTTGGCCACGACCCCACCCAGCTGTGGACCAACACCGCGGGCAGCCTGACCGTGACCTGGTCCTCGACCGCCGCCTACCACGGCCACTCGGACCTCAGGTGGCACGATGTCGACCTGGACGGCGACCCGGACCTGGCGGAGGTCCACTTCTCCAACGGTCAGGCCCACATCTACCTCAACCGAGGGGGGGTCCTCGACAGCGCACCGTCGTGGACCTTCGACTCGCCCCACGTCGGCACGGCGATCGCCTTCGGGGACCTCAACGGCGACTCGCTGCCCGACCTGGTGGTCGGCAACTCCGGCGACACCTCGCTGTGGGTCTTCTACAACACCGGCACCGCGGTGCTGTTCGCGGACGACTTCGAGTCCGGCACCACCGGGGGGTGGAGCCTCACCGTTCCGTAGTCACCGGCGGACCCGCGTCCGAGTCCGCGTCCGAGTCCGCGTCCGAGTCCGCATCCGGCCGTGCCTCACTCCTTCAAGGTCTGGTCCAGAAACTCCACGGTACGCTGCCACGAGGTCTCGGCGGCGTCGGGCTCGTAGTTGCGGCCGGAGGGGTTGGCGAAGGCGTGGCCGGCGCCGGGGTAGACGTGGATGGTGGCGTCGGCGCCGACCTCGGTGAGGGCCGTCTCGAAGGCGCGCACCTCGTCGAGGGGGATGCCCTGGTCGGTCTCGCCGAAGTGGCCGAGGATCGGCATCTCGAGGACCTGGAGCCGCTCGGGGTCGGCGACCAGGTGGCCGTAGTAGATGACCACCGCGTCGAGCTGCTCGGGCATGTGGAGGCCGGCCCGCAGCGACCAGCCGCCGCCGAAGCACCAGCCCATCACGCCGATCCGGCCCGCCTGCAGCTCCCCGGCGACGAAGGCGCGGGCCTGGCTCAGGTTGTCCAGCGCCTGCGCCTCGTCGACCGCCTGCATGAGCTCGCGGGCGCGCTCCGGGTCGTCGGCGGTGGCGCCGCCGTAGAGGTCCACCGCCAGGGTGAGGAAGCCGGCGTCGGCGAGCCGGCGGGCCATCATCCGGACGTTGTCGTTGAGGCCCCACCACTCGTGGATGACGAGAACAGCGGGACCGCCGGCGGCCCAGTCCGGCGGCCGGGCGAGGAAGCCCTCCACCGGCTCACCGTCGACGGTGGCGTAGACGGCTCCCTGGCCCGTCGATGCCGGCTCGCCCTCGGCCGAGGACATGGGGTTGGCTTCGGGCGTGTCACCGGCGTGCTCCGCCGCCATGCGCGCGGCGTGCTCCTCGGGGCTCACGTCGGTGCCGCCGCCGCAGCCAGCAAGGGCCAGGGCCAGGCACGCCAGAACTGTCACGATCGCGCTCGACTGTTGCATATTCGCCTCCTCGGGGAATCTCGCTTGTGACAACAACGCCGACGCGTGGCGCCTTCCGCACCCAGGTGGTCTACCCGAGGTGGTCCCTGTCGCTCAACACCGGCTCGTCGGTGAGCTTCGCGTCGGCGAGCGTGACCATGACCGAGGGCGGCTCGCCCGTGTCGTTGTCGGTGGTGTCACGAACCGACAACGGGTACTGCGACAACACCATCGTCTGGGAGCCGTCCGGGCTGTACTTCTCGGCGGGCATGCAGGACCGGCGGTTCACGGTCACGGTCAGCGGCATCTCCGTCAGCGGCTCGCCCCAGACCGTGGTCTACGACGTCGTCGTCATGGACCCGGCCCAGAGCACCGACCTGATTTTCGACGACGGCTTCGACTCCGGCACCCTCGGCGCCTGGAGCTCGACGGTTCCCTGAGCACCGCCGCGCCCTGCTCGACATCGAGCCCGAGGCCCCGGCCGCTGGCGGCGTTGAGCTCGAGCCGAACCGCGAAGACGCCAAGGACGCGAAGGCATCGCAGACATCCCAGGTTGAACCGCGGAGAGCGCGGAGAGCGCGACGCAGGGCACGCGAAGACATCGCATTTCTGAGCCATCGCGGGCATCGCAGGCGTCGCAATCACGAAGACACCGAGACACGAAGAAATTTGATCGTGGCGGCGGCGGCTCGCCGGTGGTCGCCGGCGATGCCGATCACGTAGCCGTATCCTCCGTAGACTGCGATGGTTGCGATGGCTCTCTTCTGCGATGGTGCGATGGTCTCTGCGTCCTCTGCGTTAAATGCGATGGTTGCGATGTCTGCGATGGCTCTCTTCTGCGATGGCTCATTTCTGCGATGTCCT
>DATHSO010000117.1:0-14647 GCA_035464095.1 Candidatus Methylomirabilota bacterium | reverse complement strand
AAGGATATGGCGGACTCCGGCCTCCTGGCGAGTTTGTCAAGTCGCCGTACCTGGCACGCTGTGCTCCCCAACTTGACAAACGCCCCCCCATTGCCGTCCGGCGTCCACCGGTCCGACTCGGCACATGCGATGGCTTTGTGGCGCCTTGGTGGGTCTTTGTGCGATTCGTGTTTCAACCTGCGATGCTTCGCGTTCATCGCGGTCTATGCGTTGAGCTGCGATGGTGCGAAGGCCTCCGGGGTGGCGCGAGGGGGCGCGATCCCTGCTACCCTCTCGGGCGTTCGGAGATCGTCGCTGGACACGGGGGATTCATGACACAACCGTCCGAGCGCGCTGTCGCCTTCGACAACGAGCGCTACCTGGCCGAGCAGACCGAGGCCATCCTCGAGCGCATCGAGAGAGTCGGCGGCAAGCTCCACCTGGAGTTCGGCGGCAAGCTGCTCTACGACTACCACGCCTCCCGGGTGCTGCCGGGCTTCGACCCCAACGTCAAGATGCGCCTGCTCCAGCAGCTGGCGAGCCAGACCGAGATCATCCTCTGCGTGTTCGCCGGTGACATCGAGCGCCGCAAGGTCCGCGCCGACTTCGGGATCACCTACGACGCCGACACCTTCAAGCTCATCGACGACATCCGGGAGCGCGGCCTGGACGTCCGCGCGGTGGTGATCACGCGCTACGAGGGCCAGCCCGCGGCCGACACCTTCGCCGCCAAGCTCGAGCGCCGCGGGATCGCCGTGTACCTCCACCGACCGATCCCCGGTTACCCCACCGATGTCGCCCGTATCGTGAGCGACGAGGGCTTCGGCGCCAACCCCTACATCGAGACCACGGCGCCGCTGGTGGTGGTCAACGCGCCCGGCCCCAACAGCGGCAAGATGGCCACCTGCCTGTCCCAGGTCTACCACGAGCACCGGCGCGGGGTGCGGGCGGGCTACGCCAAGTTCGAGACCTTCCCGATCTGGAACCTGCCCCTGCGCCACCCGGTCAACGCCGCCTACGAGGCGGCCACCGCCGAGCTGCGCGACGCCAACATGATCGACCCCTTCCACCTCGAGGCATACGACCTGCGGGCGGTCAACTACAACCGGGACATCGAGGCCTTCCCGCTGCTCCGCCGGACCCTCGAGAAGATCACCGGCGAGTCCATATACGCCTCGCCCACCGACATGGGGGTCAACCGCGCCGGCTTCGCCGTCGTCGACGACGCGGCGGCCGCCGAGGCCGGCAAGCGCGAGATCGTCCGCCGCTACTTCCGCTACGCCTGCGACGAGGTCCTCGGGCTGGAGAACGGCGACGCCGTGCGCCGGATCGAGGCCCTGATGGAGGAGTTCGAGCTCAAGCCCGAGGACCGGCAGGTCGTGGTCGCGGCCCGGGCCGCCGCGGCCGCCGCCGAGCGCAAGGCCGACAAGGGCCACCGCGGCATCTTCTCCGGCGCCGCCGTCGAGCTGCCGTCGGGCGACGTGGTCACCGGCCGCAACAGCCCGCTCCTGCACGCCGCTGCGGCGCTGGTCCTCAACGCCATCAAGGTGCTGGCGGGCATCCCCACCTACCTCGACCTGATCAGCCCGGCGGTCATCGCCTCCATCGGCACCCTGCGCAAGGACCTCCTGGGCCGCGGCTCCATCAGCCTCAACCTCGAGGAGACCCTGATCGCGCTGAGCATCAGCTCGACCACCAATCCCACCGCCCACCAGGCCATGAACCGGCTGCCCGAGCTCGCCGGCTGCGAGCTCCACCTCACCCACCTGCCGACCCCGGGGGACGAGCGCGGCCTGCGCCGACTCGGCGTCAACCTGACCTGCGACCCGAGCTTCGCGAGCCACAAGCTGTTCGTGTCCTGACCCAAACGAAGACGGGCCGCCCCACCCGGGACGGCCCGACACTCCGGCGCCGACGGGCCCGGATCAGCGGCTCGCGCGCGCGCCCCGCCGATTCCCGAAACGGCGGCCCGGAGGGGACGATCCGGCGGCGTCGCGGGCCCGGCCCCGGGCCCGCTCCTCGGTGCGGCGCGTGCGGTGGGCGGCGAGTCGCTCGCCGACCGGGATCTCGAAGCGCCCGGCCGGCTGGGCGCCGTAGTCGAAGCCATCGACCTGCCGGCGCGCGATCCGCCGTCCGGCAGCGCGCTCGATGGCGGCGACCAGGGGCTGCTCGGCGGGCGAGGCGAAGGTCAGGGCGTCGCCGATCTTGCCGGCGCGGGCGGTCCGGCCGACCCGGTGGATGTAGTCATCCGGCACCACCGGCACGTCGAAGTTGATGACGTGGGGCAGCGCCTCGACGTCGATGCCGCGGGCGGCGATGTCGGTCGCCACCAGGATCTTGATGGACCCGTGCTTGAAGGCCGCCAGGGCCTTCTCGCGCTGGGGCTGGCTGCGGTTGCCGTGGATCTTGTCGCAGCTGATGCCGGCCTGCTCGAGCTTCTTGGCGAGCCGATTGGCCCGGTGCTTGGTGCGGGTGAAGACCAGGGCGGTGTCGACCTCGCCGCGCCGGATCATCTCGGTGAGGAGGTCGGTCTTGAGCTGCTCCGGCACCGGCAGGATCGCCTGGGTGATGCCGGTGGCGGGCTCCGAGCGGCGCTCGACGTCGATCCGCGCCGGGTCGGCCAGGAGGTCGCGGCTGAGCTTGACGATCTCGGCCGGCAGGGTCGCCGAGAACAGCATGGTCTGCCGCTTGCTCGGCAGCTGCGCCAGGATCCGGCGCACGTCGGGCAGGAAGCCCATGTCGAGCATCCGGTCGGCCTCGTCGATGACCAGGAACTCGAGGTCGGAGAAGCGCGTCCACGGGTACTGCATGAGATCGAGCAGCCGGCCGGGGGTGGCCACGACGATGTCGACGCCGTCCCGCAGCGCCCTCTCCTGCTTGGCCGGCTTGACGCCGCCGAAGACGGTGGCCGAGCGCACCGGGGTGTGGCGGGCCAGGACCTCGATGTGCTCGTGGATCTGCGCCGCCAGCTCTCGGGTCGGGGTCAGGATCAGCGCCCGGGTCCGGCCGCCGCAGCGGGTGTCGGCCATGCGCTGGAGCATGGGCAGCACGAAGGCGGCGGTCTTGCCGCTGCCGGTCATGGCGCAGGCGAGCACGTCGCGGCCGTCGAGGGCCGGCGGGATCGCGTCCCGCTGGATGGGGGTCGGCTCGGTGAAGCCGAAGTCACGGATCCCGCGGGCGATCGCGGGGTGGAAGTTCATGTCGTCGAAGTTCAAAACAGTTCTTAACCTTCTGCGGATGGACCCGCATCGTGGCGCGGGGGGTCCGCGGTTCGTCTTCCGGCTGGTTGTGGGGGGGAACGAGAGTCTTGCCGGCGAGGCTGTCGTCCGGGCCGGGGAGGCCCTGCGGCTTGTCGTGCGCCCGCTGCCTCGATGACGGTCATCGGCGGGAGCAGACGGAACACCATCTCACGGATTGTCCCGGATGGCAAGCCCCCTACCCCGCCACACCTCGACGAGTTCAGAGTTCAGAGTTCAGAGATCGGAGTTCAGAGTTCAGGAGAAACCGGTCGCCACTCGTAGGGGAGGGCTTTACACCCTCCCCCCGACTCGGGCGCCGCAACGCCCGAGTCTTCGTGGTTCCTTCGTGTTCTTTGTGTTCTTTGTGTTTCGATCACGCGCGGCGGTGCGTGGGATCATCGCTCAGGAGCGCGCGGCGCGCAGGGTGACGGCCGCGAGGACGACCACGGCGAGGCCGAGGACCACCCACAGCAGGATCTTCTGCCAGGCGCCGGACCGGGCGAGACGGCCGGCGGCGCTGAAGGCCGGGTTGGCCTCGAGCTCGCCCGCCGTCACGTCGACGGCCGGCACGGCCAGGATGGTCGAGCGCACCCGCTCGAGCTCGTACACCGGGGCCTCGGCGTCGGGATCGCCGAGCAGCAGCTCGTACTCCCCCGCCACCGCCGCCAGGTAGAGGTCCGGGGCCGCAGCGTCGGCCGAGACCCTCGGAAGCACGAGCGGCGCGTCGTCGCCGTCGCTCACGTGGAGCTCGAGGCGGGTCACCCGGCGCGGCTCGACGGCGACGGTGATGGGCCGCGGGTCTCCGGCGCGCCGCACCAGCCGCCCCCGCGCGAGCTCCCGCTCCGAGCCGTCCTCGAGCCGGCCACGCAGCACGAAGTCGCGGTCGAAGTACGGCGCCTCGGCCTCGAGCTCGACCCGGCCGACCGCCAGCGGCCCGTCCGGGACCTCCAGGGCATAGATCGACACCCGCCCGTCACGCTCGTGACCGGCCACCCTGAGGGGCACCGTCACCGTTCGAGCGCGGTCCTGGCGCAGGTAGGCCCACTGCCTCCCCTCCCCGTCCACCACCCGAAGGTCTGCCAGGTCCGGGCGCAGCACCGCCAGGTCCGCCGGCTCGAGCGGCAGCAGCGACAGCCCCTCCGGCGACGGGTTCACCGCGAGCTGCCGCCGGTAGCGGAAGGGCCGCGGGTCGACCTCGGCCCCCGGGTGCATGGCGAAGGCCAACGCCGGCGCGGGGTCCCAGCCCGGGTTGGCCATCACCTGCCCGAGCGCGGCCGGACCGGCGTTCGCCGGGTCGAGCAGCGCCAGCGCCCGCCGCGCGGCCTCGCCCGTCACCGGCAGCCGGCCCCCGGGATCCAGGGCGGCCAGGTCGTAGTCTGGCCGCTGCGCCCTGCCGCCGCCGAAGAGCAGGGTCGCTCCCGGCGCCCCCTCGGGCAGCGAGAAGACCAGCACCGGCCGCGGCAGGATCGCCGCGACCGCCAGATCGTCCAGCGGCGGGCTGTCGCGGTTCTCGACCACCACCCGCAGCCGGTCGCCGCGCGGCGGCCGCACCACCACCTCGAGCACCTCCACCGGCGCCAGCGCCGCCACCCTCAGGATCTCGCCTCGACCGAGGGGCTCGGGATCGGCGCCCGGGCCCTCGTCCCACACCGTCACCTTCCGGTGGAAGGTCCCGGTGGATGTCGTCACCTGGAAGCGCCTGGGCGCGAGGCCGCGGGGCCGGTCGAGCACGAGCTCGGTGACCCCGGGGAGCTGCCGGAGCTCGAGCACCTCGAACCGCACGCTCGAGGCGGAGCCGCGCCACAGCACCCGGCCCGCGCGAAGGGCGAAGTGCGGCGCCAGGTATCCCGGGCCTTCCCCGGCCAGGACGACCTCGAGCCGGCCGCCGCCGTCCCCGGGAATCGCGAACTCGAGCCGCTCGGCCCCCACCGATGGCAGGCGGAACAGCGAGCCGTCCGTGATCACCGGGGTGCGCTCCCCCGCCGGCCCCACCAGCGCGACATCCAGGCGGCTGACGAACTCGCGCCGGTCCGCGCGGACCTCCACCTCCCACGCCGGCACCCCCCGAGGCAGCGGCGGCAGCTCCAGCAGGTAGCGTTCGCGGAAGACCGTGACCCGGTCCCCCACCTCCTCCTGCGAGCGCTCGGCCTCGAGGACCACCGGGGCCACCGCGTAGCTCAGCTCCGTGGCGCCCTCGACCTCCGGGCTGTCGACCACGTACGGGATCTCCCGCCCGTCGGCGCCGACGATGCGCAGGTCGGCGAGATCGGGCCGGCATCGGCCGAGGACCTCCGCCGGCAGCTCCAGCCGGCGCAGTCCGCCGCCGTCGGCGGTGATCGCGGCCCGGAGAGGGAACAGGGACGCCAGTGGGTCGTCGGCCGCAGCCGCCGGCCCCACGGCGACCACCACCACCGCACACACGAGAGCCCGCGTCCGAGTCATGATCCCTCCCCTGCCGAAGCCCGGAAAACGAAGCGCTGGTAGATGAGCGACACCACGATCAGGGACACCGCCAGGCCCACCAGCGACGCCACCCGATACAGGTCCTCGAGCTCGCCGAGATCGTGCAGGAAGACCTTGCCCAGGGTCAAGACGAGAATGCCCAGGCTGAGCCATCGCAACGAGCCGCTGCGCGACCGCACCCCGACGGCGAGCAGGACGAGGGCGTACGCCGCCCACGCCACCGACGTCGTGACGTCGCGCGCCGGCAGCCGCTCGAGGCTGAGCTCGAGGGCCGAGCCGGTGGCGAAGGCATCCGCGATCGCCAGGTTGATCCAGGCGAAGACCACCACCACCGCCGCCAGCCCGCAGGCCGCCGCGCCCAGGGGCCGTGCGCCCGGGTACCACCGCTCCTCCCAGCCGCGCAGCCTCTCGACCTCCCGAGACCGCAGCAGCCGCATGGCGAGCACCAGGGCCGCCGCCGGCACAAGGTAGCTGTAGGCAAGCCAGTTGACCACCGGGAGCACCGACGGCACGTGGTAGCTCAGCACCTCGGGGTTGGCGACCAGGCGGACGGTCGCGGCGCCGAGCAGAGTGAGCCCGAAGAGCTTGAGCCCGGGGTGATCGAGGCGCACCCACAGGGCGATCAGGGCGAGGCCGTTGACGGCCCAGCCGATGGTCACCCACTCGTTCTCCAGCTGCAGCGGGATCGCCACCGCCACCAGCGACAGCGCGACCCCGAGGTACCAGACCAGGGCCGTGCGGCGGGCCCCCGGCGCGTCGTCGAGGCGAGGGCGCACCCACAGCGCCGCGACCAGGGCCAGGGCCCCCAGCATGAGCGGCAGCAGCCCGATGGCGCCGTCGCCGAAGCGGTCCTCGAAGGCCGCGCCCAGGACCGGGAACCAGAACGGCCCTGCAAGAGCTGCGCCCCACCAGCCGGCGCGGCTGCCGCGGAATGCCGCCGGTACCGCCGCCGGCCACAGGGTGAGCAGGACCGGCGCCAGCGCCAACAGGCCCAGGGCGACGCCGCCCTCGGCCGCCGCCGCCACAACCCGCCGGACATCGAGGTACACCACGCTCTGCCAGAATGCCGTCACCGCGGCCGTCGCGAGCAGCCACCAGCCCGAGGGCAGACGGGTCGCCGCCAGGGCGGCGAGCACGCCCAGCACGCCGAGCACGACGAGCCCGGCCAGCCCCTCCCCGCGGTGGGCCGCGGTCAGCACTGCGGCCGCCGGCATCAGCGCCAGCGCCGACCCGGCGGCGGTGTGCTCGGCCCAGGAGCGGGACGCCTCACCGCGGCTGAGCAGGCCCACCACCTGCCACACCAAAGCCGCCGCCGCCACCAGCCCGAACCAGGCCCAGGGCTCGAGGCCGTCGGCACTCCGGCCGTGGCGCTCGGCGGCGAGGAAGAGCCCGAGGGCGGGCGCGAGCCCGGCGGGAAGCTGCGCCCAGGCCCGGCCCGGCCAGCGCGCGTGCAGTACGAGCATCGCCCCCAGAACCGCCCAACCCACCACCCACGGCCACGGTCGAATCACCTGCCCCTCGACGGCGGCGAAGGCCAGAAGGACGGTGAAAGCCGTGGCCGACACCAACGCTCCGAGGCCGAGGCGGCGGTCGCCGCCGCGCCGCAGCGCGAGCTCGGCAGCACCGGTGAAGAGCCCCGCCAGCACGGCGCACAGGGCCACCGCCTGCCACGCCAGGGCGGGCGTCAGGCGGTGGTCGAGAAACCACAGGACCACCACACCGAGGACCGCCGCGGCGGCTGTCGCCGCCGCACCCCGCGTCCCCCGATGGTCGAGCCAGCAGGCGCCCGCGCTCAGGACCAGCAGCAGCCCGCCCAGGGGCCAGGGGTTCTCGGCGAGGCCGGCGTGCCCGGCGAAGTGGAGGGCGAAGGCGAAGGGGATCGCGACCCCGCCGGCCCGGGTCGCCCGCCACAGCGGCGACGACTCCTCGTCGCGCAGGCCGAAGAGCAGGAAGGCGAGGCCGAAGACCGCCAGGATCACGAGGCCGAGGCCCGCCCGCTCGGCGTCCATGTCGGTGAAGATCCACAGCGCCTGGTGGAGCGCCGTGCCGAGGAGGCTGAGCACCGCCAGCAGCGGCCAGCCGCGGGCCCGGGCGAGCCACAGCAAACCCAGGTCGAGGAGCAGGATGTAGCCGAACAACGCCGCGGGGCTGTCCACCTCCGAAGCGACCAGCAGCGGCGTCGCGAAGCCGCCGAGCAGGCCGAGCACCGCGATGAAGCGCGCCTGCCGCGCCACCGCCAGCACCACGCAGGTCGCGGTGATGAGAATCATCAGGACGAAGGCGGGGACGGTCCCGATGAGGCCGTACAGGTTCTGGGCGGCCCAGGTCGCGCCGTACAGGATCACCACCCCCGCTCCGGCCAGGGCGTTGCCGGCCGCCGGCTGGTCGCGCCGCACCAGCCACTCCGAAGCGACCAGGCAGACCAGGCCCGCGACCACGCCGAAGACCACCCGCATGGTCGGCGAGATCAGGCCGTGCTCGATGGAGTACTGGAAGAACAGCAGCGACGCCAGGGCGAGGACGACGCCGCCCGCCGCCGCTGCCCCGCGGACGCCGATCCAGCGCTCCCACTCGATGCGCGGGCGCTCGGGCGCCGGGGGCGGCGGGCCGGAGGGCGGCGGTGCGGGCGGTGCGGTCTCGTCGAAGGGCGGCGGCGGCGCCGCTGGGGCGACCACGAGCGGCTCCGGCGGCGACGGTGGCTTCGGCGGCTCGGGAGGAGCTGGCGCCACCGCATCAGCTTCGGTCTCGGGCACGGACGCGGACGCGGGTGCTGCATCGCCCGAGCGGTCCTCCAACGCCGCGACCCGGTCCTGGAGCTCACGGAACCGCTGAGCGAGGGGGTAGGCTGGGCCGACCGCCTGCCGGGACTCCAGTTCATCCAAGCGTCGGCGCAGGCCCTTGAGACGCACCAGAGCAGCGATCCCGACCAGCACCCCGGCGAGGGCCAGGACCGGGACGCTCACCACCGCCAGGACGAGGATTGTCTCCACGGGCCGTCCCCCCTCTACCGCATCCCGCCGACCGGGCAATCCGTCTTCGCGCTCGTGCGACTCGCCCCACGATCATAGCCCGGCACCATGAGCGAGCCTCACACGCCTAGCCGAACCGGACGACGACGCCACACCATCGCACCATCGCAGGTTGAAACACGAAGAACGCAAAGAACGCAAAGGAGCCACGAAGCCATCGCAATCTTCAACCCAGAAAATGCGATGGCTTCGTGACTCCTTCGTGGTCTTCTTCGCGCTCTTCGTGTTTCAAAACAGCGCGACGGGAGGCTCAGCCCGCGTCGGTGCGGAGGCGCCGGTGGCGCAGGATCCGCCGGACGCCGAGGGCGACCAGCACCAGCGCCGCGGCCCCGAAGCCGGCCTTGGCCGCCAGCACGAACCCGGCGCCCCGCAGGCCGTAGAGGTGCTCCGCGAGCCCGGTGGCCACCGCCAAGGCGAGGGCGACGCCCGCCAGCAGCTGCAGCGCCCCGATGTACGGCCGGTCGCCCCCCCGGAAGGCCGCGACCACGATCACGAGCCCGACCGCCCACAGCACCGTCTTCGCCACGTCCTTGGTGCGGTGCCAGCGGGCGCTGGCGGCGAAGAGCTCGTCCGATCCCGCCAGGCCGTAGACCTCGGCCAGGGCGGTCGCGACCTCGCGGCCGCCGAGGACCGCGGCATAGAACCGCCCCAGGTCGCCGATCCCGTACCGTTGCGCCAGGTAGAAGAACGCCTCCTGGAACTCCTGGTACGAACTGCTCAGCCCGGCGTGGGGGTCGCCCGCCAGGTAGGTGGCGGTGCCCTCGTGGAACCAGGTCGGCACCACCGACCGGTTCGAGTAGGCGGGCACGCCGAGGGCCGAGTTGGTGTGGACGTGGACCAGCTCGTGGCGGAAGGTGTTGACCAGGCTCGCGAAGGACTCGCTCTGCCAGCGGCGGACCGTGCCGGCGACGTCCAGGTTCGGGTTGCGGGCGGCCGAGCGGCGCAGCTCGGCGAGCGCCTCGCTGCCCACGTACGACAGCGGCAGCACCACGTAGCGGCAGTAGTAGGTGACCCCGCCGACCCGGCTCATCCGGTCCGACGAGGTCCGGTTCATGTGCGCGAAGGCGTCGACGCTGTCCACCAGCCGGAGGAAGACCAGGCCGGGAAGCTCGGGGTAGCCGAAGCGCTCCAGCCTGGCCGCCACCAGGGCGCGCTGCCGCGGCACCTCCGCGAGGAAGCGCTCCACCGTCCGCCGCTGGGCTTCGTCGTCGAGGAACACCCTGGGATGGGTGACCAGGAAGGGCTCGACCACCGTCCGCGCCATCGCGGTGGACGGGTGGGCCACGGCCACGTCGCCCTCGGCAAGGGTCATGTCGACGAAGAGGCCCAGCGCCGGCGGGCTGTCCGCGTCGAGCCGTCCGGTCTCGATCCTGGCCGCGGCCACCGCCTCGCCGACGGTAGCGAAGATCGGGTTCTCCCAGCGGCGGTCGTCCGCGACGGCGCCGGAGGCCACGGCGATCGCGGCCATCACCGCGGCCGCGACGGCGGGGCGCATCACGGGCCCGGCCCCTGGCGCACGGCTGCCGCCACGGGCTTCGCCTCGGTGACGGCGTCCGGCTGATCCGGCTGCGGCACCGCAGCCCGCAGCACCACCATCGCCAGCAACGCCGCCCCGAGGACCACAAGCACCGTTCTCATCCCCATCACCAACACATCCCGCTCCGCGGGCTGCGGGCGGTGCCTGAAGACCGACCGGCTCTTGACCGCCGCGCCCGTGGCCACCGCCGCCACCACCAGCGCCGCTCGCCACCAGCCCGGCCCCGCCAGCGCCAGATCAGCGCCGACGAGGGCCGCGGCGACGACGACGCACACCGCGGCGGTCCTCACCGGCCGCCACCCGCGCATCCGCAGGATCCCGAGCACCGCCCCCGCCAGGCCGAACGACGTCACCAGGACCAGCCCGCGGCCGAGCTCGGCCGCGAGCCCGGGCCAGCCGGCGACGATCAGGAGGTCGCGAAGATCCGGCGCCGTGCCCGAGGCGAGGGCATCCCGGTACGGCGAGGTGGCGATCAGCGACGGCAGGTTGTGGAGGTGGATGGCGCACACCGCGCCGGCGATGACGCAGACCGCGTAGACGACGCCGTCGAAGCGCTCGTCGACCTCGTCCTGGCGGTGGAGCGCGAAGGGCAGGACGGCCGCCGCCAGCACGGCGGTCAGGAGCAGCCAGGGACCGGACCACTCGACCGGTCCTGCCGCCGCCGCCACCACCAGGATCAGCACCAGCTGCCCGCCCAGCCCGGCCAGGAAGTGGTCCTGAACGAGCTCGAGGGGTTCGCGTTCCCAGCGGTCCGCCAGCACCACCACCGCCAGCAGCAGCGAGCTGAGGAGCCCGGCGAAGCAGGCGATGTAGATCTCCACGTCAGGCCACGTCGGCGGTGAGCACGTCCACGGACGCCAGGTCGGCGCGGCCGATGCCGTGGGCGGCGGCCATGCCGATCATGGGCACCGCCGCCGGCTCGAGGCCCAGGAAGCGCACCCCGTAGGCGTCGGTGGCGACGGGGTCGGTCGACGCCGCCACGACCTTCGGCGCCGTCAGCTCGCCGGGGCCCGCCGGGCCGTTGCTGGTCAGGACCTCGCCGGCGTCGAGGATGCACAGGTCCGGCCGCCGCACCAGCTGGACGTCGGCGATGCACTGGGCCATGTGGCGCGGGTTCGGATACCACTCGTCGGTCCCGGGGTTGGCGCCGACGTGGAAGAAGCGGCAGGTGGGCCGGTGGGCGCACGGGCCCATGGCGTTCTTGAGGGCGCCGCTGTAGTCGCAGCCCTGGTGGTGCTTGGCGATCGCGACGTTGAGCACGACGTCGGCCGAGAGCAGCCGGCGGTCGACGTGGGCCTCCTTCAGGGCGACGCCGCCGGGGATCTCGACGACTTCTACCTCCCGCTCGGAGATCAGGGCGCCGTCGATCAGGCGCTGGTGATCCGCCGCCCGGGCGCTACGCTGCCAGTAGCCGTCGGGGACCTTCTTCACCAGGCAGACCTCCGCCGCGCCGGCCTCGGCACACAGGTCGAGCACTGCCAGCAGCACGTCCGGCGAGACGATCGAGCCCGGGTGCCGGAAGGCCGTGTTCGCGTTGACGAAGACCCGCGACCCCTCGGGCACGAAGCGGGCGATGCCGCCGACGGCTTCCACCGCCGCCAGGGTGTTGGCGAATCCGTCCGGGCCGGTGACCGCCGCCAGACCCGCAGCAGGGCTCTCGGCTGCTGCCGCCGGAGTGACCAGCCGGCCGAGAAGGCCGCCACCCAGGGTCACGGACGCGCCGGCTGCCGCCGTGGTGGTCACGAACCTCCGTCTCGTGATGCCCCGTTTCACGATCCACCTCCAAGCTCGGCCGCCACCGCGTCCGCCAGCGCCAGGATGCCCGCCGTCGTCTGCTCGTCGCTGGCGTAGCCGGTCAGGGTGACGATGAACCGGCCACTTCTCAGGTTCAGGTAGTAGCTCTCCAGCCGCGCCTCGTCACCGAGCTCCACCGGCTCGCCGGACTCTCCGGCTTTCTCGGCGAACACCGTCGCCGCGCCCTCCGCGTCGCCCATCTCGAAAACCTCGAGGGCGATGGTCCGGCCTTCGCCATCCACGTACTGCGCCGACAGCGCCTGGACGAAGCCGTGCTGGTGGTAGAGCTCGGCGCCGCCGTTGATGAGCTCGAACAGGGTGTCGCCGACGAACACCAGGGGCTCGCCGTCCAGCTCCCAGCCCTCGACTGCGACCGCGGCTCGGGTCAGGCCTTCCGGTTCTCCGGCCGGCGCCATGGACCGGTCGGGCTGCTCGGGCTCGGGGTCCCGGCCACACTGGACCAGAACGGCAACAGCTGGAATGAGCAGCAACGCGGCAAGGGCTCGTGTGCGGGTTCGCATGGCTCAGCCTCCAATCGGCAGCTCGAGCCACGATCATACCGGTCCCCACCGACCTCCCACCGACCGGCCCACCCCCCGACTTGACAAACTCCCCCCACACCGCACACCGTGCCAGGTACGGCGACTTGACAAACTCCGCGTCGGCGCTGCTCCGATCGACTTCGTGGCGAGTTCGTCAAGTCGCCGTACCTGGCACCGTCCTACGGAGTTCGTCAAGTCGGGAGGGGTCGCGCCGGCGGGATCAGTCCTCGGCCTCGCCGACCCACCGGACCACCTCGTCGAGAGGCCGCCGCGAACGCCGGGGGTCGGGCCCCTCCCGCGGCACCCCGACCGCCAGCAGGGCCACCGGCCGCCATCCCGGGTCGAGGTCCAGGATCCGCGCCGCCCTCGCCTCGTCGAAGGCGCCCACCCAGCAGCCGCCCAGGCCGAGCTCGGTGGCCGCCAACAGCAGGTTCGACGCGGCGGCCGCCGTGTCCTGCAGGCAGTAGAGCTCGCGGCCGCGGTCGCCGTACAGGCGGGCGCTCTCCTCCGGCACCGCGCAGACCACGATCACCGCAGCCGCGTCGGCCAGGAAGCGCTGGCCCAGGGCCGCCGCCGCGAGCGCCCGCCGCCGGCGCCCCTCGGTGACCACCACGAAGCGCCACGGCTGGAGATTGCCGGCCGACGGCGCCCACCGCGCCGCCTCGAGCAGTTGCTCAAGGGTGCCGCGCGCCAGAGGTTCATCGGTAAACGTCCGGCACGAGAAGCGTTGCGTCACAATCGACGTCTCGGACATGGTCCTGCTACCCCTCGCTCGGCTCGCTGCCCGAGGGAATCTCGTAGGTGCCGTCGAGCCGCGCCACCATCTCGTCGTAGCGCCGCTCGAGCTCCGCGAGCTCGTCAGCGCAGGCCTCGTCGTCGAGCTCGCCGCGCTGGTGGCGCGCCTCGATCGCTGCGCGGTTGCGCTCCAGCCAGCCCTCGGGGTCGAAGTTGTAGGTCATCGGCGTCGCCTCCAACCATACCCCATCGCCCGGAGAGGACCACCCGAACCGGATGCCCGGCGCTCCAAGATCGTGGAGACTTGGAGCGGCAGGCTTCCCAGCCTGCCGTCACGCACGTGGAGGATCGGAGGCGCGATCCCGGCGGGAACGACCGTGACGCCAGGCACGGATGCGTGGCGCTCCAACGATGGCAGTCGCCCGGCCCGCGCTACAATCGGTTCATGCTCTCGGTCGGCATCGTGGGCCTGCCCAACGTCGGCAAGTCGACGCTGTACAACGCGTTGACGGCGGGCGGCGCCGAGGCCTCCAACTACCCCTTCACCACCATCGAGCCCAACGTCGGTGTGGTACCGGTGCCAGACCCGCGCCTCGACGCCCTCGAGCGGGTGCTGCAGCCGGTCAAGACCACCCCGTGCGCGATTCGCGTCATCGACATCGCCGGTCTGGTCGAGGGCGCGAGCCGGGGCGAGGGCCTGGGCAACCAGTTCCTCGGCGAGATCCGCCAGGTCGACGCCGTCGTCCACGTGGTGCGCTGCTTCGGCCGCTCCGACGTCAGCCACGTCTTCGCCGACGTCGACCCGGTGCGTGACGCGGGGATCATCGACACCGAGCTCATGCTGGCCGACCTCGAGGTGCTCGAGCGCGCCGTCACCAAGCGCAGCCGAGACTGGCAGACCCACCCGACCGAGCACGCCGCCGAGCAGCGGCGCATGACCGCCTGGCGGGCGGCGCTCGAGCGCGGCGAACCGCTTCGCTCCCTCGCGCTCGACGATCAGGACCGCCGCGACCTCAAGACCGCCGGTCTGCTCACCGGCAAGCCGGTGCTCTATGTCGCCAACGTCGAATCGGACGACGAGGCCGCGGCCGTCGAGAGCCTCAGGCATCGTGACCCGGGCAGCGCGGTCCTCGCCGTCGACGTCGAGCTCGAGCGCGAGCTCGCCGAGCTCGACCCCGACGAGCGCGCCGAGTTCATGACCGAGCTCGGCCTCGAAACGAGCGGCCGCAATCGTCTCATTCGTGCCGCCTTCGAGCTACTTGGCCTGATCACCTTCTACACCGTGGTCAAGAGCAAGCTCCAGGCCTGGGAGGTGCCGCGCGGCACCCT
>DATHSO010000116.1:0-6602 GCA_035464095.1 Candidatus Methylomirabilota bacterium | reverse complement strand
CCGGTGACCGTCGCCTGGCTCAGGTTGACGGCCCCGGCGAGGGCGCTCACCGACTGCGGCGGGCGGTCGATGAGCTCTTTGAGCACCACCAGCTGGGGTCCGGTGAGCCCGTAGCGCTGGACCAGGCTCCGGGAGTGGAGGTCGATGGCGCGGATGATCCGGCGCAGGGCCGCCAGCACCTGCCGAACCGTCGAGGTCTGCGGGTCCGGGGATGTCGGATTGCGAGACGTCATCTGACAGGGCCTCCGCCTCCATTCTAGATCAGAGCCGGCGACGGTCGCCGGCCTCGGAAATCCTGCCCACAGTGGATTTGACGGGCTCTGGAATTCAAGTTAGTTTGAATACAATGAATCGGCCCTGCCCGGCCACGACCTTCCCTGTCTGACCCGGAGACCTCGGTGCAGCTCGTTGACCTGGCCATCCTCGCTGTCTACTTCGTCGGCATGCTCGCCGTCGGGCTGTACTTCCAGCGCCGGCAGACCGGCCTCGAGGAGTACTTCGTCGGCGGCCGCGACATGGGGTCCGGCCACATCGGGCTGTCGGTGGTGGCCACCGACGTCGGCGGGGGTTTCTCCATTGGGCTCGGGGGGCTCGGCTTCGTCATGGGCCTGTCGGCCTCGTGGCTGCTCTTTTCCGGCCTGGTGGGCGCCTGGCTGGCGGCGGTGCTGCTGGTGCCCCGGGTCAAGGCCCTCGGCTCGGCCCACGGCCACCGCTCCTTCCCGGACTTCCTCGCCTACCGCTTCGGCGAGCCGACACGGCTGGTGGCGGCACTGGTCTCCGCCGTCGGCTACGCCGGCTTCACCGGCTCCCAGCTGCTGGCCGGCGGCAAGCTCGCCTCGGCGGCCTTCGAGCTCGACCTGGCGACCGCGGTCGTGATCATGTCGGTGGTGATCGTGGTCTACACCGCCCTCGGCGGTCTCCAGGCCGTGGTCTACACCGACACCCTCCAGTGGGGCATCCTATTCGTCGGGCTCATCGGCCTCGGGCTGCCCCTGGGCTACCGGGCGGTCGGCGGCTGGGAGGGGCTTCGCGCCGCGCTGCCTCCGGAGGCCTTCTCCCTCACCAACGTCAGCGGAATCCAGGTCGCCACCTGGATGGTGACCATCGTGCCCATCTGGTTCGTCGCCATGACCCTGTACCAGCGGATCCACGCCTCCCGGGACGTGGCCACCGCTCGCCGCGCCTGGTTCTTCGCCGGCCTGCTCGAGTACCCGGCAATGGCGTTCATCGGCGCCACCCTGGGGATGTTCGCGCGCGTCCTTTATCCGACCGTCGACCCCGAGATGGGCCTGCCCCTGCTGATCCGCGACGTCCTGCCCGTGGGCGCCACCGGCCTCATCCTCGCCGCCTACTTCGCGGCCATCATGTCGACCGCCGACTCGTGCCTGCTCGCCAGCGTCGGCAACCTGGTCGACGACCTCATCGGCCGGCACCTGGCCCCGGCCGCGTCGGAGCACTCCAAGCTCGTCCTGTCGCGGGTCCTCACCCTGGTGGTCGGCTTCTCGTCGGTGGCCTTCGCCCTGTGGGTGCCGCGGGTGATCGACTCGATCCTGCTCGCCTACTCGTTCATGGTGGCGGGCCTGTTCGTGCCGACCCTGGGCGCCCTCTTCTGGCGACGGGTCAGCGGCACCGCCGCCTTCTGGAGCATCGTCGCAGGAGGCTCCCTGACCGTCGTGCTGGCGGTGACCGGCCCCGACCTCGTCCTCGACCCGGTGTTCTACGGCATGGCCGCCTCGGCCGCGGTGCTGGTGCTCCTCACCATCATGGCGCCGGCCCCGGGCGGACGCCGGATCTGACGGCCCTCTCCCTCAGTCGACGTAGCCGAGGGCCCGCAGCTGCTCCACGGTCTCGTCGTCGAGCTTCTTGGTGGTCAGCCGGTCGAGGGCGCCGAGGCCCTCCGAGATGGTCACGAGGCAGGTCAGGACCGCCTCGCTCGGCTGCAGGTCGGCCGTCACCAGGCTGTCGAGCTCGAGGGGGTCCGCCGCCAGGTCGAAGAGGTGGTGGCTGTTGTCTTTGACCCGCAGGATCTCCTTGACGTCGCCTTCGACCACGGCCACCGACAGCAGCCCCTTGGAGCGCTTGCGGTCGTGGTCGCTCTCCCCGAGGACCGCACCCTTGTGGGCCTGGTAGCAGATCGCTCGCTCGGGCGGTGACGGTCCGCCGCGCAGAGCCGCGGCCCAGCTCTGACCCGGGAACGCTTCGGGCACCGGGTATCCCAGGAGCTCGAGGATTGTGGGTGCGAGGTCGAGGAGAGTGGCCTGCTCCCGGATCGTGCCCTGCTCGACTGTGCCCGGCCAGACGATGCCCAAGGGAATCCTGAGCGAGGGGTCGTACAGGTTGCGGCCGTGGCCCCAGTAGTCGTGCTCGCCCAGGCTCTCGCCGTGGTCGGCGGTGAACACGGTGATCGTCCGGTCGGCCTCGAGGTGCTCGGCGAGGCCGTCGAGGAGCCGGCCGACGGCGGCGTCGACCGCCGCCACCTCGGTGTCGTAGCGGTCGCTGCGGACCGGGTCGCGGTCGGTGATCCCGAGCCGGTCGGCGTACTGGGTGTGGAAGCGGTAGGGGGCGTGGGGCTCCACGTAGTGGACCCACAGGAACAGGGGCGCCGGTCGGTCGCCTTCGAAGTACTCCCCGGCCCAGTCGAGAGCCTCGTCGGTGACGTCCTCCCCCGTGGCCTCGGCGTTGAGCAGGCCGAACCAGCGGCGGCGGGTGAAGACCTCGGCGTAGTGGTCGAAGTGCTCGCCGAGGTTGGAGAGCTTGTCCTTGAGGGTCCAGTTGCTGACGAACGCGGCGGTGTGCCAACCGTGGCTCGCCAGCCTCTTGGGCAGCGAGTCGACGCCGGGCTCAAGCCCGAGGCCGTTCCGGCTGGCGCCGTGGACGTGGGGCTCGAGGCCGGTGACCATCGTGCACATGGCGGGCGTGGTGAGGGGCTCGTCGGTCCGGGCCCGCTCGAAGCGCGCTCCGCGGGCGAGGAGCGCGTCGACGGCCGGGGAGGTCGGCCGCTGGTAGCCGTAGCAGCCGAGCCGGTCGGGGCGGAGGGTGTCGATGGTCACCACGACCACCGCCCGGGGCGGGTCGGCGGCCGCGGCGATCCCGGTCGTGAGCGCGATCGCGAGAAACCCGAAGAGAAGCGTCGTTCTGCCAGCCATCGTGTCCGACTCCAAGCCTGAAGCGCCCGCAAGTTTACCGGATCTACCCGGCGGGGCAAGGCGTAGCAGTGGCAGTGGCAGTCGCAATCGCTGTCGCTGGTTGCTGATCGCTGGTTCCTGCCGCTGCCGCTTGCCTCGGGCACGGTCGCGGACGCGGACACGGACACCATCAACCGGCATCGTCCGGGCAAGGCCGGCGAGCCGCCGGCCCCACAATCCGGGCCCGAAAAGGTGAGGCGTCACCGCTTCGGATGCAGCAGCCGCCAGGTCATGGCGCGCACCTGATCGAAGAGCTCGAGCGCCTCGGCGGCCCGCTTCGCATCGACGGCGCCGGCCCGGGCCAGAAGGCTGAGATGCGCATCGACCTCTTTCGCCGAGGCGAGGGCGATGCGCCAGTGGTGGATCCGGTCGCGGCCCGACCGCCCATGGCCCTCGCTGAGGTTCGCAGGCACCGATGAGGCACACCGGATCACCTGGTCGGCGAGGCTCTTCAGGGGAGCCGGGACTTTCCTGACAAGAGCGATGGCGGTGGCGGCCGCCTCGAGGGCGGTGCGGTAGACGGTGAGTTCGCCGGGGGGGCGCGTGTCGTGCATGGTCACCTCCGAGTCGTTCATGGCCGCACGTCCAAGTCGGCGAGGCGGCCCATGTCAAGGGAGGTCGGGCGGGCGGGCGCCCTTGACCTGGGACGGCCCGTCGACTATCCCCGCCCCGTGACCGACTCGGGGGTGATCATGCCGGCGGGCCGTTGCGGGGGTCGGCGGCGGCTACCAGGGGCAGCAACCAGCGATCAGGGGCAGCGACCCGGGGCAGCGGAAGGGGCAGCAACCAGGGCAGCAATCAGGGGCGGCGGCAGCGCCAGTGATCAGCGTCCGGACCCGCACCCGCACACGGACCCGCTGCCGGCGTCGGTCACTGTCGCTGATCGCCGGTTGCTGGTTGCTGCCGCTGGTGGCTGGTCGTTGGTCGCTGTTTGCTGGTGGCTGGTCGCTGATCGCTGACCCCCCTAAGGAACACCTTCGGGGACGTGCTTGGCCGGTGAGTCGTGCTGGAACCAGTGTCGTGTTACTTCCCCGGTGTCTCCCGGGGCAACAAGGGTGCCAACGCTGATCACTGACGCTGAGGCTGTTTGCCGACTCTGATCGCTGCCGCCGTCCCTGCCGCTGGCCCGGCCGCTGGCACAGCCGCTGTCCCCTGCTCGGGCGCGCCGCCGGCTGACCCGATCCGGTGCAGTGCCGTCCCGTTGTCGGACAGCTCGACTCGTTGTGCTCCGGGCTGGAAAATGGCACCGGAATTGCTAACTCGTGGGACGGAGGTTGTCATGGCACAGGACGATCACCTTCTCAGGACGGAACCGGACAGCGACGACGAGATCGGCCCGACGGTGGCCGACGACCGGTCGGAGGTCCAGCGGCGCACCGGCGAGCTCGGCTTCTCGCTCAACGAGCTACTGATCGTGGTCGCCATCATCGGCATCCTGGCGGTGGTGGTCATCGGCGAGACCTTCAACGCCATCGAGAAGGCCCGTCTCGCGGCCTGCATGGCCAACATGGTGGCCATCCGCGAGAGCGTGTGGGCCAACTGCGACGGCGGCATGGACTTCCCCGAGCGCGGCAAGCTGTGGGACGAGATCTGGCGCGGCTCGGGGCCGCGCGGCTACTGGTACGAGCTCGACAACGACGACCCCAACAAGGGCCACGGCAACGACCTCGACGGCTTCGACGAGCAGAACCCGGGCAAAGCTCCCCGCACCGACCGGAACATCTACTTCGTCCTCGCCTGCACCCACGACCACGGACGGCTCGCCGACTACGTCTATCTCGAGGACGAGGGCCCGCCGCAGATCGCCATGGGCCGGGACAAGCCGATCTGGGACAAGTTCTACCGCAAGGCCAACCGGTAGGCCGGGCGTGGCACAGGGGCGACCGGGGGCATCATGACGGATCGGCCATCGACTTCCGCACGCGCACTGCCGGTCGACGCGGGCGACCTTCACGACGCTGACTCCGGATGCCTGGAGGGGCTCGTGCGCATCCTCCTCGTCGATGACGACCCGGCGATCCTCGACGCCCTGTCGGGCTGGCTCGAGCTCGAGTGCGGCGCCGAGGTCGTCGCCTGCACCTCGGCCGAGCAGGCCATGACCACGACCGCCCCCGAGCGCTTCGACGTCTGCATCCTCGACTACCAGCTCACCGGCGCCAACGGCCTGACCCTGGGCGCCATGCTCCGCGAGATCAACCCCTCGGCACGGCTCATCCTGCTGTCCGGCAACCTGTCGCCGACGGTGAAGACCCTGGCCTCCGAGCACGGCTTCGGTCGCATCTTCTCGAAGCCGGTGTCGCCTCGCAGCCTGGTCGAGGCCATCGTCTGCTGACTGCGGCCCGATCGCGACCGCCCCCGCATCCTCCGCTTGCGGGGGGTACACTAGGGGTCGCCCATGAGCACCTTCGACCGCAACTGGCGCGAGCTCCAGCTCGAGACCCTGGTCGACCTCTCGCTCACCATCGGCGGTGTCCATCCCGAGGAGGCTCTGGTTGAGGAGCTGCTGCAGCGGGCGGTGGGCACTCTCGACGCGGGCAGCGGGCTGGTCGCCACCTTCCACCCGGGCGGCCAGGAGGCGGCGGTTCGCTCGGTGCGGCTGCCGCCGAGCTTCGAGGCGATCCGCTCCCTGTTTCCGCCCCACATTCTCGAGCAGCTCGCCGCCGGCGACTTCGTCCGCGCCCAGCGCGACGAGGGCGAGCCACCCTTCGAGCTTCTCGCCGCGCCCCTGCGTTCGGGCACCGACGTCCTCGGGGTCGTGGTGCTGGGGGACAAGGAGACCCGGGTCGGGCGAATCCCGTTCTCGGACAGCGACGCCCGCTTCCTGCTGTCCCTCGGCAGCATGGTCGCCACCGCCATCGCCACCTCGCGCCGGGTCGCCGCCATCGAACGCGATCGGCAGCGCCTCGCCGACGAGAACCGCGAGCTGCGGGACGTGGCCCGGCGCGAGGGCTTCATCGGCGAGTCGCCGCCGGTGCGGGAGATGCTGGAGACGGTGCGGCGGGTGGCCCCCACCGGGGTCAACGTCATGCTCCGCGGCGAGTCCGGGGTCGGCAAGGAGCGGGTGGCGCGTCTGCTCCACTCGTTCTCGGACCGCGCAGCCGGCCCCTTCGTGCCGCTCAACTGCGCCGCCCTGCCCGAGAGCCTCCTCGAGGCCGAGCTCTTCGGCATCGAGGAGGGGGTGGCCACCGGCGTCCAGCGTCGTCTCGGCAAGATCGAGATCGCCGACGGCGGCACCCTGTTCCTCGACGAAGTCGGCGAGATGCCGGCCACGACCCAGGTGAAGCTGCTCCGGGTGCTGGAGGAGCGGGAGTTCATGCGGGTCGGCGGCTCGGCGCCGATCCGCGCCGACGTCCGGGTCATCGCCGCCACGAACAAGGATCTGGAGGAGGAAGTGCGCGAGGGCCGCTTCCGCCGCGA
>DATHSO010000115.1:0-7457 GCA_035464095.1 Candidatus Methylomirabilota bacterium | reverse complement strand
GCGCCGGCCGCGGCGGTGGGTCGGTTGTCGTTTCGGGCACGGACGCGGACGCGGACGCGGTCAGGACGCTGTCAGTACAGCGGGAAGCGGGCGGTCAGCTGGTGGACCTCGGCCTTGACGGACTCCATCTCGGCGGTGAAGGCGGCGATCTTGGCCTCGTCCTCAGGGTCCTCGTCGGCGCGCAGGACGCGGTCGATGAGCCCGGCGATCACCTTCATCTCCGCGACGCCCATGCCGCGGGTGGTGATCGCGGGGGTGCCGATGCGCAGGCCCGAGGCGATGTAGGGCTTGCGGGTGTCGAAGGGCACGGTGTTCTTGTTGACCGTGATGTCGGCAAGCCCGAGCCAGCGCTCGGCCTTCTTGCCCGAAATGAAGTCGGCGCCCAGGTCGATCAGGAAGAGGTGGTTGTCGGTGCCCCCCGAGACGATCCGCCAGCCGCGCTCGGCGACCGCGGCGCAGAGGGCGGCGGCGTTGTCGACCACCCGCTTCTGGTACGCCCGCCACTCGGGGGTGAGGGCCTCGGCGAAGGCCACCGCCTTGGCGGCGATGGTGTGCATGAGGGGGCCGCCCTGGATGCCGGGGAAGACCGCCTTGTCGATGGCCTCCGCCCAGTCGGCGCCGCACAGGATGATCCCGCCGCGCGGCCCACGCAGGGTCTTGTGGGTCGTCGAGGTGACGAAGTGGCAGTGGGGCACCGGCGACGGGTGGAGCCCGGCCGCCACCAGGCCTGCGATGTGGGCGATGTCCGCCATGAGCAGCGAGCCCGATGCGTCGGCGATGGCCCGCAGGCGGGCGAAGTCGATGACCCGGGGGTAGGCCGAGGCGCCGCAAACGATGAGCTTGGGGCGGTGCTCGACCGCCAGCTCCTCGAGGCGCTCGTAGTCGATGGTCTCGGTGTCCTTCCTGACCCCGTAGGCCACGACCTCGTACTGCTTGCCCGACTGGTTGAGGGGGTGGCCGTGGGTCAGGTGGCCGCCGTGGGTCAGGTCCATGCCGAGCATGGTGTCGCCGGGCTCCAGCACCGCCAGGTAGACCGCCATGTTGGCCTGGGCCCCGGAGTGGGGCTGGACGTTGGCGTGCTCGGCGCCGAACAGCTGCTTGGCGCGCTCCCGGGCGAGCTCCTCGCCCACGTCCACGAACTCGCAGCCGCCATAGTAGCGCTTGCCGGGGTAGCCCTCGGCGTACTTGTTGGTCATCACCGAGCCCATGGCCGCCATCACCGCCGGCGACGCGAAGTTCTCGGAGGCGATCAGCTCGAGCCCCTCGTTCTGGCGCCGCCGCTCGGCCTCGAGAGCGGCCGCGACCTCGGGGTCGACCGCTGCCACGAGCCGGTTGTGCACCTCGAAGAACCGCGCCTTCACGTCGTCGCTCATGACTCCTCCCGCTCGATCTTGGCCACCCGGCGCTGGTGCCGTCCGCCCTCGAAGGGGGTGTCGACGAAGACCCGCACGACCTGCTCGGCGACCCCCACCCCGATCGCTCGGGCGCCCAGGCAGAGCACGTTGGCGTCGTTGTGCCGGCGTGCCATCTCGGCGGTGTAGGCGTCGTGGCACAGGGCCGCCCGAACCCCGGGGTGGCGGTTGGCGGCCATGGACATGCCGATGCCGGTGCCGCAGATCAGGATGCCACGCTCGACCCGGCCGTCCGCCACCGCCCGGGCGAGCAGGTGGGCATAGTCGGGGTAGTCCACCGAGCTCGGGTCCTCGGGCCCGAGGTCCTCCACCGCGAGACCGAGCTCGCGCAGCTGGCGGCCGAGCTCGCCCTTGAGCGCGATGCCGGCGTGGTCCGAGGCGATGGCGATCATGGGGGCCTCCTCAGAAGCGTTGGCCGGGCGACGGCGCCTCCAAAGAGGCGTACTCCTCGAGGGCGAAGCGGTCGCTCATGCCAGCGACGTGGTCGGCGATGAGCCGGGCGAAGCCCGCCGAAGCATGGTAGCGACCGGCCACCTCCTTGGCAACCTGGCCCAGGGGCACGTCCCGCAGGTAGGGGAAGCCGAGCTCGTTCTTGGCCCGCAGCAGCACGTAGTCGGGCAGCGTCCGCGGGTTGGTCCAGAACGCCCGGTAGAGCTCGGTGACGACCTTGCGGGCCCGCCAGTCCTGGCGGTTGACAGTCAGGTGGTTGATGATGAACTGGTAGATGAAGGCCTTGAGCTCGTCGAACAGGGCCTCGACCTCTCGCGAGAACCAGACCGTGGTCTGGGAGACCTCGCGGGCGCGGACGACGAAACCGTCGTGATCGGCGATGCCGTGTCGTTCGAGGAAGGCGCCCAGGCGCTCGGCGGAGGCGGTGACGACGTCGTGGACGAACAGGCCGATGAGGCCGCGGATGAGCATGCTCTGCCGCAGCCACCGCCGCGACTCGTCCCGGTAGGTTTCGCCGAGGCCGTCGATCACCCGCCTGGCGACGGCGAGCTGCTCCACGGCCTCGAAGGCCACCGAGCCGGCGCGCAGGCCGTCCTCGAGGTCGTGGGTCTGCTGGGCGATCTCGTCCGCCACCGCCACCGCCTGGCCCTCGAGGTGGCAGGGCCGGTCGAGCTCGAGGCCGCCGGGGTCGGGCAGGGGGAAGGCGAAGCCGACCTTCCACCGGGTGTGCTTGAGGATCCCCTCCCGGACCTGGTCGCTCAGGTTGAGGCCCGGGTGGTCGTAGCGCCACTCCAGCAGGTCGACCACCCGCAGCGACTGGTAGTTGTGCTTGAAGGCGCCGACCTCGGCGGTCACCTCCGCGGGCAGCCGGAGCTCGGCGCTGGCACCGCGCAGGATCTGGTCGAGGACGGTCTCCCCGGTGTGGCCGAAGGCGGTGTGGCCGAGGTCGTGGCCGAGGGAGATCGCCTCGACCAAGTCCTCGTTGAGGCCCAGGGCGCGGGCGATGGTGCGGCCGAGCTGGCTGACCTCGAGGGTGTGGGTGAGCCGGGTCCGGGGGTGGTCGGCGACGTGGGGCACGAAGACCTGGGTCTTGTGCTTGAGGCGCCGGAAGGCGCGGGCGTGCAGGATCCGGTCCCGGTCGCGCTGGAAGGCGAGCCGGAGGCTGTCGGGCGACTCCGGCAGGACACTGCGGCGGGTGGCCTCCGTCGAGCGCACCGCGGCGAGCGAGAGCCGTCGGGCCTCGTCGGCCTCGAGCTCGGCGCGACCCCGGACCATGCCGTCCATCACCTTCCGCCTCCTTCGTCGGCGAGCTCCAGGAGCGCGCCCACCAGGCGCAGGCTGCCCGCCGCCAGCACCGGGTCCGGCAATCGCGCCAGGGCATCGGCCGGGCCCTCGACGACAAGTGCGCCGGGGAAGGCGGCGGCGAGCCGCTCGAGCGGCATCGCCCGCTCGTCGGCGAGCTCGCACACGGCGATCTCGCCCACCACCGGCGCCAGCCGCGCGGCCATGGCCTCCACCGGCTTGTCGTCGAGACACGAGAACAGCAGGTTGGTCCGCGCTCCGGTCGCTTCCAGGTGGACCGCCAGGGCCTCGACGCCGTCCAGATTGTGGGCGCCGTCGAGGAGCACCGTTCGGCCGGCGATCCGGTGCTCGGACAGCCGCCCCGGCCAGCGCACCGCGGCCAGGCCGCGCACCACCGCGGCCCCCTCGAGGGAGCCGACCAGGCCCGCCGCCTCGGCGCAGCGCACCAGGGCGAGCGCGAGGTGGAGGTTGTCGACCTGGTGGGCGCCGGGCAGGGGTACCGCCACCTCGAGGGAGCGCCCCTCCCAGACGAGGCGGGCCCGCCCCGGCGCGGCCGGGACGACCTGGATCAGCTCCGCCGCCGGCACGGCGTGCGGGGCGCCGAGGCTCGCGAGGACGACGTCGGCGACCCCGGGGCCGAGCACCGCCCACCGGGCGGCGGCCAGGGCCGCACCCTTGTCGCGAGCGCGCTCGGCGAGGCTGTCGCCGAGCCAGGCGGCGTGGTCGCCGCCGACGTTGGTGAGGCCGGCGATGGCGCTGTCGGCAGCCCGGGTGGCGTCCCAGGTGCCGCCCATGCCGGCCTCGAGCACGGCAACGCCGACCCCGGCCTCGGCGAAGGTCAGGAAGGCGGCCGCGGTCACCATCTCGAAGAAGGTGAGGTCGGCGAACGGCGCCAGCCTGGCGAGCTGGCGTTCCAACGCCGCCGGCTCGACGGGGACGCCTCGAACCCGGATCCGCTCCTCGACCCGGACCAGGTGGGGGGAAGTGGTGAGCCCGGTGACGACCCCGTGGGCCTCGAGCAGCGCCTCCACCATGGCCGCGGTGGAACCCTTGCCGTTGGTCCCGACCACCAGGATGGACGGGGCCGCGTGCTGGGGATCCCCCAGGCGGGTCAGGGCCCGGCGCAGGGGTCCGAGCTCGGGACGGATGCGGCCCGGCGGGCGGCCCCGAAGGCTCAGTGGAAGTAGGTCAGGCATCGGGCGACGGCCGCCTTGAGCTCGTGGCGCGGCACCACGAGGTCGAGCATGCCGTGCTCGAGCAGGAACTCCGAGCGTTGGAAGCCCTCGGGCAGCTTCTGGCGGATGGTCTGCTCGATGACCCGGGGGCCGGCGAAGCCGATCAGGGCCCCGGGCTCGGCGATGTTGACGTCGCCGAGCATGGCGTAGCTGGCGGTGACCCCGCCAGTGGTCGGGTCGGTGAGGATGGAGATGTAGGGCAGGTGCCGTTCGCGCATTTGGGCCAAGCCGGCGGAGATTTTGGCCATCTGCATCAGGGACAGGATGCCCTCCTGCATCCGGGCGCCGCCGGAGGCGGACACCACCACCAGGGGCAGCCGCTTGTCGAGGCAGCGCTCGATGGCCCGGGAGATCTTCTCGCCCACCGCCGACCCCATGGAGCCGCCCATGAAGCCGTACTCCATGGCGGCGACGATGGCCGCCTTCTTCTCGATCTCGCCCTGAGCGACCACCACCGCGTCGGAGCCGGAGAAGGTCCGGTTGTAGACCCGGAGGCGGGCGGTGTAGGGCTTTGAGTCCACGAAGCCGAGTGGGTCGCCGGAGCGGATCCGGACGAAGAGCTTCTTGTAGCGACGGTTGTCGAACAGCAGCTCGAGGCGCCGGGTGGCGTCGATGCGGAAGTGGTAGCCGCAACGCGGGCAGACGTCGAGGTTGCCCGAAACCTCGCGGTGGTAGAGGATCTCGCGACAGGCGTCGCACTTGATCCACAGCCCCTTGGGGACGCCCTGGGACTCGACCATCAGCGGCCTCCGACGGCGCCTTGCGGGACCGCCCGGGGGCCGCCCGAACGGCGGTCTGTGGGCCGACCCGGCCCGACACGAAGCGGGCCCCGGTCCGCCCGGGGCCATGCTCTCCCGCGCGACATCGGGACCCTACTCCTCTGCTTCCCGCTCTTCGAGCTCGTTGGGCTCACCGAGGATCCTGCAGGCGGCGTCGTACATCTGGCGCGCCGCCTCGGCACCTTCCTTCAGGCCCTGGATCCGCTCGCGCACCTTGGCCAGCTCGGCCTCGATCTGGCCGTTGAACTCCTCGAACTCGGTCTTGGTTCTGTGGCGCGCTTCCTCGTAGAACTTGCGCTGGTCGTCGGTCAGGTTCGAAGCCATGACTCCTCCACTCCTGTTGCGCTCAGCTGAGCGTGAGACTGACCTTGATCTGCACCCACACCCGCACCTTGACCCCGTGCTTGGTGGCCGGCCGGTAGCGCCACTGGCGGACCGCCTCTTCGGTGGCCCGCTCGAAGCCCACCCCGGGCTGGGAAACCTCGACGATCTCCACGTCCTCCACCCGGCCGTCGGTGCCCACCAGCAGCCGCGCCACGACCTCCCCGGCAAGGCCCGCCCGGCGGGCGATCGGCGGGTACTCGGGGTCGACCTTGTGGAGCAGCACGGGGGGCGTGACGCCCGGCCCCGCCGACACGATCTCGCCCTCGGTGACCGTGGGGGTGGCCGTCGGCGGAATCGGGGTCGGGGTCGGCGGGACCCGGGTCGGGGTCGGCGGAATCGGGGTCGGGGTCGGCGACGGCACGGGGGTCTCGGTGGGGGTCTCGGTGGCGGTCGCCGTGGGCGGCAGCGGCGTCGGCGTCGGGAACTCCTTCTCGAGCCGGTCGCGGAGGGCCTCCTCCTGCCGGGCCATCTCCTCGGCGGCCACCGCGCGGGCCCGCTCCAGGAGCTCGGCCTCGTCGAGCAGGCCCTCCTCGGTCGCGGGCGTCGGGCTCGGCGTGGGGTCGGGGACCACGACCGCAGGGGGCACCGCGGCCGCGCCGCCCTCCGGGCCGTCGGCGGCGCCGGGTCCGAGCAGGAACCACCAGCCGGCAGCGGCGGCAATGACCGCCAGGACCGCCAGGGCCAACCAAAGCCACGGCCTGCGGCGCGAGCTCGGCTCGTCGGCGGGCGGCTGCGCGGCGGGCGGCTCCACGGGGGGCTGCACCGGCGGCATGGGAGGCGGCTCGACCGGGGGCTGGACCGCGGCCACAGCGCCGGGCTCCGCGGCGGCCGGCGCCGGCGCGGGGCGGGGGGCCTCGCGCGGGGTCGTGGCGCCGGACTCGAGGGCGGCGATGAAGCCCTCCAGCGCCGCGGTGTCCGGCTCCCAGCCCTGCTGCTTCAGGATCGCCTCGCAGTCGCGCTGGAGGTCGCGGGCCGACTGGTAGCGCTCGGTGCGCTCCGGGGTCAGGGCCTTCAGGACGACCCGGTCGACGTCGGCCGGGATCGCGGCCACCAGCCGCGACGGGGGCTCGACCTTGGGGCTGCGGACCTGCTCGAGGATCGACAGCTCGGAGTCGCCGGCGAAGACCTTCCTGGCGGTCAGCATCTCGTACAGCACGAGGCCGAGGGAGAAGACGTCCGAGCGGTGGTCGATGTCGCGGCCCCAGGCCTGCTCCGGGGACATGTACTGGAGCTTGCCCTTGAGGGCTCCGGCGCGGGTGTGGGACGCCTTGGAGGCCGCCTTGGCGATCCCGAAGTCGCACAGCTTGATCTCGCCGTCGGAGGAGATCAGCACGTTCTGGGGCGACACGTCGCGGTGAACCAGCCCGAGGTCGCGGTTGTCGAAGTCGCGCTTCTTGTGGGCGTAGTCGAGGGCGCCCGCGAGCAGGGTGACGATCCACAGGGCGATGGGGACCGGCACCTGGGTGCCGCGCTCGCGGCACAGGTCGAGGATCGAGCGCAGGTCCCGGCCCTCGATGTACTCCATGGCGATGAAGTGGGAGCGGTCGATCTTGCCGAGGTCGTAGATGTGGATGATGTTCGGGTGGCTGAGCTGGGCCGCCAGCTTGGCCTCGTCGACGAACATCCGCACGAACTCCTCGTTGTCGGTGAGGTGGGGCAGGATGCGCTTGACGGCCACCGTCTTCTGGAAGCCCTCGAGGCCGAGCATGCGGGCCTTGTAGACCTGGGCCATGCCGCCGGTGGCGATGTGCTCCTCGAGGACGTACTGGCCGAAGGTGGTGCCGGACGGAACCGGCGGCGCGACCTCTCCGCGGGCCTTCTTGGGCGCCGGCTCGGTGCCGCCCCCGCGGGCCGGCGGCGCCGGCGCCGGGGGCTCGGCCGGCGCCCGGGCGGCG
>DATHSO010000114.1:0-45842 GCA_035464095.1 Candidatus Methylomirabilota bacterium | reverse complement strand
GCCGCGCTTGGCGGGCTCGAAGGGCCGAGGGGTGTTGAGCAGGAAGCGCTCGAGGACCTTGGCCGGCTTCATGCCGATGATCGACTCGTAGGGGCCGGTCATCCCGACGTCGGTCTGGAAGGCGGTGCCCTGGGGCAGGATCCGCTCGTCGGCGGTCGGGACGTGGGTGTGGGTGCCGAGCACCGCCGTCACCCGGCCGTCCAGGTACCAGCCCATGGCCTGCTTCTCCGACGTCGCCTCGGCGTGCATGTCGACGACGATCAGGCGCAGCTCGGGCCGCGCGTCCCGGATCGCCTCCAGCACCTCGTCGGCCTTGCGGAAGGCGTTGTCGATGGGCGGCATCAGGGCCTGGCCCTGGAGGTTGACCACCGCCACCGGCACCCCGGCCGCGGTCTCCTCGATGCACCAGCCCCGGCCCGGGTTGCCCTCCGGGTAGTTGGCGGGCCGAAGCAGGGCCGGGTGGGCGTCGAGCAGGGGCACCCCCTCCTTCTTGTCCCAGACGTGGTTGCCGGTGGTCCACACGTCCACCGGGTAGACCTCGAGCTCGGCGAGCACCTCGGCTGTGATGCCGAAGCCGCCGGCCGCGTTCTCGACGTTGGCGATCACGAAGTCGACCCGCTCGCGGTCGACGAGCTCCTCGAGGTGGCCGGCCACCGCCTTGCGGCCGGCCGACCCCATGATGTCGCCGACGAACAGCAGTCGGGTCACCTCGCGTACTCCACCGCCCGGGTCTCGCGGATCACGGTGACCTTGATCTGGCCCGGGTAGGTGAGCTCGGCCTCGACCTTCTTGGCGACGTCGCGGGCGAGCCAGATCGCCTTCTCGTCGCTGATGCTGTCGGACTCGACGATGATCCGCAGCTCGCGGCCGGCCTGGATGGCGTAGGCCTTCTCGACCCCGTCGAAGTCGGTCGCCATGCTCTCGAGCTTCTCCAGGCGCTTGATGTAGTTCTCGAGGATCTCGCGCCGGGCGCCGGGCCGGGCCGCCGACAGGGCGTCGGCGGCGGTGACCAGGACCGCCTCCACCGAGTGCGGGTCGTAGTCGCCGTGGTGGCACTCCATGGCGTGAATCACCACGTCGGACTCGCCGAACTTGCGCAGCATCTCGCGCCCGAGCTCGAGGTGGGTGCCGTCCATCTCGCGGTCCACCGCCTTGCCGATGTCGTGGAGCAGTCCGGCGCGCTTGGCCACCGCCGCGTCGGCGCCGAGCTCGGCCGCCATGTGGTGGGCGAGCCAGGAAACCTCCATGGAGTGCTTGAGGGCGTTCTGGCCGTAGGACGACCGGAACTGCAGCCGGCCGATGAGCTTGTGGATCTCGGGGTGGAGGTCCGGGATCCCCACCTCCAGGGCCGCCGCCTCACCATCGGCGAGCAGCTTCTCGTCCATCTCGACCTGGATCTTGGCGACCACCTCCTCGATCCGCCCGGGGTGGATCCGTCCGTCGGTGATGAGGCTCTCCAGGGACAGCCGGGCGATCTCCCGGCGCACCGGCTCGAAGCACGACAGGATCACCGCCTCGGGGGTGTCGTCGACGATCAGGTCGACGCCGGTGGCCTGCTCGAAGGCGCGGATGTTGCGACCCTCCCGGCCGATGATGCGTCCCTTCATCTCGTCCGACGGCAGGTCCACCACCGCCACCGTGCTCTCCACCACGTGGTCGGAGGCGATCCGCTGGATCGCCATCGAGATCACCCGCCGGGCCTTCTCCTTGGCCTTCTCGGAGGACTCCTCCTCGATCTTGCGCACCAGGTTGGCGGCGTCCATCCGGGCTTCGTTCTCGAGGGCGTGCAGCAGCTCCTGCTTGGCCTGCTCGGTGGTCAGGCCGGCGATCTGCTCGAGCTTGATCCGCTGCTCGTCGAGGGCGGCGTCGAGGGTCCGGGCGCGCTCGTCGAGGCTCGTCCGCTGGTCCTCGAGGGCGGACTCCAGAGATTGCAGCCGCTGCTCCCGCTCGCCGACCTCGGACGTCTTGACGTCGAGCTCGGCCCGCTCCTGCTCCAGGCGCCGTTCCAGGGCGACCAGCTCGAGACGCTGGCCGCGAGTCTCCCGCTCGAACTCGGCACGGGCCGCGAGCAGCCGCTCGCGGGCCACGATCTCCATGTCCTTGGCCACCCGCTGACTGTCGATCTCGGCTCGCGCCAGGACCTTTCTTGCCTCGGCCTCCGCGTTGGCCACGAGCCGCAGCGCCGCCTGTCGCGACCGGCGCCACAACGCCCAGACCAGCAGCAGGCCGAGGACCGCGAGCAGCAGCACGGCAAGTGCTGCGAGCATCTGGTAGTCCACGATCCACCCCCTTGTCAAGGAGCGATCAGGACCGCCGCCAGGAATGGAGAACCGAGGAGGAGGAAGCTAAGGGGAGGCCCCCACTACGGCCGTGTGAGCTGGTCTATTTGAACCTGCGAAACCACAGGTGGGCACCTGTTCCCCGCCCATCTCCCACCCGGAGGCAGGCATCAGAGCGGGAAAACCCGGCAACCCTTCAAATAGGTGTTGGTTCAAGAATAGTTTCACTCATCACCAACCGCGCAGGGACCTCCAAGTCCTAGTGTCCGTTCCCGAGATCGTCGGGCTTCATCGCTTCATCGAGCCTCGTCACGAGTCGTTCCGCCTGTTTCTCCAAACGTTTCTGCCGGACGTCCTGATCCGTCTCGCGCTCTTGGAAGAGCTCGTCCGCTATGTTGAGTGCGGTCAAGACCGCGATCTTGACCGTGTCGACACTGGAGCTGCGATCGGCCACCTCGCGCATCCGGGAGTCCACGAACCGGGCGATCTCCTGCAGCCGGTCCGCGTCCCCGTCGGCACGGAGCCCCAGCCGCTGCCCGAAGACCTCGACTGTGGCTCGAACGGTCGCCATTCGTCGCTCCTTCCCACTTGCGAGTATACAGTATCGAATCTTCGTATCACCACCGCCCCGGGGAGCCGTCTCTGCTGCGGCCCGCCCGTGCCCCCCCGCGTCCGCGTCCGCGTCCGATTCCGTTCTTGTGCCCGAGATCCTCGCCAGCCATTCGCTCCACGCCAGCTCACCTGGCCCGCACGTTGTCGGGAACCGGGCGCCACGCTATCGTCGGGCCGTCGCATGAGCCCCTCCCAGTCAACACCCGATGCCGAGGGCCGGTGGTGGCGCGTTGCTGCGATCGCCGCGCTCGCGGTCGCCCTGCTCGCGCCCCTCGCGGGAGCGCCGCCGGTCGCCAACCCCAACGAGCTGGTCCGGGTCGAGCTCGCGGTTGCCCTGGCCCTCGACGGCACCGTGGACCTCGAGGGGCCGGCCCTGGTCTACGGCCTGTCCGAGGACGTCGCCCGCCACGACGGCCGGGTGCTCGCCGACAAGGCCCCGGGGCTCTCTCTGATGTCGGTGCCGGTCCTCTGGCTCGCCGGCGGGCTGCTGCCCGCGGTCCCCGGCACCGAGCTGCCGGCGTTCTGGCCCCTGCGCCACCTGCTGACCGCCCTGCTGGTCGCCCTGGCGACGATCCTGCTGGCGGTGGTGGTGCTGCCGCGGCTCGCCGGCTCCGCTGCCGACCACGCCGCGCCGGTCGCCGTCGTCGCGGTTGTGTGCACGCCCCTGTGGACCTACGGCACGGTCTTCTTCGGCCACGTGCCGGCGGCGGCGCTGGTGGCGGCGGCGTGGCTGCTGCTCCTCGGTCGGCCGGCGGGGGAGGGCGGCGTCGGGACCGCCGCGGCCGGCGGGTTCGTTGCAGGGCTCGCCGTCGCCACCGAGTACCCCACGGCGGTGCTGGTGCTCGTCATGGCCGCCACGCTAGTGATCCGCCGGACGCCGCCGGCCAAGATCGCGGCTGCGGCCGGGGGCATCGGTCTCGGCGCCCTGCCCATGCTTCTCTACCACTGGGCGGCCTTCGGCTCCCCCTGGCTCACCGGCTACGCCTTCAAGGCCGACCCCGGCTTCGCCGAGATCCACGGCGGCGGGGTGTCGGGGGTCGGCCCGCCCACCGCCGAGGCGCTGTGGGGGGTCCTGGTCGGCTCGTCACGCGGTCTTTTCGCGTACTCGCCCCTTCTGCTGCTCGTCCCGGTGGGCCTGTGGCTCATGGTCCGGCGGACCGGCTGGCGCGAGGCGGGGCCGCTGGCCGCCGCCGCCGTCCTCTACGTCGCCTTCGCGGCCGGCTTCAGCGACTGGCAGGCGGGATGGGGTGCGGCGGCGCGCCACCTGGTGCCGGTGGTCCCGCTGCTGCTGGTGCCCACCGTCGCTGCCGCCGTCGACATGGCCCGGCGGCCGTTGGCACTGGCAATCCTCGCGGTGCTGGCCGCCGCCTCCGCCACCCGCACCGCCCTGACGGTGGCGGTGTCGCCGTTCCTGCCTCCCGAGGTCGCGCGGCCTCTGGCCGAGCTCGTGCTGCCGAGCGTCGCCGACGGCGCGCTCCATGCGACTTTGCCGGGTGCGCTCCTCGGGCTGCCCGATTGGCCCGTGCACGTGGCGGTCGCCGGCCTCGCGGGGGCGGCGCTGATCTGGGCTCTGGCGCGGCTCGGCGGCGGCCGGCGATGGCGGCCGGTCGCCGTGCTGGTGCTGGCGGTGGTCGCGCTCCAGATCGGATGGCTCGCCTGGCGGGGGGGACGGCCCGCGCCCGAGCGCGAGGCCCTGCGGGCCCAGTGGCTGGTCATGGTCGGCCAGGAGGACGCCGGACGGCGGCTCGCGGCCGAGCTCGCGGCGATTCCTCCCTGAGCCCGGCCGCCGGGCCGGCCACGGACGCGGATCGATCAGGCGCCGTCGGAGAGCACGCCGTCGATCAGCCCGAGCACCTTCTCGAGCCGGTCGGCGAGCTGGTCGCGCTGGCCCTCGAGCTCCTTGACCCGGGCCTCGACGTCGGACCCGTCGGCGAGCTTGGACTCGAGCTCCGAGACCTTGCCTCGAAGCTCGGCGACCTCGGACTCGAGCTCGGCGGCGCGCGCGGCCTCACCGCGGTAGGCCGCGATCAGCTGCTCGGTGCGTTCCTCGAGCTGTTGCAGGACGGTTTCCATGGCCATGGGCTTTCTCCCTTGCTGCCGGGCCCTCAGGCGAAGGACACGCCGAGGCGCTCGGCGAGGCTCGCGCGCAGCCCGCTCTGCTGCTCGTTGACTTCGGATTGGGTCAGGGACCGGTCGCCGGCGCGGTAGGTCAGGCGCAGGGTCGTCCGGACCGTGCCGGGCGGCAGCCCCTTGCCGGCGTAGCGGGCCTGCAGCGCGACGCTCTCCACCCGCTCGCCGGCGAGCTCGCCGACCGCCGACACCAGCTCGGCGTAGCTCAGGCCCACCGGGTGCTCCACCGTCATGTCGGCGATCACCGCCGGGAAGCGCGGCAGCTCGGTAAAGGACGGCAGCGGCAGCTCGGCCGGCGCCGCCCCGAGGTCGAGCTCCACCACGTACACGGGGGCCTTGAGCTCCCAGCTCGAGGCCGTCGGCCGGGCCACCAGGCCGGCGCAGCCGACCACCAGTCCCCCGGCGGTCTCGAGGAGCGCGCCCTGGGCCTCGTCGAGCCAGGGCGCGCCGCCCCGCCGCCAGCCGAGGGCGGACAGGCCGAGGCCCGCGGCCATCCGCTCGGCCACCCCCTTGAGGTCGGCGAAGTCGACGCCTCCGTCGCGGCCCAGGGCCGGTCCCGCCAGGGCGGCGGCCAGGCGCTCGGCCTCGGCCGGCCCGTCGGCGGTCTTCCAGTAGACCCGGCCCTGCTCGAAGATCTCGATCCGGCGCTCGCCCTGGTTCAGGGTGTCGCGGACGGCGGTCAGCAGGCCCGGCAGGAGCGACCGGCGCATGGTCGACTGGGTCGTCGCGAGGGGGTTGTCGAGCTCGACCGCCGGCCCCGGGCACAGGGGCAGGCTCGCGGCCGCCGCGTCGGAGGCGGGATCGATGAAGGCCCAGGTGACGACCTCGGCGAGGCCGGCCGACAGCGCCGCCGAGCGCGCCCGGTCGACCAGCTCCCAGTTCGGGTTGCGTCGGCCCGGGACGGTCGCCAGCACGGGGAGGGCGGCGGGAATGGCGTCGAAGCCCACGTGCCGCACCACCTCCTCGATCAGGTCCGCCTCGCGCTCCAGGTCGACCCGGAACGAGGGCACCCTCACCCGGATGACGTCGCCGTCGGTGTCCGGCTCGAGCTCGAGCCCGGCGGCGATGTCGACGATCCGGGCGGCGTCGATCCCGACCCCGGCGAAGGCCGACACCCGGGCGGAGGTGGTGGCGAGCTGCCGCCGCTCGAGCGGGTGGGGATGGACGTCGATCCGGCCCCGGCAGACCTCGCCGCCGGCCAGCTCGGCGATCAGCGCGGCGGCCAGGTCGACGGCGACCGGCGGCAGCTCGGGGTCGGCGCCACGCTCGAAGCGGTGCGAGGCCTCGGTGTGCATGCCCAGGGCCCGGGCTGCCCGGCGGATGGTGAGGGCGTCGAAGTTCGCCGCCTCCAGGAGCACGTCGGTGGTGTCGTCGCCGATCTCCGAGTCGGCGCCGCCCATGATCCCCGCCAGGCCGACCGCGCCCTCGGCGTCGGCGATGACCGCCATGCTCTCGTCGAGCTTGCGGGTCTCCCCGTCCAGGGTGAGCAGGGTCTCCCCGGGGCGGGCGCGGCGGGCGACGAGGGTGCGGCCGCGGACCTTGGCCAGGTCGTAGGCGTGGAGGGGCTGGCCGAGCTCCAGCAGAACGTAGTTGGTGACGTCGACGATGGCGCTGATCGGCCGCACCCCGCAGTTGGCGAGCCGGCGCTGCAGCCACTCCGGCGAGCTCGCCCGCCGGACGCCCCGGACGACGCGGGCGCAGAACCGGCCGCAGACGTCCGGGTCGGCGATGGCGACCGTCGCCAGCTCGGCGGTCGCCGGGCCGCCCTCGACGAGCTCGACGGTGAGCGGCCGCAGGGTCGCGCCGGTGGCGACCGCCGCCTCGCGGGCGAGGCCGCGGTGGTTCATGGCGTCGGGGCGGTTGGTGGTGACCTCCACGTCCCAGACCTCGCCGCCGTCGCCGGGCTCCCGCAGCTCCACCAGGAAGCCGCACGCGGTGAGCTCGTCGGCGAGGGTGTCGGGGGCGGGGGCGCCGTCGAGGAGGCTCTGCAGCCAGGTGGCGTCGAACTTCATTCGAACTGCCTCGTCAGTCGTTGGTCGCCGGCGAACAGCTGCCGCAGGTCCGGGATGCCGTACTGGAGCATGGCCACCCGGTCGAGGCCGAGGCCGAAGGCGAAGCCGGTGTAGCGCTCGGGGTCGATGCCGACCGCCTCGAAGACCCGCGGGTCGACCATGCCGGCGCCGAGGATCTCGATCCAGCCCGAGCCCGAGCACACCCCGCAGCCGGCCATCCGGCAGAAGATGCACGAGATGTCGACCTCGGCCGAGGGCTCCGTGAAGGGGAAGTAGCCGGGCCGCAGGCGCACCCGCACCTTCTCGGAGAACAGGGCGTGGAGGAAGGTCTCCAGGGTCGCCTTGAGGTGGCCGACGGTGATGCCCTCGTCGACCACCAGACCCTCGAGCTGGTGGAACATGGGCGAGTGGCGCAGGTCGGAGTCGCGGCGGTAGACCCGGCCCGGCACCACGATCCGGATCGGCGGCCGGCGCCGCTCCATGACCCGGGCCTGGACCGGCGAGGTGTGGGTCCTGAGCAGCCGGTCGGAGCCCACGTAGAAGGTGTCCTGGTCGTCCCGCGCCGGGTGGTCGGGCGGGATGTTGAGGGCCTCGAAGTTGTGCCAGTCGTCCTCGATCTCGGGCCCGTCCTCGACGTCGTAGCCCATCCTCAGGAAGATCTCCTCGATCCGCCGCCGCACCAGGTGGACCGGGTGCTCGGCGCCCCGCGGCAGCGGCCGCCCGGGCAGGGTGACGTCGACCGTGGCGGCGGCGTGGCCGGCAGCACCGGCCACCGCCTCGCGGGCCTCGGCCAGGGTGCTCTCGATGAGCTTCTTGAGCTCGTTGAGGGCGCGCCCGTAGTCCCGCCGGTCCTCGGCGGGCAGCTCGCGCAGGGCCGCGGTCAGCTCCTGGAGGACGCCGGACTTGCGGCCGGCGTAGGCGACCCGGACCTTCTCCACCGCCTCCGGGTCGCCGGCCGCCGCCTCGAGGTCGGCGAGGAACGACCCCCGCACCTGCTCCAGGCGCTCCACCCCCATCGCCATGGCGGCCGCCTCAGCCGGTGCTCTTGGACAGCTCGACGAGCTCGGTGAAGGCCTTGGGGTCGCGCACCGCGAGGTCCGCGAGCACCTTGCGGTCGAGCTCGCAGCCGGCGGTTCTCAGCCCTGCGATGAGGGCCGAGTAGGTGGTGCCGTTCTGCCGGGCCGCCGCGTTGATGCGGGTGATCCAGAGGCTGCGGAACTGGCGCTTCTTCTGCTTGCGGTCACGGTAGGCGTAGACCAGGGACTTCTCGACCTGGAGCTTGGCGATCCGGTGCAGCCGAGACTTGCCACCCCAGTAGCCCTCGGCCAGCTTGAGGATCTTCTTGCGGCGGTCCTTGCGATTCGTCGAACGCTTCACGCGCATGTCGGCCTCCTCACTTCATCCCGACGAGCATGCGGTCGAGCACCTTGGCGTCGGCCGGCGAGGCGATCACCGCCTTGCGCAGGCGGCGCTTCCGCTTGGCGCTCTTCTTGGTGAGAATGTGGGACTTGTAGGCCTTGTGGCGCTTGAGCTTGCCGCTCGCGGTCCGCTTGATCCGCTTGGCCGCCCCACGGTGGGTCTTCATCTTGGGCATCGTGGACTCCTTCTGCCCGGCCGCGGCCGAGCCGTCGTGCCCCGGTCGCCGCCGGGGCTTCGTGCTCACGCCTCGCGCGAGCGGGTGGACACTGCGTTCGCGATCCTCTCGACCGCCTCCGACATCTTCAGGACGCCCTCGTCGCGGCCGTGGCGCAGCCGCAGCGAGACGCTCTCCTCATCGGCCTCGCGCTGGCCGACCACCAGCAGGTACGGCACCTTCATGGTCTCGCCGTCCCGGATCTTGTAGCCGAGCTTCTCGGAGCGGCGGTCGACGTCGGCCCGCAGCCCGCGCTGCCTGAGCGCGTCCGCGACCCGCTCGGCGTAGTCGCCGACCGCGTCGGTCACCGGCAGCACCCGGGCCTGCTCGGGCGCCAGCCACGGCGGCAGGTCGCCGGCGAAGTGCTCGAGCATGACGCCGTAGAAGCGCTCCAGCGAGCCCAGGATGGCGCGGTGGATCATCACCGGCCGTCGCTGGGAGCCGTCGGAGTCGATGTAGCTGAGCTCGAAGCGCTCGGGCATCTGGAAGTCGAGCTGGATGGTGGCGAGCTGCCAGGCCCGGCCGAGGGCGTCGGCGACGTCGAAGTCGATCTTGGGCCCGTAGAAGGCGCCCTCGCCCTCCTTGACGGTGTAGGTGAGGTCGTCGCGGGCCTCGAGGCAGCTCGCCAAGACCTTCTCGGCGTGGCGCCAGATCTCGGGGTCGCCCATGGCCTTGGCCGGCCGGGTCGACAGGTAGACGTTGACGTCGCCGAAGCCGAACAGCTCGTAGATCTCGAAGATGAAGGCGAACAGGGCCTCGATCTCGGGCCCGATCTGCTCGGGCGTGCAGAAGATGTGGGCGTCGTCCTGGGAGAAGGAGCGCACCCGGGTCAGGCCGGTCACCACCCCCGAGCGCTCGTAGCGGTGCAGCCGGCCGAAGTCGGCGATCCGGCGCGGCAGCTCTCGGTAGGAGTGGGCCCGGTCGCCGTAGATCAGGCAGTGGGACGGGCAGTTCATGGGCTTGACGCTCGAGCTGCGCTCGTCGACCTCGTCGAAGGCGTCGGCGAAGAACATGTCGTCGCGGTAGTTGTCGTAGTGGCCCGAGCGCTTCCACAGCTCGACGTCGAAGATCTGCGGGGTGATGACCTCCTCGTAGCCGTACTGGCGGTACTTCTCCCGCATCAGCTCGAGCAGGGCGTTGTAGACCACGGCGCCCCGGGGGTGGAAGAAGGGGCTCGCCGGCGCCTCGGGGTGGAAGCTGAACAGGTCGAGCTCCCGGCCGAGCTTGCGGTGGTCGCGGCGCTTGAGCTCCTCGATCCGCTCGAAGTAGGCCTCGAGCTCGGCTTTGGACGCGAAGGCGGTGCCGTAGAGGCGCTGCAGCATCTCGTTGCGCTCGTCGCCCCTGAAGTAGGCGCCCGACGCCTCGAGCAGCCGCACCGCGCCGATCTGGCCGGTGCGCTGGAGGTGGGGCCCGCGGCACAGGTCGACGAAGTCGCCGTGGCGGTAGAGGCTGATGGCCTCACCCTCGGGGATGTCCTCGAGGCGGATCAGCTTGATGTCCTCGCCCCGCGCCGCCATCACCGACCGGACCCGGTCGCGGTCCACCTCCTCGCGCTCGAAGGGCAGGTCCTCGGCGATGATGCGCCGCATCTCCTCCTCGATCCGCTCGAAGTCCTCGGGCCGAAACGGCCGCGGGAAGCGGAAGTCGTACTGGAACTTCTCCGAGTGGTCCTGGCGGCCGGCGTCGATCGGGGTGCCCGGCCACAGCCGCTTGACCGCGTCGGCCATGACGTGCTCCGCCGAGTGCCGGATGACCTCGCCGGCCTCGGGGTCCCTCGAGGTCACGATCCGCAGCTCGACGTCGCCCTCGAGGCGGGTGCGCAGGTCCACCAGGCGGCCGCCGACCTTGCCCGCGACGGTGTCACGAGCGAGCCGCGGGCCGATGGCCGCGGCCACGTCGAGGACCGTGGACCCGGCCGGGAACTCCCGGCTGCTGCCGTCGGGCAGGGTGACTTGAATTGTCTCGGCCATAAGGCACTCCGTCGTCGTTCGCACTCGAAACGCGAAGGCCCGACCACGGGATGGTCGGGCCTCGATTCCGTCGGTGGTAGGCGCGCGCGGACTCGAACCGCGGGCCTCATCCGTGTGAGGGATGCGCTCTAACCAACTGAGCTACGCGCCTTCACGGAACGGGAAAATGGTAGGCGCGAGCGGGATCGAACCGCTGACCTCTACCGTGTCAAGGTAGCACTCTAACCAGCTGAGCTACGCGCCTATCAGGCTACTGGCAGGTGGTCCCGTGGACGCTTGGAACCTGCCTTCGTCCTTCGCTTGCAAAGATCGATCTCCGGAAACCCGGAGGGACCGGGATCTTAGCAATAGGTCGTGTCGGCTGTCAACGTTCTGCCGGGGCTCCGAAAACCCCGACCCCGACCCGGCGGTCGTGCTCGGGGTTTTCGGAGAATGGGAACCCCGTACAATGGGGTACAGGAGCACATCGATGGACACCGATTTCGTTGTCGTGACGACCGTTCAGGGTGAGGTCGAGGAGCAGCAGCTGCGGGCCTTCCTCGAGGCGCACGGGATTCCGACCCTGGTCCGGGGCGAAGCGCTGCGCAAGACCCACGCCTTCGTCCTCGACGGGCTCGGCGCGGTCGAGATCCTGGTCGCCCCCGAGGACTTGGAGGCGGCCCGCGACCTGGTCGACCGCGTCGCCGCAGGCGACCTCGAGCTGGCGAGCGAGAGCCTGCCCGAGGACGCGTCCGGCGACTGAAGCCGTCGCCGGTTCGGCCGGCGCGCAAGCCGTCAGCTCTCAGCCTCCCACCCTTGGTGTCCCGGGAGACACCGGGGAAACGACACAACACTGGTCCCAGCAGACCTCCCCGACCAAGTCCCCGAGGGTGTTACCTAGGAGAGACAGCGGCAGAAATCAGCGTCCGCTCCCGGACCCGGTCGCTGATGCTGTCGCCGATTGCGGATCGCTGTCCCTGATTGCTGATCGCCGGTTGCTGATCCCTGGTCGCTGATCGCTGGTCGCTGCTTCTGATTGCTGATCGCTGCCGACGATCGCTGCCATCGGGCACGCGCACGGACGCGGAAGCGGGCACCATCAACCGGCATCGTCCGGACAAGGCCGGCGAGCCGCCGGCCCTACAATCCGGGCCCGACACGGTGAGACCTCACCGCTTCGGATGCAGCAGCCGCCAGGTCATGGCGCGTACCTGGTCGAAGAGGTCGAGTGCCTCTGCCGCCCGTTTCGCATCGACGGCACCGGCACGGGCCAGAAGGCTGAGATGAGCATCGACCTCTTTCGCCGAGGCGAAGGCGATGCGCCAGTGGTGGATCCGGTCGCGGCCCGACCGGCCATGGCCCTCGTTGAGGTTGGCAGGCACCGACGAGGCGCTGCGGATCACCTGGTCGGCGAGGCTCTTCAGGGGGGCGGGTACCCGCCTGACAAGAGCGATGGCAGTTGCGGCCGCCTCGAGGGCGGTGCGGTAGACGGTGAGGTCGCCGGGGGGGCGCGTGTCGTGCATGGTCACCTCCGAGTCGTTCATGGCCGCTCCTCCAAGTCGGCGGGGCGGCCCATGTCAAGGGAGGTTGGGTGGGCGGGCGCCCTTGACCTGGGACGGCCCGTCGACTATCCGAACCTTGTGAACGACTCGGAGGTGATCATGCCGGCGGGCCGGGGCGGGGTTCAACGGCCCCCAAGGGCAGCCAACAGCGAGCAGGGGCAACGACCAGGGACAGCCACCAGCAAACAGCGATCAGCCATCAGCAACCAGGGACAGTTGCCAGCGGCGAGGGGCAGCCAACAGCGGCAGCGCCACTGATCAGCGTCCGCACCCGGACCCGGGGCTGGTCGCTGTCGCCGGTTGCTGCCGCTGATCCCTGGTTGCTGATTGCTGGTCGCTGATCGCTGATCACCGATCGCTGCCGCCGATTGCTGATCGCTGGTCGCTGCCCCTGCTCGCTGTTGGCTTCCCGTTGGTACCGCCGCTGAACCCTGCCGCGGCGGTGTTTCGGGGCTCCCGCGATCACATCGGCTGGGCGGAGGAGGCTGAGAGCTGGTGGCTGACAGCTGACCGCTACTTGGTCGTCAGCCCCAGCTCGTCGAGCTGACTCTCGTCCACCGGCGACGGCGCCCGGGTCATGAGGCACGAGGCCGACGCGGTCTTGGGGAAGGCGATGACGTCGCGGATCGAGTCGCGGCCCGCCAGCAGCATGACGATCCGGTCGACCCCGAAGGCGATGCCGCCGTGGGGCGGCACCCCGTAGCGGAAGGCCTCGAGCAGGAAGCCGAACCGGGACTGGGCCTCCTCGGCGGCGATGCCGAGGACGGCGAAGAGCCGGCGCTGGAGGTCGGCGTCGCTGATCCGGATCGAGCCGCCGCCGAGCTCGACCCCGTCCATCACCAGGTCGTAGGCCCGGGCCCGGACCGCGCCGGGGTCGCTGTCCAGCAGCTCGAGGTCCTCGGGCCGGGGCGACGTGAAGGGGTGGTGCATGGCGTAGTAGCGACGGTCCTCGTCGTGCCACTCCAGCAGGGGGAAGTCGGTGACCCACAGCAGGTCGTGCCGGCCCCCAGGGACCAGCCCCCGCTCGGCGGCCAGGTGGAGCCGCAGCGCGCCGAGGGCGGCCAGAACCACCTTCTCGGGCCCGCCGACGGCCAGCAGCAGGTCGTCGGGCCCGGCGCCGGCGCCGTCGAGGAAGCGCACGACGCCGTCGTCGCCGAGGGCCTTCCTGGCCGGGGAGGCGACGCCTTCGGCGGTGCGCTTGAACCACAGCACCCCGGCCGCGCCGTGGGGTCGGACCACCTCCGACAGGGCGTCGAGCTGCTTGCGGGACAGCTCGGCGCCACCCGGCAGCACCAGCCCCTTGACCCGGCCCTCGGCGGCGGCCGACTCGAGGATGGTGAAGCCGCAGCCCTCGCACAGGGGACCGAGCTCCACCAGCTCGAGGCCGAAGCGGGTGTCGGGACGGTCGCTGCCGAAGCGCTCCATGGCGTCGCGGTAGGCGAGCCGCGGGTAGGCCTCGGGCGGCTCGAGGCCGGCCACCGGCAGGATCCGGGCGAACAGCCCCTCGACCAGGGTGAAGATGTCCTCTTCGGCGACGAAGGAGGCCTCGACGTCGATCTGGCTGAACTCGGGCTGGCGGTCGGCCCTCAGGTCCTCGTCCCGGAAGCAGCGCGCGATTTGGTAGTAGCGCTCGATCCCCGCCACCTGAAGCAGCTGCTTGAACAGCTGGGGCGACTGGGGCAGGGCGTAGAACTGGCCCTTGTGGACGCGGGACGGCACCAGGAAGTCGCGCGCACCCTCCGGGGTCGAGCGGGTCAGGATCGGGGTCTCGACCTCGATGAAGCCCATCTCGTCGAGGTAGGAGCGAACCGCCGCCACGACCCGGTGCCGCAGCACCAGGTTGGCGGTCATCTCGGGCCGGCGCAGGTCGAGCGAGCGGTGCACCAGCCGCAGCTCCTCGGAAGCGTTGACCTCGTCCTCGACCACGAACGGCGGCGTCTCGGCCTCGGTGAGGAGCTCGAGCTCGGCGACCCGGACCTCGATCTCGCCGCTGGCGAGCTCCGGGTTGGCCTGGCCCTCGGCGCGGGCCCGCACCTCGCCGCGGACCCGGATCACGTCCTCGCCCGACAGGCGCTCGCCGTCGGCGACCATGGCGTCCTCGAACACCAGCTGGACCAGGCCGCTGCGGTCGCGCAGGTCGACGAACACCAGCCCGCCCAGGTCCCTCCGGCGCCGGACCCAGCCCACGAGCTCCACCGTGTCGCCGATCCTGTCGGCGTTGAGCGACGCGCACCAGGGTCGATCCCACGCACTGACCATCGCCTGCTTCCTTTCCGCCGCGGCCGCGTCAGCCGCGTTCGCCGAGCGCCGCCATCACCGCCGACGCCACCCCGTCGAGGGCGACGGTCTCCTGCTCACCGCGCCTCAGGTCGCGCACCACCGCGACCCCGGCGGCGAGCTCGTCCTCGCCGAGGATCACCGCCATCGCGGCGTCGAGCTTGGAGGCCCACTTGAGACCGGCCTTCAGCGACCGGCCGGTGACCTCGGTGTGCACGGTCGCGCCGGCGAGCACCAGCTCGCGGGCCAGGACCGCGGCCCGCACCGCCGCCGCCTCGCCCACCGGCAGCACCGCCACCTCGGGCCGCTCGAGGACCCGGTCGCGGAAGCTCGCCGGCAGCACCTCGATCAGCCGGTCGGTGCCGATGGCGAAGCCGACCCCGGGCACCGGGGCGCCGCCGAGGTCGGCGATCAGCCGGTCGTAGCGGCCGCCGCCGCAGATCACCGTGTCCTCGCCCAGCTCCGGTGCGACCACCTCGAAGACCGTGCGCAGGTAGTAGTCGAGGCCCCGCACCAGCTTGGGCGCCCGCCGCACGGGGATCTCGAGGGCCCCGAGCCCGGCCTCCACCGCCGCCACGTGTCGCCGGGACTCGTCGCTCGCCGCGTCGGCCACCGGGGTCGTGTCCGCCACCAGCTCCCGGCAGCGCTCGACCTTGCAGTCCAGGATTCTGAGCGGGTTGGCGTCCCAGCGCCGCTGGCAGTCGGCGCACAGCTCGTCCCGGTGGGGCGCGAGCTCGCCCTTCAGCCCGGCGATGAAGCGCCCCCGGTCCTCGGGGTCGCCGAGGTTGTTGAGCAGGATGACCAGGTCGTCGAAGCCGAGCTCGGCGAGGAAGGTGTGGAGGGCGGCGATGACCTCGACGTCGGCGGCGGGGGCGGCGGCGCCGAGGATCTCGATCCCGATCTGGGAGAACTGGCGGTAGCGCCCGCGCTGCATCTTCTCGTAGCGGAACATGGGACCGAGGTAGCTCAGCCGCAGCGGCTGGGGGCGCTGGCCGAGGCCGTTCTCGATGAAGGCCCGGGCGACCCCCGCGGTGCCCTCGGGGCGCAGGCTCAGGGACCGGCCCTTGCGATCCGAGAAGGTGTACATCTCCTTGGCCACGATGTCGGTGTCCTCGCCCACCGAGCGCACGAACAGCTCGGTGGGCTCGAGCAGGGGCAGCCGGATCTCGTCGTAGCCGAAGCCCGACAGGATCTCGAGCGCGACCCGCTCGACCTCGTTCCACAGCCGCGACTCCGGCGGCAGGATGTCGCGCGTCCCCTTGACCTTCTGGATCATGCCGGGGCCCCTCCCCGGGCCGCAGGCGCCGGGTGACCGATCCCCTGCGCCAGGTACTCGTTCTTGTAGGCGATGTAGTTGGCTGCGGTGCGCCGGGCGCGGTCGCGCTCGTCGTCGGTGAGCGGCCGCTTGACCGCCGCCGGCACCCCGGCCACCAGGCTGCGCGGCGGCACCGTGAAGCCCTCGCGCACCACCGCGCCTGCCGCCACCAGCGAGCCCTCGCCGATGACCGCCTGGTTGAGGATCACCGCGCCCATCCCGATCAGGCTGCCGGCCCCGACGGTGCAGCCGTGGAGCATGGCGCCGTGGCCGACGCTGACCTCGTCCTCGAGGACGGTGGGGTAGAGGCCGCGCTCGACGTGGACCAGGACCCCGTCCTGGAGGTTGGACCGCGCCCCGATCCGGATCCAGTGGATGTCTCCGCGCACCACCACGCCGTACCACAGGGACACGTCGTCGCCCAGGCTGACCTCGCCGACCACCACCGCGGTCGGGGCGATGAAGACACCCCGGCCGACCACGGGGACCTTGTCTCGGAGGGCTTGGATCGGCATCGGCGACTCCTCCCGGTTCGGCTCGGGCCGGTCCCGGCAGCGGAGCTGGCACGCTACCACAGGCCCGTTGCGGCCAGCAACGCCGACGGCTGCGGCGATCGCTGCAAGGTACCGGAAATGTTCGGCTTGTGGATCGGCGCCCCGGGGAGCCGCTCGACAAGGGTCCGGATTCCAATGAGATACGCGCAAGTTATTGACAAAAAAGGACTTGATAGCCCTACCAAGGAACGGGGGTCGAGTCGGGAAGTGCTTGCGTTTACATTGGCTTAACCGGTTTTCCACAGTGTTTTCCACAGGCTTTTCCACAGCGCTGAGACGCCATCTCCAGTCCGTGTCTGGGGGATCCCCCGACGGTCGGTCAGAGGTCGCGGATGGTCTCGGTGACGGGGTCGAAGGCCTGCTCCCAGGCCACCGGCCCCGGCCGGATCAGCCGCGGCGGGTCGGTGGTCAGGTCGACCAGCGTGCTCGCCCGTCCACCGGCCAGGCGGCCACCGTCCAAGGCCAGCTCCGGCTCGCCCGCGAGGCCCGCCCGGGCGGCGTCGACCTCGACGGCGGGCGGCTCCCGGTGCCGGTTGGCCGAGGTGGCGGTGAGGGTGCCGACCTTGTAGAGCAGGGCCCGGAGCAGACCGTGCCCGGGGATCCTCACCGCCAGGGTGTCGAACCGGGCGGCCGGCAGCGGCCGCCGGCACGGCGCCACCACGGTCAGGGCCGCCGGCCAGATCCGGCTGAGGCGCACCCGGTACCGGTCGGGGATCGCCACCAGGGACTCGACCTGCTGCCAGTCGCTGCAGACCACCGGCAGGGCCCGGTCCGCGGGCCGACCCTTGAGCTCGAAGACCCGCTCGACGGCGGCCTCGTCGGCCGGGTCGGCGCCGAGGCCGTAGAAGCTCTCGGTGGGCAGCAGCACCACCCCGTGGCGGGCGAGGACCTCGGCCGCGGCGGCGGCCGCGGCCGCCAGGTGCGCGCCGTCGGTCAGGTCGAGGCGGATCACGGTCCCTCCAGCAGGGCCCGGGCGTGGGCGCGGGCCGACTCGCCGACCTCGTCGCCCGCGAGCATCCGTGCGATCTCGAGCTCCCGGGCCGCCCCTGCGAGGGCCTCGACCCTGGTCACGGCGCGGCCGTCGACGAGGCGCTTGTCGACCCGCAGGTGGCTGCCCGCGGCGGCCGCCACCTGGGGAAGGTGGGTCACCACCAGCACCTGGTCGGTGGCCGCCAGGTCGCGGAGCAGCCCGGCGAGGGCCGCCGCCGTGGCGCCGCCGAGGCCGGAGTCGACCTCGTCGAAGAGCAGGGTCAGCTCGCCGTCCGGGCGAGCCGCGCGGAGCACGGTGCGCAGCGCCAGGTGGATCCGCGACAGCTCGCCGCCCGAGGCGATCCGCGCCATGGGCCGCGGCTCCTCCCCCGGGTTGGCGGCGATGAGCAGGTCGCAGACCTCGACGCCGCCCTCGTCGAAGGCCACGGCCTGCCCGCCCCGCACCAGGGGGCTCGACTCGTCCGGCCGGGTCTGCCAGTCGAAGCGCATCCGGGTGCCCGCCATGTTGAGGCGGGCGAGGACGCGCTCCACCGACCGGGCCAGGGCCTCGCCGGCGTCGCGGCGGGCGCGGTCGAGCTCCACCGCCGCCCCATCGTAGGCCGCCAGCGCCTCGGCGGCGGCGGCGGCGGCGGCGCCGAGCCGGTCCTCCACCGCCTCGAGACGGGCCCGCTCGGCGAGCAGAGCGTCCCGGTGCTCGAGCACCTTCGACAGCGGCTCGCCGTACTTGAGCATGAGCCGGTCGAGGCGGTGCAGCCTGGTCTCGACGGCGTCGAGCTCGCCGGGGTCGCCGTCGATCCCGGCGGCCAGGGCCTGGACCTCGCGCACCAGCTCCTCGACCTGGACGCGGGCCCGGCCGAGCTCCTCCCCGGGGAAGGCCAGCGGCAGGCCGAGCTCCACCATCTCCTCGACCTCGCGCTCGGCCCGGGCCATCCGCACCACCGCCGAGTCGTCGTCCTCGCTGAGTCGCCCTGAAAGCGCCGCCACCAGCTCGCCGAGGCGGGTCGCGTTGCGCAGCACCCCCCGGCGGGCGGTGAGCTCGTCGTGCTCGTCGGGCCGCGGGTCCACGGCCTCGATCTCGCCGAGCTGGAAGGCGATGGCGTCGAGGCGGTCGCGCCGCGAGGCCCGGGCCGCCTCCAGGGAGGCGTGCTCGTCCGCCGCCGTCCGCCAGGCGGCGAAGCGGGCCTGAACCTCGGTCAGGAGCCCGTCGTGCCCGCCGGCGGTGTCGATGAGCTGGCGCTGGACGCCGGGATCGGCGAGGCCGTGCTGCTCGTGCTGACCGTGGATGGACAGCAGGTGGGGGGCGAGCCGGGCCAGCGCCCCGACGGTCACCGGCTGATCGTTGACGAAGCAGCGACCGCGGCCGGTCGCCGACAGCTCGCGGCGGATCACCAGCTCGCCGTCGGCCGTCGCCCCGAGCTCCTCGAGCAGCGGACCCAGCCGCCCGCCGTCGGCGGCGCTGAACCAGCCGTCCACCTTGAGCGCCTCGTCGCCGGTCCGCACCAGGTCCGACTGGCCGCGCCGGCCGGCGAGGAGCTCGAGGGAGGTCACGAGCAGGGACTTGCCGGCCCCGGTCTCTCCCGTCAGGGCGACGAAGCCCGGCGCCAGCTCGACCTCCACGGCATCGATGATGCCGAGCCCGCGGACCTGGAGACGCTCGAGCATGGGGCCGCATCCTACCACCGACCGGGGTCGGTTCGGGTACACTGGTGGGTGCTCGACACCCACCCGGACGACGACCGACCGAGGGCCCGGAAGGGCCCGATGCGGCGGTCGCTCGAACAGCCGCTCGAGCGCGGCAGGCAGGAGACGCCGACATGAGCCACCCCTCCTCCCCCGTGGTTCGCAGCATCGCCTCGGTGAAGGCCGAGCCGGTGACGAGGTCGCGCGGGGCGGCCATCCAGATCCTCATCGGGCCCGCGGACGGGGCGCCCACCTTCGTCACCCGCCGCTTCACCCTGGCCCCGGGGGGCCGGATCCCCAGCCACCTCCACGACTCCATCGAGCACGAGCAGGTCATGCTCGAGGGCGTCATGGTCCTCGGCCTGGGCGAGCGGGAGGTCGAGGTGCGGGCGGGCGACGCGATCTTCATCCCCGCCGGCACCGCCCACTGGTACGAGAACCGCTCGACCGAGCCCGCGGTCTTCCTGTGCATGGTCCCGTCGACGTCGGACTACAGCACCGAGTGGCTCGAGGCGCCGGCGGAGTGACGGCGAGCCGTCAGTCGCCAGCCATCAGCTTTACCCCGCCCAGCCCACCAGCCGTTAGCTCCCGCCGACCTCCGGGAGCTGTAGCCGCCCAGCCCTCAGCGATCAGCTGTCAGCTATCGGCGAGCAGGAACGGTGATCAGGGTCAGCGGCAGCGATCACGGTCCGGACCCGGACCCGGGGCTGGTCGCTGTCGCCGGTTGCTGGTCGCTAATCCCTGGTTGCTGCCGCTGATCCCTGGTTGCTGCCGCTGATCGCTGGTGGCTGGTCGCTGATCCCTGGTTGCTGGTCGCTGGTCGCTGATCCCTGGTGGCTGGTCGCTGATCGCTGACCCCCCCTGAATAACACCTTCGGGGACCCGCTTGGTCGGGGAGGTCTGCTGGAACCGGTGTCGTGTTACTTCCCCGGTGTCTCCCGGGGCAACACGGGTGGGATGCTGATAGCTGGGTCGGTGGGCGGGGGCGGCCTCAGCGCTCCCGGCAGCGCTCCGTGATCTCCCGCCAGGCCCGGCGGACCTCGGCCTCGAGGGCCTCGGGAGGGCCTGAGTTGTCGATCACCACGTCGGCCAGGGCACGCACCTCGTCGAGGGGCCTCTGCGCTCGGAGCAGGGCGCGCGCCCTCACGGCCGGCACGCCCCGGGCCAGCGCCCGCTCGAGCTGCTGCTCGGCGGTGCAGAAGACCACCGCCAACAGGTCGTAGCGCCGCCAGGAGCCGGTCTCCACCAGCAGCGCCGCCTCGACCACCGCCACCGCGTGCGGCTCGAGGCCGGCGACCCAGGCCTCGATGAGGGTGCGCACCAGGGGGTGGATCGCGCCCTCGAGCCGGCGCCGGGCCTCCGGGTCTGAGAGGACGCGCTCGGCGAGCCGCGCCCGGTCGACCCCGCCGTCGGCGTCGAGGACCCCCGCACCGAACAGGAAGGCGACGTCCCGGGCCCCGGCGCCGCCCGGGCGGTAGAGCTCGCTCACGGCGGCGTCGGCGTCGAAGACCTCGGCGCCGAGGCCGGCGAGGAGCGCTGCCGCCGTCGACTTGCCGGAGGCCAAGCCGCCGGTGAGGCCGACGGTGCACGGCCCCGGGGTCATCCCCCGAGCCCCCGCCGGCGGCGCGCCGCGCGCACGGTGTTCGCCATGAGCATGGCGATGGTCAGCGGCCCGACCCCGCCAGGCACCGGGGTGATCCGGCCGGCCACCGGGGCCACCCGGGTGGTGTCCACGTCGCCGCACAGCACCGCCCCGTTGCGCTCGAAGGCGGCCAGCTTCTTGTCGTTGCCCGGGTAGAGCTCCTCGACCACGGCCCGGTCGGTGACCCGGTGCATGCCGACGTCGACCACCACCGCGCCGGGGCGCACGTGCCCGGGGCCGATGAGGGTCCGCTTGCCCGCCGCCACGATCAGGACCTCGGCCTCGCGGGTCACCGCCTCGAGGGGTCGGGTCCGGGAGTGGCACAGGGTGACGGTGGCGTGGGCGTGCAGCAGGAGCATGGCCATCGGCTTGCCGACGATGTCCGATCGCCCCACCACGACCGCCCGCCGACCGCTCAGGTCGATGGCCTCGCGCCGCAACAGCTCCATGACCCCGGCCGGGGTGCAGGGCACCAGCTGCGGCCGCCCCTGCTGGAGCAGGCCGACGTTGGTCGGGTGGAAGCCGTCCACGTCCTTGGCGGGGTCGAGCCGGTCGAGGATGGCGGCGCTGTCGATGCCGCCGGGCAGCGGCAGCTGGACCAGGATGCCGTCGACCTCGGGGTCGGCGTTGAGGCGGTCGACGAGGGCCTCGAGCTCGGCCTGCCCGGTGTCGGCCGGCAGCTCGTGGGTCTCGGAGATCATGCCGAGCTCGGACGAGGTCCTGGCCTTGGAGCGGACGTAGACCTGGGACGCCGGGTCCTCGCCGACCAGCACCACGTCCAGGCGGGGGGTGACGCCGCGACCCGCCAGCTCCTCGACCCCCGCGGCCACCTCGGCACGGATCTCGGTCGCCACCCGGGCGCCGTCCAGCAGCTTCTCACTGTCGATCACGTCTGCCTCCTCCTCGGGCCCTTGCGGGTCCCCTCGTACAGTGTGCACACGCCGGCGGTCAGGGGCGTCGCCGACACCCCCTCGAGGCCGAGCGCCGTCATCAGGGCGCACAGGGCGTCGCAGTCGGCGAAGCCGTCCACCGACGCCGGCAGGTAGTCGTAGGCCTCCGGGTCGCCCGACACCGCCCGGCCGATCCGGGGCGGCACCGAGCGCACCCACCACGCCAGGACCGGCGCCGCCGGACCGCGGGGCCGGGAGAACTCGAGCACCAGCAACCGGCCGCCCGGCCGCAGCACCCGGACCAGCTCGGCGAGACCGGCCTCGAGGTCGGCGAAGTTGCGGATCCCGAAGGCCACCGTCACCACGTCCGCCGAGGCGTCGGCCAGGGGCAGCGCCTGGGCGTCGGCCGCCAGCAACGGCAGCCGCCGCGACCGGCCTGACGCCTTGGTCCGGGCCAGCACCAGCATGGGCAGGCTGAAGTCGGCGCCCACCACCTCCGGGCCGGAATCGAGGCTCAACGCGATGTCGCCGGTCCCGGTGCACACGTCGAGGACGAAGTCGGGGTCCAAGGCCGCCACCCGCTTCGCGAGCAGCCGCCGCCAGCGCCTGTCCAGGCCCAGCGAGAGGACCCGATTGAGCAGGTCGTAGCGGTGGGCGATCCGGCCGAACATCCCGCGGATCTCGGACGGCCGCTTGTCGGCGAGCTCCCGGCGCACGGCGGCGAGCCTACCACGGCGATGGCTTCGCGCTCTTCGCGTCGTTGCGGTGAGACTCAGGGGGCGAGGGCGTCGCGCAGGGCGAGGAAGGCCTTGCGGCGGTGGGAGATCGCGTTCTTCTCGTCGGCGGCCATCTCGCCGAAGGTGCGGCCGTCGCCGCCGTCGGGCACGAAGGCGCTGTCCCAGCCGAAGCCGCCCAGACCGCGCGGCTGCGGCGCGATGCTGCCGAGCACCGCGCCCTCCCCGACCACCACCCCTTCGGCGCCGGCGGCGCAGGCGACGCAGCGCGCCACCGCCCGGCGGTCGCCGAAGGCGTCGACGATGCGGCAGATGCCGTCGGGCCCGACGCTCGCCAGCAGCCACCGGATCAACGGACCCGGGAAACCGCCGAGCCCGAGCAGCTCGAGGCCGGTGTCCTCCACCAGAACCGGTCGCCCGAGGGTCTCGTGGGCCGCGGCCGCCTTGGCCCGTACCACCTCGTGCAGGTCGAGGGACTGGGGCTCCGCCAGGTCCAGGGCCCGGTGCTCCAGACGGACCCCGAGCACCGCTTCGGCCTCCTTGAGCTTGCCCTCGTTGGAGGTGACGAAGAGCAGCTCGCCGAGCCTCACGACGGCCTCGTCGAGGGCGGCGGCTCGCCGCCGAGGACCTCGAAGGCGCCGATCTTGCGGCTCAGGCCCTTGAGCTGGACGTCGCCCAGGTGCCGGGCCGCGAACAGCTCGCGCACCGCCTGGTAGGTGGTCTCGCCGATGACGATCGCCCCCGGGGTGGCGACGTACTCCTCGAGGCGGGCGGCGACGTTGACGGTGTTGCCGAGGACCGTGTAGTCGACGCGCCGCGCCGATCCGATGTCGCCCACCACCACCGGCCCGGAGTGGATCGCGACCCGGACCTCGATGGGGTCGGCGCCGTCGGCCACCCGGTCCCGGTTCCAGACCTCGAGGGCGCCCATGAGGGCGAGGGCCGCCCGGACCGCCCGCTCGGCATGGTCGGCCTGGGGCAGGGGGGCCCCGAAGAAGGCCATGACCGCGTCGCCGATGAACTTGTCGAGGGTCCCGCCGAACTCGAAGACGGCGTCGGCGGCGAGGGAGAAGAACTGGTTGAGGAAGGCGGCCACCTCCTCCGGCGGCAGGCTCTCGCAGCGAGCGGTGAAGCCGACGATGTCGGCGAACAGGATCGAGGTCTCGCTGAGGGTCACCGACGGGCCCTCGTGCTCGGCCTCGCCGAGCACCGCCTCGATGACCGCCGGCGAGTGGTAGCGGGCGAGCCGGTCGCGGGCGGCGCGCTCGGAGCGGATGCGCTCGTTGAGCCGGGCGCGCTCGATGGCCACCGCCGCGTAGTTGGCGAGGGCGGTCAGCAGGTCGAGGTCGGTGGCCGAGAACGAGCCCACGTGCAGCGGCGAGTCGACGTAGATGACCCCGATCACCCGCTCCCGGAGCCACAGCGGAGCGCACATGGCGGAGCGGATCTGGTGGATGCGGATGCTGCGCCCGGCCTCGAAGCGCTGGTCGGCCTGGGCGTCGTGGGTCAGCAGGGCCACCTTCTGGCGGGCGACCATGTCGAGAATGGTGCGGGAGATCGGGACCTCCGGCGCAACGCCGTCAGCGGACTCGCGGGTCCGGTAGCGCTCGAGCCGGGGCGTGCCCTCGTCGTCGAACAGGACGATGAATCCGCGATCCACCAGCAGCTGCTCGAAGACCACGTCCATGACCTGCTCGAGCACCGGTTCCAGGTCCTCGACCTCGATCAGGGTCTTGCCGACCTGGGCCAGGACCTCGAAGACGCGCTCCCGGCCGCCGACCCCGGCCGCCGACGCGGACACGGTCCGGCCCTCGAGGCCGTAGTCCTGGTTGAACTCGGACAGGGGGCGCAGGTAGGTGGCCGAGGACAGGCCGGAGGTGTTGGCAGCGCCGTCCTCCACGAGCAGGGTGAAGCTGCCGATGGTGACCCGGTCCCCCGGGGCCAGGGGCCCCGAGGTGACCAGGGTGTCGTTGATCTTGACGCCGTTGGTGGAGTCGAGGTCGATGATCCGGGCGATGCCGTCGTCGAGCTCGAGGCGGGCGTGGGAGCGCGACACCGAGAAGTCGCGGAGCACCACGTCGTTGTCGCTGGCCCGGCCGAAGGTCAGGGGCCCGCGGACCGGGATCCGGTGGTGGCCGTTGTCGTCGTCGTAGACCAGCTCGAGCATCAGCGGCATTGTACTGCGTGAGCCGGCGACCTCCCTCAGGACGGCGGCGTTCGCCCAGGGCCGGGGCTCGGCGAACCACGTCCGCCTCTGAGCCCGTACCAGTCCAGCAGGCGCTCCCAGGACGCCTCGTCCTCCTTGGACCCGGCCCGGAGAATGCTGAGCTGGGGCCACTGGCCGCCGAAGAGGTAGAGCTGCCGGGCGACCATGGCGCGCCAGGTCGGCGGTCCCTGACGCAGCAGTTGGATCCAGATCGGGAAGGAGCCGTCGTCCCTCGGATTGAACCCGTAGCCGCCCATCTCGGCGAAGGAGGCCCGCAGCAGGTAGTCGGCGTCGGCGGTGCAGCGATGGTCGAGCCAGTACTCGACGAAGGTGTCGCCGGCCGCCAGCGCCTCGTCCATGTCCTTCGTGCCCCAGCCGGAACGGGCCGCGGTCGGCTTGACGGCGAAGCGCCGGAGCGACACCGCCTCGAGCAGGCGCAGCAAGCTCGCCCGGTTCGCGGGCTGCTCCGCCGTCCGGTAGGCGATCATGACGTAGCGGAAGTCGTCGAAGCCCAGGACCCGATCGACGGCGCGGAAGCAGATCCCCGCGGGGCGCAGCAGCACCGTGCCCCGCCACCCGGGCATGGACTTGCCCTCGGTGGCCAGCGCCGCCTGCAACCACATCTCGACCAGCGGCCGGGTCCTCAGGGTGGCCGCCAACGCGTCCATCTCGGCCGCGAGGGAAGCCGCCGCCTCCGCGTTAAGCCCCCCCGCGAGGTTGGGCAGGGCGTCGCCGAGGAGATCGCGGTAGCCGTAGGCCGCCGCCAGCCGCAGCTGCTCGTCGTCGGCGGTCACCGCCTCGCGGTACAGGGGGATCAGGATCGGGTCGTGGAAGGCCGACGCCCCGAGCAGGACCGCGAGCTTGCCGTCACGGTCGAGGCCTCCCGAGCGCCAGCGCTCGGCGAGCTGGGCCGGACCGGGCCACCGGTCCATGACCCGCTGCTGCAGGGTGCTCTTGGCGTGGCTTTCGAAGTAGCTGCCCGGGAAGTGGGCGACCTCCGGGGCGTACAGGCTGACGGCGGCGAGAGCCGCCGCGGCGAGGGACACGATCGGGCTCATGGCTGCGACCACCTTTCGCCGGCCTCCGGCGCATGCGAGGATACCCGGGATGGGGGCTCGCACCAAGCTGCTGGTCGCCTACCTGGGCGGGGGCTTCTCCGGCTGGCAGCGGCAGCGGCGGGGGCGCACCGTCCAGGGTGAGCTTGAGGCCGCCCTGGCGCGAGTCACCGGTGGCCGGCCCGCGGCGGTGGTCGGGGCCGGGCGGACCGACGCCGGCGTCCACGCCGCCGGCCAGGTGGCACACGTCGACCTGCCGGTGCAGGTGCCGCCCCAGGTCCTGCCCCGCCTCCTCAACGCCCGCCTGCCGCCGGATGTCAGGATCCGGTCGGCGGTGGCGGCTCCGCGCCGCTTTCACGCCCGGACCAGTGCCCTGGGCAAGCTCTACGTCTACCGGGCGCGGTGGCGGACCCCCGAGCTCCCCTGGGTCGAGCCGCTGGCCGCGACGGTGCCGCCGGTGGACCGGCCCGGGGACCTCGAGGCGGCGTGCCGCCTCCTGGTGGGCCGCCACGACTGGTCGTCGTTCACCGTCCCGGAGGTCGCCCTCCGAGGGGCCGTGCGCACGGTGTCGCGGGTCGAGGTCCTGTGGCGACGGCACGGCCTCGAGGTGCACGTCGTCGGCGAGGGCTTCCTGCGCTACCAGGTCCGCCGGATGGTGGCGGCCCTGCTCGAGGTCGGTCGCGGGCGCATGCCCATGGGCGATCTCGAGGCGCTCCTCGCCCGGCCGGCCCCGGGCTCGCCGCTGCCCACCGCGCCGCCGTCCGGGCTCTGCCTCGAACGGGTCTACTATCGAGACTCGCCCCGCCTCCACGGGCCGGATCACCCCTCGTGAGGCGGGCCGAAAGGGCCCGGTCGCTGTGGTAGACTGCCGGTCCTTCGAGGTCGATGTGGTGTTGAAGCTCGATGAAATCGCCGCGCCGGGAACCGATGCCCGCGCCATGCTCGAGCAGCTCGAGCCGAGCCGGCTTCCCGGTCACGTCGCCATCATCATGGACGGCAACGGGCGCTGGGCCACGGCGCGCAAGCTGCCCCGGGTGGAGGGGCACCGGGCGGGGATCCGGGCAGTGCGGGAGACCGTGGAGACCGCCGCCCGGCTCGGCATCGACGTGATCACCCTCTACGCCTTCTCCACCGAGAACTGGAAGCGGCCGCGGCACGAGGTCCTGACCCTGATGGGCCTGCTCAAGGAGTACATCAACCGCGAGCTCGACACCTTCTTGAGAAACGACCTGCGCTTCCTGCCCATCGGTCGCATCGACCAGCTCGACCCGTCGGTGCGGCGCGAGCTCGAACGGGCGGTGGCGGCGACGTCGGGCTGCCGCGGCCCTCTCGTGCAGATCGCCCTCAACTACTCGGGCCGCCAGGAGCTCACCGACCTGGTCCGCGGCGCGGTGGCCGATGCCGCCGCCGGCCGGATCGGGCCGGAGACGATCGACCAGTCCTGGATCGAGAGCCGCCTGGCGACCAGCGGCCAGCCGGACCCGGACCTGCTGATCCGGACCTCGGGCGAGCAGCGGATCTCCAACTTCCTGCTCTGGCAGCTCGCCTACTCGGAGATCTACTTCTCGCCGGTGCTGTGGCCGGACTTCGACCAGGCGGAGTTCCTGCGCGCCCTGCTCGCCTACCAGCGCCGCGAGCGGCGCTTCGGCGGCCTGCCGCACACCGACGGCGTGTTCCACCCGCCCCAGGACGAGCATGGGCCGGCGTGAGGGCTTCGCGCTCGTCGCGATCCCGCTGCTGGTGGCCGCCATCGTCTGGCTCCCGGGGGTGGTCTTCCTGGTGGCGCTCGGCGCGGTGATCCTCATTGCCGGGGACGAGCTCCTGACCATGGCTCGAGGCGCCGGCCACGCGGTCGGCCGCTGGCTGCCCCTTGCCGCCACCGCGGCGGTCCTGGCGAGCGCTTGGTGCTTCGGCGCGACTGGCGCCACGGCGGCGGCCGTCGCCGTGGTGATCGTCCTGCCGACGGCCCAGCTGAGCCACCCGCGCTCCCCCGAAGGCGGCCTTTCGGGGGCGGCGGTGGCCACCTTCGCCGCCCTCTACCTCGGCCTGTCGGGTGCGTGTCTGGGCTGGCTGCGCACCCTTCCGGACGGCGATCTCGGCATCCGGCTGGTGCTGTTCTTCCTCGCCACCATCTGGGTCGGCGACTCGGGCGCCTACTACGTGGGCAGCCACCTGGGCCGCCACCGGATGTCGCCCCGGATCAGCCCCAACAAGACCTGGGAGGGGCTGGCGGGGAGCGTGGTGGCGACCTTCGCCGCGGCCGCGGTCCTCAAGGCGCTCCTCGGCCTGCCCTTCTCGTGGCCGCACACCGCCGCCGTGGCGGCGATCCTGGCGGCGGCGGCGCCCCTGGGCGACCTCGTGGAGTCCCTGCTCAAGCGCGACACCCGGGTCAAGGACTCCTCGAGCCTGATCCCCGGCCACGGCGGCTTCCTCGACCGGACCGACAGCCTGCTCTACTCCGCGCCGCCGGTGCTCGGCTACCTGCTGGCGGTCGGGCTCGTGTGACGGGGCCGGCGGCCGCCGAGGGAATGACCCGGATCCCGACCCGGGTTTCGAGGTGGTGATGCTGGTCAGCATTGTCGCCTTCATCATCGTCATCGGCGTCCTGGTGGTGATCCACGAGGCCGGCCACTTCGGCATGGCCCGGCTGCTCGGGGCGCCGGTGGAGGTGTTCTCGGTGGGCTTCGGCCGCCGCCTCTGGGGCTTCGAGCGCGGCGGCACCGACTACCGGATCTCGCTGGTGCCCCTCGGGGGCTACGTGCGCATCCCGGGCCTCGGGCCCGACGAGTCCGACGTGGTCGGCGAGGGCGCGGCCGAGGTCGAGCTGCTGCCGCGCTGGAAGCGGGCGCTGATCCTCCTCGCCGGCCCGGTCACCAACGTGCTCGCGGCGGTGCTCTTCATCGCTGCTGCCTACATGCTCGGGGTGGAGACCCCGGCCTTCCGGGACCAGGCGCCGGTGGTCGGGTGGATCGACCCGGGCTCGCCGGCTGCCGAGGTCGACCTGGCGCCCGGCGATCTCATCCTGGCGGTCGACGGCGTCGCGGTCGAGAACTGGAGCGCGCTCGAGACCACCATCCTGACCTCGGCCGACAACCGGGTCATCCTCGACGTGCTGCGCGGCGGGCGCCGCCACCGGGTGGAGATGGTGCCCGCGTCGGTCACCCGCTACGGGTTCGGCTACTCGGGGATCCAGCCGCCGGTGGAGGCGGTGCTGGTCCAGGTCCCGCCGGGGACCCCGGCGCGGTCGGCCGGGCTCGAGCCGGGGGACCGGGTGCTCGCCGTCGACGGCGAGCCGGTGGCGCAGTTTTACGACCTGATCCGGCTCATCTCGCCCCACCCCGACGAGCGCATCACCCTCACCGTGGAGCGTGACGGCCGGCGGCTCGACCTCGAGGTGGTCCCGCGCGACGTGGGTGGAGAGGGCAAGATCGGCGTGCCCTTGATCCCGCCGTCCAAGGTCGAGCGCCTGGGACCGGTGGCGGCCCTGGCGACCGGCGCCCGTGAGTGCCGGCGGATGACGGTGGAGACCTTCCGGGTCATCGGCCGGCTGCTCACCCGCCAGACCTCCATCAAGCAGGTCTCGGGACCGATCGGCATCGCCCAGATCTCCGGCGAGGCCGCGCGCAGCGGCCTCGAGTCACTGGTCTGGTTCATGGGCCTGATCTCGCTCCAGCTGGGGATCTTCAACCTGCTTCCGATCCCGATCCTGGACGGCGGCCACCTCACCATCATCGCCTTCGAGTCGGCGATCCGGCGCGACCTGTCGATCCGGGTCAAGGAGCGGATCCTGGAGGTCGGCTTCTACGCCCTGATCCTGCTCATGGTGGTGGTGCTGTTCAACGACATCGTCAAGATCCTGCCCAACAGCATCTACGAGCTCTTCTTCGGCAGCTGAGCTCCGAGCGGGCCGCGTCGGCGGCGCCGGACGATCGTGTTACCCTTCGCTTCGATGGCGCTTCGGCTGCTCGCCCTGGTGGTCTTCTGCGTGGTGGCGGCGGTGGTCTTCTGGTTCGCCCTGGTCCACACCGTCCACCAGGGGGCCCTCGCTGTGCCCGACCTCAGAGGCAGCACCCTCGAGGAGGCGCGGACCGCGGCCCACGACCTCGGCATGGAGCTCCGTCTCGAGGAGCCGGGGGTCTACTCCACCTCGGTGGCGCTGGGCGGGGTGGCGGACCAACGCCCGCAGCCCGGCTTCCAGGTCAAGTCGGGCGCCGTGATCACCGTCCGCCTCAGCCTCGGCAGCGAGCGGGTGGTCGTCCCCGACCTCGAGGGCGAGTCGCTCCAGGGGGCGGAGCGGGCTCTCGAGCGGGCCGGGCTCGAGGTCGGTCGGACCTTTGCCGTGGACGGTCAGGCCGGGCCCGATCAGGTGATCGCCAGCAGCCCGCCGACCAGCATCGAGGTCCCGCCCGACAGCGCGCTGGACCTGTTGGTCAACGCCACCCCGTTCCGCCCGATCTGGGTCATGCCGTCGCTGCTGTCCCACGACCTGGGGGCCATTCGCACCTTCTGCGCCGACAACGGCCTCAGGATCGGCCAGATCCACGAGGTCGCCTACCCCGGCCTCGCGCCCCGGATCGTGCTGCGCCAGTACCCGCCGGCGGGCTCGCCGCTGTCGCGCTCGGACATCATCTCGGTGTGGGTGAGCCGGTGACCGTCCGCCTCGCGCCGTCGCTGCTCTCGGCCGACTTCGCCCGTCTCGCCGAGGAGATCGCCGAGGTCGAGGCGGCCGGGGCCGACCTGCTCCACCTCGACCTGATGGACGGCCACTTCGTCCCCAACCTGACCTTCGGGCCGCCCGTGGTCGCCGCCCTGGCCCGGGTGGCGACCGTCCCCCTCGACGCTCACCTCATGGTGACCGACCCCGACCCCCTGGTGCCCGAGCTGGTGGCCGCCGGGGTGCGGCGCCTCGCCGTCCACGTCGAGGCCTGTGTCCACCTGCACCGGACCGTCACCGCCATCCGCGAGGCAGGCGTCGAGGCGGGGGTGTCCCTCAACCCGGCGACGCCCCTGGTCAGCCTCGACGAGATTCTGCCCGACCTCGACTTCGTCCTGGTGATGTCGGTCAACCCGGGTTTCGGCGGCCAGGCCTTCGTCCCGGCCAGCCTCGACAAGATCCGTCGCCTGCGCGACCGCTGCCGGGGCCGGGAGGTCGACATCTCGGTGGACGGCGGCGTCGACGCCGACACCGCCGGCGCCCTGGCCGCGGCCGGGGCGACGACCCTGGTCGCGGGGTCGGCGATCTTCGGCGCTGCCGACCGGGCGGCCGCCATCCGGACACTCCGCGAAGCCGCACTCCGAGGAAAGGACCGATGAACCGAACCGCCGTTTTGCCCTTTCTGTTGTTGCCGATGATGGCCCTGATGTCCTGCGCGTCGAGCACCTCCAAGGAGGAGAAGCTCCTCGAGGAGCTCTCCAACCTGGACAAGACCACCATTTACGAGCGGGCGGAGGCCCTCTACGGCGACAAGAAGTACACCGAGGCGAGGCAGCTCTTCGCCTTCGTCTATGACTCGTTTCCCAACGACCCACTGGGCCACAAAGCAGCCCTCCGGGTGGCTGACACATACGCGGCCAAAAACGATGTGACCAGCCTCACAGAAGCCCGGCTTCGCTACCGGGACTTCGCCAACCGCTACCCCAACGACCCCGACCGCGACTACGCACTGCTCATGGTCGGCCACACCTTCAGTGCCCGCAAGTTGCTTCCTGACAGAGATTTGAGCCCGATCCGAGAGGCTCTCGGGGCGTACCAGCAGCTCGTCAACCTGTACCCCGACTCCCGCTACGCCACGGAGGCCGAGGAGCGGATGGGCGGTCTCGAGGAGTTGCTCGCCGAACACGAGTGGCTTGTCGCGCAGTTTTACTATCGGAATAAGCGTTGGATTGGCGCCCAGTGGCGACTCCAATACATCACGGAAAACTACCCGGATTACTCCAAAATGGAGCAGGTGAACGATCGGATTTCGGAGATCGAAACGATCATGGAGGAGTCGCAAGCTCGCTATAAAAAGCTCATCGAAGAACGCACAAAGAAAATCGAAGATTGACGGCTGTTGGGCTATCGGTTACTCTCGTAGTGTGTGTTTCTGACACTGGGAGAGACCTCATGCAGTCGAAAATCCCGGTCTGTGTCGCGACACTTCTCCTCCTCCCCGTGGTGGTGCTCGCCCAGGCAGTCGCTCCGCCGCCCCAACCTCTCCACCTGGTGGACGGCCGCTGGACACCCTACGACCCGCCGTCCGACTTCCCGGAGGGCTCGACGGTGCACATCATCGAGCCCGGGGACACCCTGTGGGACCTGGCCGCCCGCTACCTGGGCGACCCCTACCTGTGGCCGCAGCTGTGGGAGCGCAACCCCTACATCAAGGACTCGCACTGGATCTACCCCGGCGACCCGGTGGTCATCGACGTCGCGGTCCAGCCGCCGCCGACCGCCGAGCAGGAGGTCGTTCCGGAGGAGACGGTGACGTCCGAGATGGAGGGCACCGGTCTGCCCGGCGACGGGGAGGCCGTGGTCGAGGGTCAGCCGCGTCCCCTGGGAAGCCCCGCCGACGTCTACTGCTTCGCCCAGCTGGTGGAGGACGAGGCGGTGTTCCCGTTCTCGATCACCTCCGCCGAGCGAATCGACTTCCAGGACTCCTTCTCCGAGGGCGACATCGTCTACATCGACGGCGGCGTCGAGCAGGGCGTGGCGGCCGGCGACCGGTTCTTCGTCCTCGACCGCATCCGTCCACTGCGACACGTGGTGTCCAACGCACTTCTCGGCACGGTCTACAGCATGGTCGGCCAGATCAAGGTCCTGTGCGCCCAGGAGACCAGCGCCATCGCCGAGATCACCTACGCCTGCGACCCCATCGACATCGGCAACGTGTTGCAGCCGTTCCGGCCGATCCCGGTGCCGCTGGTGGTCGACCCCGATCCCAGCGACCGCTGCGACCTGCCCAACGGCAAGCCCATCGGCTCCATCATCTACACCCGCGACGACCAGATCGAGATCGGCGGCGGGTGGCTGGTCTTCATCGACCTCGGCCGCGCCGAGGGCGTCTACCCCGGCCAGTTCGCGACCGTCTTCCGCGACAACCCGGTGGCGGGCATGCCGCGCCTGGTGATGGGCGACCTCGGCGTTCTCACCGCCGAGGAGCACTACTCGACGGCGATCCTGACCGGCGGTTGGGCTCCGGCCCTGCTCGGCGACCGGGTCGAGATCAAATAGGCCCGCGTCGTCGGAGCGTCGCGGGTACGCGAGTGACGCCGGCAGCGCCGTCCGACCCGCCACGCGGCGCCGAGGCTGGCGACACCCTCCCCGACTGGGTCTTCGACGAAGCCGACCGCCGCTTCATGGCCCTCGCCCTCGACGAGGCTGCGGCGGCCCTCGAGCGGGACGAGGTCCCGGTCGGAGCGGTGGTGGTCCGGGCCGGGGAGGTGGTCGCCCGGTCGGGCAACCGCCGCCGGGAGCTGGCCGATCCCACCGGCCACGCCGAGATCCTCGCGCTGCGGGAGGCGGCGGCCGCGGCCGGCGACTTCCGCCTCGAAGACTGCAGCCTGTACGTCACCCTCGAGCCCTGTCCCATGTGCACCGCCACCTGCCGGCAGGCCCGCGTCGAGCTCGTCGTCTGGGGCGCCTCGGACCCCTCGGCGGGCGCCTGCGGGTCGGTCATCGACCTGGCGGGCGACCGCCGTCTCGGCCGCTCCCTCGCCCACCGGGGCGGTCTCGAAGCGGAGGCCTCCCGCGCCCTCCTCGAGGCGTTTTTTGCCAAACGACGGGGAACGTCGTAGAATGCCGATCCCCGTGCGGAGAGGTGCCGGAGCGGTCGATCGGGGCGGTCTCGAAAACCGTTGACCTTTCACGAGGTCCAAGGGTTCGAATCCCTTCCTCTCCGCCAGTGCGAACAACACGACCGTGGAGAGGTGTCCGAGAGGCCGAAGGAGCACGCTTGGAAAGCGTGTGTGGGGGTAACTCCACCGCGGGTTCGAATCCCGCCCTCTCCGCCAACAGGTGGCCGCCGGGAGCCCACCCTGGAGCCCGGGCCCTGTGCATCGCCAACCTCCGAACCGTGTCAGGCCCGGAAGGGAGCAGCACTCAGGAGGATCACGGCGAGTGCCGCAGGTCGCCTGGGCTCCATGGTGGGCTCCCCGTTCGATTCTGAGGGCCGGCCCCGCGGCGGGGCCGGCCCTCAGAATTGAAGGTGGAGGAAAGCCAGGATGTGGCCAGCCGCCTCGGCGGCGCCGTGACGGCTCGGGCGAGGGGGTCGTGGGGATCGGGCAAGGCGGTCGAAGATCCTGCCGGAAGCGGGGTCGTCGAGCCACGCCGCAGGCAGGGGCTCGGACGGCAGGTGCTGGCGCACGAAGGCCTCGAGAATCGGGCTCTCGGGGAAGCGGGGTCGGCGCAGGTACGCGAGGGTCGTTCCCGCGTGGAAGACCTCGGCCACCGTGCTGTAGCCGAGCTTGGCGATCACGACGTCGCTCGCCGCCACCAGGTCGGGATGGCGCGGCCCCCCCGATCGAGGCGTTCTCAGAACACAGCCGTCCACCGTCGGCTCGGTCACCGCAGGGTCGGGGACCACGAACCTCACGGCATCATGACCGAGATCGAGACCGTCGGCGCGGTCTCGGTCGAGGCTGCCGGCGCCCTGGCCGACCAGCACCATCCGCTCCTCGTCCCGGAGCCCCAGTCGACGGCGGGTGGCTCCCCGGGGATCCCGGCTCGGCCGGCTGACCGGCGCCACCCGGACCGCCCCCGCCAGCGGCCGGCACACCGGCTCGACCTGGATCCTCAGGCTCGCCGAGGCGAACCACTCCCCGAGGCGCTCGCCCCAGCGCTCGAGACCGGGGTGGTCGTAGCCGCGGTAGATCCAGTCCCAGGTGAAGTTCTCGACGAGGATCCCCGGAAGGCCGGCGGCCCGCGCCACCGCCAGACCCAGGGGCGCGATGTCCGCCACGACAGCCCGACAGCCGAGATCGAGGAGATCGGACGCGAGCTGGTCGACCGTGCCCTCGGCGGCCTCGAGCCAGGCGGCGAGGGCCCTGACGGTGGCCTCGACGTCTTCCCTCAGGGCGTCCGCCTGGACCATGCCGACATCGCAGTCGAGCCGGTGGTGGGCCAAGTCGAGACCCGGCAGGGAGTCCTCGAAGAACCACCGGGGCACGGTGGTGAAGAGGTGGTGCCGCAGGTCGGGGCGAGCGTCGGAGCACGCCGCGATCAGGGCCGCCGCGCGGGCCGCGTGGCCGAGACCGTGGGGCGACACGAACCACGCCAGGGCCGAGCCGACCGCGGTTCCGGCCTCACAGTGGGTGGCCCCTGAGCTCGCCATCGCGGGCCAGTGTACCCGGCCGCGCGCACCGCTCGGGCGCCCAGCCGGGCCCGTGGTAGGATGACGGCATGAGGCTCGCGTGCGCCGCCGGTGCGGCGCTGTTGGTGCTGACCCAATCGCTCGTCGCCCAGGGCGCCCCCCCCCGGGCGTGGCAGCAGCGGATCGAGGTCGAGCTCGCCCTGCCGGTGCCGGTGGTCGAGCTCGCCTCCGTCAACCCCTTCGCCATCGCCGTCGACCAGCCTCCGTCCCTGGTCGCCTCCACCCCGCCGAAGAAGCTCGACGTGCGCGGGGTCGCGGTGGTCGCCGCCTACGTCGACCCTGACGGCCGGTGCCTCGGCGGCGTGCCGTTGGAGCTGCCCTTCCCGGGCCTGACCCAGCCGATCCTCGAAGAGCTCACCGCGACCCGCTTCGACCCCGCGGTCACCAGCCGCGGGCCGGTGGGCTCGTGGGTGGTCCTGGGCATCGCCATCGAGGGCCGAGTCAAGAACAGCACCGTCGGCAGCCCGACCTTCGAGCTGCCCGATCCCGCGTCTCCGCCCGAGCCGGCGCCGCCCCTGCAGGTCGCGCCGTCGGGCCTGCTGCTGCGGGTCCCCTTCGAGCCGCAGGGCTCGATCACCACCATGGCCTCGCCCCGGCGCCTTCGGGTCAAGGCCGACGCCCGCGAGGCCGACGTTCCGGTCCGGGCCCTTCTCCACATCACCCCGGGCGGACGCTGCGACCGCTTCGTGCCGCTCAACCTCGAGCCGGGCCTCCACTCCTGGCTTTCCGCCTACCTGGCGACCTGGCGCCTCGAGCCGGCCCGCCGCGACGGCCAGCCCCACGAGGCGTGGGTGGTGGTCTCGGCGCGCGCCCGGCTCGACCTGTCGAGCCTCGAGTCCACCGGCGTGCAGGTGCTGCGCGACCGCAGCTTCGAGCCGCCCGCGACCGGCGACTGACGGCCGGCCGCCGTCAGGCGGGCGGGCGCCGCAGGATCTTGCGCTGGTTGCCCACCCGGACCGTGACCCGCTCGGAGTCGAGCCACTCGAGCACCGGGATCGCGAGCTTGCGGGTCAGGCCGATCCGGTCCTTGAAGTCGCCGACGCCGAAGCTGTCCCCCGGCCACGCCCGCACCGCCCGCACCACCTCGTCGAGCACCGCACGGTGGATGAAGTACTTGCCCTCCAATCGGACCAGCCGCCCGCGCTGGACGAGGTAGGCGCAGATTCCCTCCACCGTTGCCGGACGGGCGGCGAGGGTCGCGGCGGCCTCGGCCGGGGACGGCGCGTCGAAACCGGCCCCCCGGTACAGGGACTCGATCCTCCGGGTGAGCTCCTCACCGGCGGCCGACATGTGGCGGTCGCTGCCCGGCGGCACGACCCGCCCCTCCGAAAGCTCGAGCACCCCGCGCTGGCGGAGCTCCTCCAGGTAGACCCCGGTCAGGCCGAGCGCCCGCCGGGGCAGGAGGGCGGCCGAGAAGTCCCGGGTCGGGACCCCGGCCGACACGTCGACGCCCCGGAACCGACGCTCGAGCTCGGCGGCGGCGGCGGCGGCCAGGGCGTCGACCTGGGCGGCGGCCACCAGGGTCACCGGCTGCGTCGGCAGGGCCATGACCCGGCCCTTCTCGAGAAGGCGTCCGATGGGGGCCTCCACCGCCGGGTCGAGGACTCCGAGCCGCCCCGCCAGCTCGTGGGCGGTGGCCCCTCGCAGCCCGGCCCGGTCGATCCACCATCCGAGCAGCTCCGGCCACTCGCTGCGGCGCGGTTCGGGCAGCTCCTCGAGGGCGGCACTGTCCCGTCGCCGCCAGCGCGGCAGGAGAGCGTCGAGGACCACGCCACCGGCGAAGGTGTTGACCGGCGCCGGCCGTCGCAGCACGACCCGGTCGCCGGGAAAGAGCAGCATGGGGGCGGTCAGCCGGAGCTGGGCGACGGTCGCGGCGCCCGGGGCGAGTGGCCGCCGGGCGAGCCGGTCGATCCGCGCCGGCAGCCGGGCGGCGAAGGCGTGGATCTCGAGCTCGTCGCCCTCGTCGAGGGGGTGGGGCGCGCCGGCCAGGAGCTCGAGGCGGAGGGTCACCAGCCGGGTCGGCTGCCAGTCGCCCGGCGACACCACCTGGTGGCCGCGCTCGACCGAGTCCCGGGACAGGCCGACGAGGTTGACGGCCACCCGCTCCCCGGCCTCGACTGCCGGCCGCTCCTCACCGTGGACGTGCAGCCGTCTCACCCGGGCGCGGTGGCCGGGCGGCATCACCAGGACCTCGCTGCCGGCCTCCAAACGGCCCCACAGGGAGGTGCCGGTGACCACCGTGCCGGCGCCGGTGAGGCTGAACACCCGGTCCACCGCCTCGCGGTAGGGCCGGTCCGCCACCTGGCGCGGGCGGGCCCCGGCCGCCTGGCTCAGCAGCACGGCCCTGAGCTCGTCGACGCCCTGCCCGGTCACCCCCGACACCGGCACCACCGGAGCCTCGGCGAAGGGCGTGTCGGCCAGGAACTCAGCCAGCTCCTCGGCCGCGAGCTCGACCAGGTCGGCATCGACGCCGTCGACCTTGGTCAGGGCGACGGCGCCGCCGGGCACCCCCATGAGGCGGATGACCTCGAGGTGCTCCCGGGTCTGGGGCATCACCCCCTCGTCGGCCGCCACCACCAGCAGCGCGAGGTCGATCCCCGACGCGCCGGCGATCATGGTGTGGACCAGGCGCTCGTGGCCGGGAACGTCGACGAAGTGCAGCCTCGTGTCGCCGTCGGCGAGCTGGGCGAAGCCGAGATCGATGGTGATGCCGCGCTCCCGCTCCTCGGGCAGGCGGTCGCAGTCGATCCCGGTGAGGGCCTTGACCAGGGTGGTCTTGCCGTGGTCGATGTGCCCGGCGGTGCCGTAGACGACGTGCCGCATGACGCCATGGTACACAGCTCGAGCCTCCACGGTGTAGAGCGGTCGGGGGCGCCGGTCACTTGGCCCGCCGCCCGCGACCCGCTAAGCTCGGCGGGTGATCGAGCGCGAGCTCAAGATCCCGGTCGCCGACCTCGACGGGCCGCGGCAGCGGCTCGAGGCCGCCGGCGCCCGAAGGGTGCAGCCCCCGCTGGACGAGCTCAACCTGCTCTTCGACACCCCAGACGGCCGACTCACCGCCGCCGGCGAGGTGCTGCGGGTCCGCCAGCGCGGCGAGGTCTCGGTGCTCACCTTCAAGGGGGAGGCGAGCTACCGGGGCCACATCAAGGAGCGCCGGGAGATCGAGCTCGAGGTGGCCTCCCGGGAGCGGCTCGTGGAGCTCTTCGAGGCCCTCGGCTTCGAGCTTCGGCTGCGCTACGACAAGGTCCGCGAGACCTGGCGCCTGGGCGAGGTCGAGGTCGTGCTCGACCACACCCCCATGGGCGACTTCGTGGAGCTCGAAGGCCCGGCGGAGGCTCTCGAGGCCGCCACCCGACGGGTCGGTCTCGATCCGGCTGAAGCGGTGGCGGGCTCCTATGTCAGCCTGTGGCAGGAGCACCGCCGACGCCACCCCGAGCTCGACCTGGGCAGGGACATGGTCTTCGAGCCATGATCGGGGCCGCCATGGTGCTGGCCGCGGGTCGCGGCGAGCGGATGCGGCCGCTGTCCGACGCCCTGCCCAAGCCGGCCCTGCCCCTGCTCGACGAGCCGGTGGTGGCGTCGCCGATCCGCCTCGCCGTCGCCGCCGGTGCCCCCCGCGTCGTGGTCAACACCTGGCACCTGGCCGACGAGATGGCCGCGGCCCTGACCGAGATCGAGGTGCCGGCCGAGGTGATCGTGTCCCGCGAGGGGGAGCTCATGGGCACGGCGGGAGGGCTCGCTCTGGCCCGCGACCGGGGCCTGCTGGGCACGACGGGGCCGGTGCTGGTGGTCAACGGCGACGGCCGCCTCAACCTCGACGTCGGGCCCGTGCTCCGGCGGCTCTCTGAGGAGGACGTCGACGTGGCGCTGGCCCTGCTGCCCCACCTCGACCCGCAGCGCTGGTCGCGGGTGCTCCTCGACGGCTCCGGCCGGGTGCGCCGGATCGAGTCACCCGGTCGACCCGAGGAAGGCGAGGCGCCGTTCCTCTACCCGGGGGTGATGGCGGTGTCGCGGCGCGCCCTCGACGGCCTCGCGGCCGGGCCCGGTGAAATCCCGGAGCGGCTGTGGCGGCCCGCCCTCGCCACCGGCCGGCTCGCCGGGGTCGTGGTGTCGGGCCACTGGCGTGAGATCGGCACCCCCGAGGCCTACCTCCAGGCCGCTCTGGGCCGGCTCGGGGAGCGTCGGGTGGCGCATCCCTCGGTGACCATCCACCCCGGCGCCTCGGTGGCTTCGTCGCTGGTCGGCCGCGACGCTGTCGTCGAGGCCGGAGCGGTGGTGACGTCGTCGGTGGTCGCCCACGGGGCGGTGGTGGGGCGGGGCGCCCGGGTGACCGGGTCGGTGCTGCTGGGCGCCGTGGCGGCGCGGGCGGGCGAGCGGCTCGAGGGTGCCTTTCGGGGCGCCCGGCGGCCACCTTGCCGCCGCTGAACCGATCAGCGCTGCTGCCACTCGGACCACCCCCGCCGCCAGCTCAGGCGGTTGACGCGGCCGGTGCCGCCGTACACCCGAAGCACGGTCATCCGTGACCTGAAGTCGGTGAAATAGACCGAGCTCGGCGTGGCGGTGCCGCGGGAGCTGAAGGTGATGATGTCGCCGCGACCGGCCCGCACCGGGTCCGCCGGGTCACCGCCGAGCGAGCCGCGACCCGACGGGTCGGGCACCGGGCCCGGCGTGAGGATCCCGGGCCCGGCCCCTCCCGCCGCCAGGGTGATGACGGCACCGACGATCGGGTCGCGGCCGGCCGCGATGTCGCTTCGCCGGACGCCGTCCCCGTCCCCGTCCTCGGCGACGGTGCAGCGCCAGCTGCCGTCGGCCTCCCGGTCGAAGACCACCGCACAGGCGCGGGCGTGGAGCACCGCCACCGCCCGGCTGCGCACCAGCAGGCCCTGGACCTGCGCGGTCGCCCGGCTGAGGGCCGCCGCCCGGCGGGCGTCGTCGAGCACCGGCACGGCGACCAGCAGCAGCATCCCCGTCACCGCCGTGGCGACCAGCAGCTCGCCCGAGGAGACCCCGCGCTGAGTGTTCGTTCGAGTCGTGGTCCGTCCCTTCATGGCATCCTCCCTGCCCTCGCCCGGCGACCATCGGCTCGTTCGCCGGGGTCCGGAAAAGATGCGGCCCCGAAGGGCCGCTTCCCGTCCACGCTGTGTGTTGATGGATCCGAGGTCGACGGCTCAGGCGCCGTCGCCCGCGTTCGTGGTGCGCGGCAGCTTCACCTTGGCGTTCAAGGTGGTCGCTCCCTGGGTGGTCACGAAGGGCTCGAGCTTCGCCAGCGAGCGCTCCCCGATGCCCTTGACCGCCACCAGCTCGTCGACGCTGCCGAATGGCCCGTTGGACTGCCGGAACTCGACGATCCGGTCCGCCAGGGAGGGGCCGACCCGTGGCAGCAGCTGGAGCTGCTCGGCGGTCGCGGTGTTGATGTTGACCACGCCCTGGGGAGCGTCGCCGGCGAGCGCCGGCAGCGAAACCGCCAGGACGAGGGCGATGACTGCGAGTGCGTGCTTTCTGATCACGGTCTTCCTCCTTGTCGGGTTGCCGTTCGGGGCGAGGGGTCGATCACTGGTCAGCCGGGATCCATGGGGCACCTCCCTTCGCGGTCGTTGCTCCCGATCCTGGCGAGATTCGTGCCACGTCCGAGAATTCTCATCAAATAGCTGATAAAAAAGGCTTTCTTCTGTTTTTTGCCGAAACGGCCGTACTCCAGAACCGACAAAATCTCTTCACAATCCCCCGAAAAACCGAGCCCCGGTGGGATGCAAGAGATTTTGTCGATGTGAGGTTCTTCTCCACCCCTGAGGGCGACCGGGTCGGGGCCCGGCAGCTATACTCCCGCGGTGCGCGACGTCCAGGGCGACTCCGCCGCCGCGTTCCGACCGGCGCCGACCTTCACCGCCAGCCTCGGCGAGGCGGCCGACATGGTCGCCTTCAAGCACTCCGTGTTCGCGCTGCCCTTCGCCCTGATATCGCTGATCACCGCCGCCGGAGCGGGCTGGCCGTCGCCCCGGGTCTGGCTGTGGACCGTGGTCGCGATGGTCGCGGCCCGGACCGCCGCCATGAGCTTCAACCGTCTCGTCGACCACCGCCTCGACGCCGACAACCCGCGCACCGCCGGTCGCTCGTTGCCGTCCGGCCGCATCAGCCGGCGCTTCGCCTGGGCGTTGACCGTCGCCGCCGGAGCGGTGTTCATTCTCGCCGCGGCCCGGCTCAACGACCTGTGCCTGGCCCTCGCCCCGCCGACCCTCGCCTGGTTGCTCGCCTACTCCTTCGCCAAGCGCTTCACCGCCGCCGCGCACCTCTGGCTCGGCCTCGGCCTGGGCCTCGCGCCCCTGGGCGCCTGGGCCGCCGAGACCGGGGCGCTGGCCTGGCAGCCGCTGGTGCTGGCAGCGGCGGTCACCTTCTGGGTCGCGGGCTTCGACACCATCTACTCGCTCCAGGACGAGGCCTTCGACCGGGCGCGCGGGCTCAGATCCCTGCCGGCGCGCCTCGGCGCCGCCCGTGCGCTCGGCCTCGCCCGCGCCTTCCACCTCACGGCGCTGGTCGGCTTCGCCGCCTTCGCGATGATCGCCGGCGGCGGCTGGCTCCGGATCGCGGCCGTGGCCGCGGCAGCCGCCCTCATCTCCTGGCAGCACCGGCTGGTCCGGCCCGGCGACCTGCGCGCGGTCGACGCCGCCTTCTTCACGGCCAACGGCACCCTGTCGGTGGTCATGCTCGCCCTGTTCGCGCTCGCAAAGCTGGCCGGCTGAGGCCCCTGGCAGGGGGCAGTAGGGCTGTACTAAGATGCGCGGGTCTTCATGAGCACCCGCAAGCTCCCCTTCCGGCACATCGCGATCGAGGGTCCCATCGGCGTCGGCAAGACCTCGCTCGTGCAGCTTCTCGCCGAACGCTTCGAGGGGGTGATGGTGCTCGAGGACATCACCAACCCCTTCCTGCCCGCCTTCTACGAGGGCCGGCCCGGGGCCTCGTTCCAGGTCCAGATGTACTTCCTGCTGTCGCGCTTCCAGCAGCAGCGGGAGATCGCCCAGATGAACCTCTTCCAGCGCCTGGTCCTGGCCGACTACAGCTTCCCGAAGGACCGGATTTTCGCCTACCTCAACCTCGACGACACCGACCTGCGGATCTACGAGAAGCTGTACCCGGTGCTCGAGCAGGAGGTGCCGACCCCGGACCTGGTGATCTACATGCAGGCGTCGGTGCCGGTGCTCATGGAGCGCATCGAGAAACGGGCGCGCGACTTCGAGCGCACCATCGACCGCCAGTACCTGGAGCGCCTCAGCGAGGCCTACTCGTACTACTTCTTCCACTACCGCGACACGCCGCTGCTGGTGATCAACACCGACGACATCGACTTCGTCAACCGGCCGGCCGACTTCGACGCCCTCGTCGACCAGATCGCGCGCACCCGCCGCGGCACGCAGATCTACGTCCCGAAAGGGACAGCCGGCGCCTGACGGCGCCCGCTGGATCAACCCGCCGGCCCCGGCGGGTTGAGGTAAGATCCCCGGTCGGAGGCGGCATGCTGTCCCGAGATCTCTACCGAAGCCAGCCCGACCGGGTCCGCCGCATGCTCGAGTTGCGCCACACGGAGGCCCCGCTCGACCGGCTGCTGGAGGTCGACGAGACCTGGCGTGGCCTGCTGGTCGAGCTCGAGGAGCTCAAGGCCCGGCGCAACGCCGGCTCGAAGGAGATCGGCGCCCTGTACCGGGACGGTCGCCGCGCCGAAGCCGAGTCCGCCAAGGCCGAGATGGCGGCTGTCGGGCAGCGGATCGGCGAGCTCGAGGAGCGCACGCGCTCCCTCGAGGAGGAGCTCGCTGCCCTCGAGCTGGCCTTCCCCAACCTGCCGTTGCCCGAGGTTCCCGAGGGCGCCGACGACAGCGCCAACCGCGAGGAGCGCCAGTGGGGCGAGCCGCCGGCCTTCGACTTCGAAGCCCAGGCGCACTGGGACCTTGGCCCCGCCCTCGGGATCCTCGACTTCGAGCGCGCGGTGACCGTGGCCGGGGCGCGCTTCGCGGTCCTGGTGGGGGCCGGGGCCGCCCTCGAGCGGGCGTTGGCGAGCTACATGCTCGACCTTCACACCCGCCGCCACGGCTACACCGAGGTGCTGCCCCCGGCGCTCGTGAACCCGGCCTCCCTGGAAGGCACCGGCCAGCTGCCCAAGTTCGCCGACGACCTGTTCGCGGTCGCCGACGGCAGCCTCTACCTGTCGCCCACCGCCGAGGTCCAGCTCACCAACCTCCACCGCGGCGAGGTCCTCGACGAGGCCCGGCTGCCCGTCAAGTACTGCGCGTTGACGCCGTGCTTCCGCGCCGAGGCCGGGTCCTACGGCACGGACGTCCGCGGCCTCATTCGGCTGCACCAGTTCCACAAGGTCGAGCTCGTCCAGCTGACCACCCCGGAGGCGTCGCCCGACGCCCTCGAGGAGCTCACCGGCCACGCCGAGGCGGTTCTCCAGGGCCTCGGGCTGCCCTACCGGGTGGTCAGCCTCTCCACCGGCGACCTGGGCTTTTCAGCCGCCCGGACCTTCGACCTCGAGGTCTGGCTGCCGGGTCAGAACGCCTACCGCGAGATCTCGTCGTGCTCCACCTTCACCGACTTCCAAGCGCGGCGCGCCAGGCTCCGCTACCGGCCCGCCGACGGCGGCAAGGCGCGGCTCGTCCACACCCTCAACGGCTCCGGCCTCGCGGTGGGACGCACGATGGTGGCGGTGCTCGAGAACTACCAGCGTTCGGACGGCTCGGTCGTCATCCCCGAGACCCTCAGGCCCTACCTGCACGGCCTCGAGCTCCTCGAGCGGTGCTCGGAATGACCTGGGCGTCTCGGATCACCAGATTCCTGCGCCGCTCGACCCACTGGCCGCACTCCGCCCCCCCCGCGGGGGCGACTCTTGAAGAATGCATCGCCTACCAGATTGAGTGTCTTCCCCGGCACTATCTTCCCGGGATCGGGATCGGTGATTTCATCAGTGAAGGAAACGACCTCGTCGATCTCCTCCGATCGATCGGAGGGTTGAAGCCCGACGACTCAGTCCTCGACGTTGGGTGTGGCCTCGGGCGCGTCGCGATTCCGCTGCAGCGCGCGATCGACGGCGGATCCTACGACGGCTTCGACATCGTCCGCGAGATCATCATTTGGAACACCGTCAACATCACCGGCATCTCACCGAACTTCCGGTTTGCGCACCTCAACGTCCGCAACTCCACATACAACCCCGGAGGTGAGCTCAACCCGGCCGAGGCGAGCTTCCCATATCCGACCGACAGCTTTTCGTTCGCGTTTGCGACGTCGTTGTTCACTCACCTTCAGGAAAACGCGACCAAAACCTATCTTCGCGAGCTCAGGCGCGTCCTCCGGCCCGGGAGCCAGGCGGTTCTGACGTTCTTCATCTTGAGTCGATCGGGGGAGAAACGCGCCGAAGCCGGCGAGACGGACATCGCATTCCCCCACCGGTGGGAGCACGGACGGTTCAACAACCTCGACCAACCCGAAGACGCCGTGGCCTACGACTGGGAATGGCTCGACGAGCGCGTCAACGACCTCGGGTTCGATGTCTGTTCGATCCACTGGGGCCGTTGGAGTGGCAACACCGAAGGCCTGTCCTACCAGGACGTGGTCGTTCTCCGGGCACGGTGAACGGCGCGATTTCACTCACGGGTGGAGAAGCCTCCAGGTCATGGCACGAACCTCGTCGAAGAGCGCAAGCGCTTGCTGCGTACGAGTCGCGTTGATTGCGCCGGCAACCATGCGTGGCCTCATCCACGCGAGCTCGTCCCGGGCTCGGCTCTGCCTCTGTCACTGCCTCTGATTCTGATGCTGACTCTGATGCTGCCGCTACCTCGCAAATCGAGGCGCTCTACCCCACCGGCGGCAGCTCGAGCTCATCCGCGATGCCGGCCATGGCGTCGCGGACGAACTCGATGTGCTCGCCGAGCTCGACCCCGAGCTCCTCGGCGCCGCGGCGGACGTCGTCGCGGTTGACGCCGCGGGCGAAGGCCTTGTCCTTGAGCTTCTTCTTGACCGACGTGACCTGGACCTCGGCGATCGCTTTGTCGGGCCGGACCAGGGCGCAGGCGGTCAGGAAGCCGGCCAGCTCATCGACCGCGAACAGGGTTTTGGCCGCGACGGTGTCGCGCTCGACGCCCATGTAGTCGGCGTGGGAGGCGACGGTGCGGATCCAAGCCTCCGGCCAGCCACGCTCGCGGAGAATCGCGGTACCGACGTGGAGGTGGGTCGCCTCGGTCGGGTTCCGCTGGTAGTCGAAGTCGTGGACGAGACCGATGATGCCCCACGTCTCTTCGTCCTCGCCGAAGCGGCGGGCATAGGCTCGCATCGCAACCTCCACCGCCAAGGCGTGCTTGATCAGGCTCGGGTTGTCGGTGAACTCGGTCAGCAGCGCCCACGCGTCCTCTCGGGTCGGAGTTTCGGTCATCGTCGCCTCCGGCTCCGAGGATACTCCGTCCCTCTCCCGCGCCCGCATCCGGAGACAGCGGCAGCGGCAGCGGCAGGGTCAGGGACAGCGGCAGCGGCAGGGACAGCGGCAGCGGCAGCGATCAGCGCCACCCGGGACGCGCGGGCAGGGCGCCTCCACCGGGACGTGCCGGGTACGCCATTGTGCCGGCATCCTTCGCATCGAGACGGCGCGGGCCCGGTGCCTGGCTCTCCTTTCGTCCGACGAAAGGGTGCCTGGCACCGCTCCCATCGCGTCTCGGGAAGCTCCCTTACTCGCAACGAGGCAGGCCGCCGCTCGATGAGACGGCGCGGTCGCAGCCCTCCCCCTCAACCCCCGCGCGACCGCGCCGGCTCATCGACGCTGGGTCACCAAAGGCGGCCCAGAAGGCCGGGGCCCCGGGACGCTCGGCCTCGCGCCCAGCGGCAGGGTCAGCGGCAGGGTCAGCGACAGCGGCAGCGGCATCGGCAGCGATCAGCGTCCGGACCCGGCCCGCTCGGCGCGTCCGACGCACCGCCGCAATTCGTCCGACGAATT
>DATHSO010000113.1:0-29024 GCA_035464095.1 Candidatus Methylomirabilota bacterium | reverse complement strand
CGCCGCCCCCGCAGCCGGCGAGCGCCGCCGCCACCACGATCAGGGCCGCCAACGGGCCGAGGCGGCCGCCCGGGGCCGGCTGGGCCCGGGGGGATCGCTCGGTCACGAGGTCTGGAAGGTGAAGGTGCATCTGGTGTCGCTTTCGCGGGTTGCACGCCGGTGGCTTCCGGGGCTGCCCGTCGCGCCCGATCGACGGGCCTTTCGAGGCAACATGTATGGCCGCCGCCGGGATTCCCGAGACCGGGAACCGGAGCATGGCCGTGAACGTCGCGGCGCACGGGTCCGAGCCCCCGTTCGCGCCGCTGGAGGTCAGTCGAGCTGATCCAGGGTCTCGGGTTCCTCGCCCTCTTCGGGGGGCAGCGGCAGACTGGGGTCGAAGTCGAGCTCCACGTCGTCGACGAAGTCGGCGAGGTCGGGCTCGCGGCGCCGTGGGGCCGCCTTCGGCGCCGGTGGCCGCAGGCGGGCGGGGCGCGGCTCGAAGCTCTCCCGCACGGCCTTGAACGCCGAGCGCAGCTCCGACACCATCGGCTGCTCCTCCATCGTCAGCTCGCGGAGCTTGGGCTCCACGATGTCCCGCCGATACTCGAGGATCTTGCCCTTCAGGAAGTTGTAGAGGTAGATCGTGTCCCGGTTGCCCGTTTCCATCCCGTCCTCTCGAACCACCGGGCTGCCCTTGGACCCGGCCTCGAGGAACCCGAACCACAGCTTGGCTTTCTTCGCCGTCATCCTGCTCTCCCGAGCGCCGCCGTCGGGCGGCTCCTTTCACACCCCGTATCCCACACCCGCGGCCTCCAATCAAGCCCGCTGCGGAAAAATTCCCGGCGCCGCGGGGTCGATCTTGGAACCGGTGACGACGGCGACGACCCGACGGCCGGCGAGCTCTGGGGGTCGCCGCAGCAGGGCCGCCACGGCCAGGGCGGCGGCGCCCTCCACGAGCATCCCCTCGCGGTCGTGGAGGAAGCGGATGGCGGCTGCGATCTCGGGCCCCGGGAGTGTCAGGACCGGGGATCCGACCGGACCCAGATGCGGTAGCCGCGTCCCGACCAGGCGAGGCCGAAGCCCCGATCGAGGAGGGCTTCCTCGAGCTCGCCGGGCTCGGGCGACGGGGCCGCGATCACAACTCCGGCAACGGGCTCGCGATCGACGAGCGCCAGTAGGCGCCGGTCGGCCAGCTTGTGCCGACCGGGCTCTCTGGCCGCCACCGTGGCGTGGATCCGGTGCATGAGCTCCTCCGGCTCGAGGGCGTCGGCCACGATCCGCAGGTACTCCCGGCGCACAACCACCGGTGCCGGGGGGTGGGGGAAGGTCGTGATCCACGGCGAGACCTCGCGCGGCGCCACCACGATCGCGCCGGCCGGAACCCGCTCGACCAGGGCCCTGGCGACCTCCCACGCCTCGTCGACCTTGAGGCCCGGGGTTTCGAGCCGGGTGCCGTTGGCGGCGCCGAGGACCGGCCGGGTGGTGACGGCAGCGAGCGCGGCGGCGGTCAGCGCGACCGCCAGCAGCGCACCCCGCCGGCCGGGCACCCGGACCAGGGGCGCCGTGAGCAGGCAGCCCGCCAGGAGCGGGACCGGAACCACCCAGGCGACCCGCCAGAAGGTGGAAACCCCGGTCACCGAGGTCGCCAGTCGCTCCACCAGGATCGGGTTGACCAGGATCACCGCGGTGAAGGCCGAGAAGGTGAGGTGCAGCCGCCGCACCGGCCCCTCCGGTGACAGCCACCATCCCCAGAGCAGCAACCCGAGCACCGCCAATCGCAGCCGCTGGTCGCCGAGGACGTAGGCGGCGGATCGCTCGAGGTGCCCGGCGACGTCGAACTCTCGCTGTGCCGCGGCCTCGTTCCCGGTGGGACCGCCGCTTCCGGCGACCGGCGGACGGCTCCGGTCGGCGAGCTCCGGAACCACCCCCGGCGCCTGCATCGCGACCCAGAAGCCCGCGGCCAGGGCCGTTGGATAGAGCCCGGCCGCGACCGCGAGTGCCAGCACCTTCAGCCCCCGCCGATCGGGACGGAGGCCGCAGGCGACGGCCAGCACCGCCACCAGCGGCGCGATCCACATCGCGGCGGCGGTGGTGCCGACGGCGGCCACCTGGACCGCGGCCAGCCGCAGCCAGGCGCGCCGACTCGGTCGGCGCGCCAGCTCGAGGCCGAAGGCGATGATCAGGGGCACCACGGCGGTGGCCAGCATGCCCTTGCCCTGGTGGAGCCGGACGAAGGCCAGGTTGCCGTACCAGGCGTGGTCGTTGCCCACCACCAGCAGGACGGCGACGGTCGCGGCGGTCACCGCCAGCGCCCGTCGCGGCGCGATCAGAGCCGCGACTCGGGCAGTGGCGAACACCGCGAGCACCGCCGCCAGCGGCGCGAAGACCAGATGGAGCCAGGCGATGACCGGCACCGTGGTCATCCGGGCCAGCCCACCGGCGAGCAGCTCCACCGAGTGGCTCCGGTAGGTCGGCAGCAGGAGCCGGACGCCGTCGATGCCGTGCAGGGGGTCGCCGGCGAGGAGGGGCGCGGACGGCTCGTCGGCCGCGCTCTGGCCCAGGCGCACGTACAGCGAGTCGTCGATGTCGGGCCGGTGGGCGGTGAGGGTGACGAGAGCGCACGCCACCGCCAGCGCCCAGACCAGCCCACGCCGGGCTCGGCCGGGGCTCGCTGGAGCAGCCTGCGTCCGGAGCAGCTCCGCCGCCGCCGCTGCCGTGAGGACCGCCGCCGACAGGGCCCACACAGCGGTCCACGAGGCGCCGGCAGCGGCGGCGGCCCACACCGCGAGCCCGGCGGCTGCGGCGGCGCCCGGCCACCGGCGGCCGAAGCGCCCGGCCCATGGTGTGCCGGCCGTCCCCGCATCGGGGGCATCGGGCGTCCGGTGCGGGTGGCGGGGTCGAACCAGCCACCCCAGGGCGAGCGCCGCGGCGACCAGTGCGGTCGCCACCAGCAGGGTGTCCAGGCTGCCGCCCGCGAGCACCACGGCGTGGCACGAGAGGGTCCAACCGGCGAAGCCGAAGCAGCACAGGTCGAGCACGCGGTTCGGGTCGAGCAGGGAGCCGACGGTGCGCTCCGGGCTGGATTGCAGGACGGCCACGGCAGGCGCAGGGTAGCACGGGGCCCCGCCGCGGCGCGGTCGTCAGCCAGGGGGTCGCCGGGTGAAGACCAGGGCGACGTGGTCGGCCAGGGCCGACCACGGCAGGCGCCCGCCGAGCCGCGCCTCGAGCCCGCCGAGCGCGGCCAGCAGCCGGGGCCGGCGGGCCATCACCCGGTCCAGGTACGGCGGCGGCAGGAAGGAGCCGATGCCGATGCTCGCGACGTGCTCGAAGCCCGTCTCGAGCTCCCGGCAGATCGTCCGCCGGGCAGGGTAGAAGACCCGAACCCGGCCGCCGCCCGGCAGCGGCACCTCCCGGCCCTGCCGGAGGCGGCGCAGGGCGGCGCCCGGCTCGAGCCGGAGCAGGTGCCAGCCGATCTCCCACGCGCACCACCGGCCCATCACGACCACCACCAGCGGGGCTCCCGGCGCCAGCCAGCGCGCGAGGGTCGCCGCCAGGGACCGGCGGTCCTCGACACAGTTGACGGCGCCGAAGTTGCTGACGGCACCGTCGAAGGGGGCCTCGGCGGGCACCGGTGCCGCGGCGATGCGGTTCAGGTCGAGCCGGCGCAGCTCGACGCGGCCGGCAACGCCGGCGGCGGCGACCTTGTCGCCGGCCGCCGTCAGCATCGCCGGCGACGCGTCGCAGCCGACCACCTGCCGGGCGCCGCGCCGGGCGAGCCAGAGCACGTCCTCGCCGGTGCCGCAGCCCAGGTCGAGGAAGCGGCCGGTCGGTGGCAGCACGCCGTCGAGGAGCTCCCAGACCCGCTCGCGCAGCCTCCGGCCGAGTGCGGTGGCCGAGAAGTCGGCGTCGTACGAGGCCGCCGCGCCGTCGAAGGGCTGCGGGCCGAAGTCGCGGGTCAACGGAGATTCCCTCCTCGGGTCGGAGCTCGCCGCCCGAGTGTAGCGCGGCGGCCGGCCTCGGCCCGCCACCGCCTGTTATGATCCGGCTGTGACTGAGCGAAGCACCGAGCCGCTCGCGCTCGCCCCGAAGCCGCCGACGCTGGCGGTGGTGATCCCGTTTCGCGGTCGCGGCGATCTGCTGGAACGGTGTCTCGACAGCGTCGCGGGCCTCAGCCCGGCGCCGGACGAGGTCGTGGTGGTCGGCGACGGCGAGGCGGCGGGGGGCCTGGGGGGGGTCGAGCGGCGGGGCTTTCGGCTCCTGACCACGCCTGACCGCCGCGGCGCCGCCGCCGCGCGGAACCTGGGTGCCGTAGCCACCGGGGCCGAGCTCCTGCTGTTCGTCGACGCCGACGTGGTGCTGCCGCCGGATCTCGCGGAGCGGGTCCGGAACCTCTTCCGGGAGCATCCCGACCTGGACGCCGCCTTCGGCTCCTACGACGACCACCCGCCGGCGACCGGCCTGGTGTCGCGGTTCAAGAACCTGCTGCACCACCGGACCCACCAGCGGGCGAGCTCCGAGGCGAGCACCTTTTGGACCGGTTGCGGGGCGATCCGCCGGAGGGTGTTCGAGTCCCTCGGCGGCTTCGACTCCGAGCAGCGCTGGCTCGAGGACGTCGAGCTCGGCTACCGGCTGCGGGCTGCCGGGCGCCGGGTGCTCCTCGACCGCTCGCTCCAGGTCACGCACCTCAAGCGCTGGTCGCTGGCCGCCATGGCGGTCTCTGACGTCTGCCACCGGGCGTGGCCGTGGGCCGAGCTCGCCCACCGCTACCGGAGCCTGCCGTCCGAGCTGAACGGCGATCTCCGGGGGCGGATCAGCGTCGGCCTCGTCGCGACGGCGCTGGTGGCCGCGACGGCCGCGGTCCTGGTGGCGCCTTGGCTCGCGGCCCTCGCCGCGGTCGCGGCCGCCGCCCTGCTCGTCCTCAACCGCGACCTCTATCGGCTGCTGAACCGGCACGGCGGGCCGGGCCTGCTGGCGGCCGGGATCGGGCTCCACTGGCTGCACCTGCTGTGGGGCGGTGCGGCCTTCGCGGCGGGCTCGCTGTGGTGGCGGATGGTCGGGGTGCGGCGGCCGGCAGCGCCGCGGGCGCTCTGGGTCGGCGCAGTCGCCCCCGAGCCCGTGCCGATGCCGGCTCACACCGGCGGGCCGGAGTCCGTAAGGGAATCGATCCCGAGCGCCCGCAGGCGGTCGGCATAGGCACGGCGGATCCGGTCGCCGTGGGCGTCCACGTGGCCCTTGCACTGCCGGTGGTCGAGGACGACCTCGTCGGTGCCGCAGCCGCCGGCGAGGATCTCGCGGGACTTGCGCCGGCGCTCCCACGCCTCCACCGGAGACGCCAGGCGGCCGACAAGGGCTCGTTCGGCGGTTCGAACCAGCACCCCGCGGCGGCCACCCGCGTCGGGGCCGGTGCCGGGGGGAGGGCCGGCGGCGTTGGGCAGGACGCGGTCGCTCCAGGCGTTGAGCCGGCGCATCCGCCGGTAGACCTCGTGACCGACCACCGGCACCATCTGGGCCAGCTCCCGGGCGGCGTACAGGCCCCGGTCCCCGAGGGTGAGGGCGTCGGCTGCGAGCAGCCAGTTGGGGCACAGCACCGTGCCGCCGAGGCGGGCCGCCCGGACCGCCTGGATCACGAGGGAGCGGCACAGCCAGACCCGGCCCGGCTCGGTGACGATGAGGAAGTCGACGTCGGCGTCGGGGGTCGCGTTGTCGACCGCCAGCGCGCCGGTGACCGCGACCATCCGCACCAGCGGCAGGCGCCCGAGACGGCGGCCCCAGCGGCGGGCGGCCGGCCACAGACGGGCCGACTCGCGGGCGCGGTGGCGACGGAGCTCGAACAGACGGTCGCGGCCGGCCAGGGCCACCAGGCCGTCGTCGTCGCGGACCAGGACGCCGGTCAGGCCGGGCAGCGCCGCGCGCACCTCGGCCGGCCGGGCCGACACGCCGTCCAGGTAGCGGCAGAGCTCGGCCTCGCGCAGCGGGAAGTCGAAGACGTCACTGTAGGCGACGGTTCGCAGGATCGCGGGCTCGAGGCCGGTCGGGGAAGGGGCTGTGCTCACCTGGTGGTCCGAGGTCGGGTCCGGGCGATTCTACACGGCCCCGACGGACACTCCGGCCCGGGGGCGGTCGGGTGAGCCGGGCCCTCGGCGTCGGCATCGACCTCACCGCCCGGCTGCCGGTGGCGACCGGGGTCGACACCTACCTCGAGCAGCTCCTGGTGGCGCTCGGCCGCGAGGACCGGAGGAGCCGGTACACGGTGTGGGTCACCTACGAGGATCGCCATGTCTTCGACGGTCTCCTGCCCGACAACTTCCGGATCGCTCCGCGCTGCCTGCGACCGCGAGCCTTCCGGTTGCTCTTCCAGCAGCTCGTCCTGCCGGCCGTGGCGTGGGCGGGCGGACTCGACGTGGTGCACTCGCCGTCGTTCATCATGCCCATGATGCGAGGCCGTCAGCGCCACCTCCTGACGGTCTACGACATGACCTTCTTCTCCCACCCCGAGTGCCACCAGGCGCTGCGACGGTCGGCGCCCTACCGGAGCGCGATCCTCGCGAGCCTTCGCCGCGCCCACGTGGTGAGCGTGCCGTCGCGGGCGACCCGCGACCGGGTCCTCGACCACTGCCCCGGCCTCGATCCCGGACGGCTGCGGGTGGTAGCCCCGGGGATCGCGGCCGACTTCGGCCCCCGACCGCCGGACGAGGTCGCCAGGGTTCGTTCCAGGTACGGCCTCGACGCCCCCTACCTGCTCTACCTGGGGACCCTGGAACCGCGCAAGAACCTGCCGCGGCTGGTGGAGGCCTTCGCCCGGCTGACGTCGCGGCGGCAGGGCGCCGAGCAGCTGGTGCTCGCCGGTCGCCTCGGGTGGGACGCGGAGCCGCTGCTCGCCGCCATCGAGGGCAGCGGGCTCGCCTCCCGGATCCGGCGTCTGGGCTACGTCGACCGCGCGGACCTGCCGGCCCTGCTGACCGGCGCCTCGGTCTTCGTCTACCCCTCCCTCGAGGAGGGCTTCGGCTTCCCGCCGCTGGAGGCCATGGCGTGCGGCACGCCGACCGTCGCGGCCGACACCAGCTCCCTCGCCGAGAACCTCCGGGGGGCCGCGGAGCTGGCTCCGCCGACCGACGTCGAGGCCCTCGCCGCAGCCCTGGAGCGGCTGCTCGCCGACCAGGCCCTGCGCGCCGAGCGGCGCCGGCTCGGCCTCGAGCGAGCCGCCGCCTTCGACTGGCGGCGTACCGCCGCCGCCACCGTGGCGTGCTACCGCGAGCTCGCTGCAGCGACCGAATCTCGGTCTCGTCGGGCCGCCGTATAATGGCCGCTGGAAGGGCTGCCCGGTGAGCGACGTCCTGCTCGGCCAGGGGTACTACCTGAGCTTCGACCCGAAGCTGTGGGCGGCGATGGAGCCGTACCCGCCGCTGGGGACCCTGTACGCGGCGGCGGTGCTGCGCCGGGCCGGCTTCGAGGTCGCCCTCTTCGACGCCATGCTCGCCGACTCCGAGCGGGAGTGGGCGGCGGCCCTCGACCGGGAACGGCCGCGCTGGGCCGTGATCTACGAGGACAACTTCAACTACCTCACCAAGATGTGCCTGCTGCGCATGCGCGAGGCCGCCCTCGCCATGATCGACATGGCCAGGACCCGGGGGGTGGGAGTGGTGGTCGCGGGCTCGGACGCCACCGACAACCCGGAGCTCTACCTGAGCCGCGGCGCCGAGGTCGTGATCTGCGGCGAGGGCGAGCGCGCCCTGGTCGAGGTCGTCACGAGCCTTCAGCGCGGCGATGCCGGCGCCCTGGACCGGGTGCGGGGGATCGCGCTGGCCGACCCCGATCGGCCCGAGGGCGTGCGCCGTACCGCCCCGGCGGTGCCCATGGCCGACCTCGACGCCCTGCCGCTGCCCGCCTGGGACCTGGTCGACCTGGCGCGCTACCGCGAGATCTGGCGCCGCCGCCACGGCCGCTTCTCCGTCAACCTGGTCACCACCCGGGGCTGCCCCTACCACTGCAACTGGTGCGCCAAGCCGCTGTGGGGTCAGCGCTACGCCGTGCGCTCGGCGGGGGCGGTGGTCGACGAGCTCGAGGTGCTGGTCCGCGGCCACGGCGCCGAGCACCTCTGGTTCATGGACGACATCTTCGGCCTCGAGCCCGGCTGGCTCGACGACTTCGCCCGGCTGGTCGAGGCCCGGGGGCTGCGCACCCCCTTCAAGTGCCTGTCCCGCCCGGACCTCATGCTCCGCGAGGGCACCGTCGCCGCCCTGGCGCGGGCCGGCTGCGAGGTGGTGTGGATGGGTGCCGAGTCGGGGTCCCAGAAGATCCTCGACGCCATGGAGAAGGGCACCACGGTCCAGCAGATCGCCGACGCCACCCGCGGGCTGCGGGCGGCCGGCATCCGGGCGGCCTTCTTCGTGCAGTTCGGCTACCCGGGCGAGACCCGGGAGGACGTGGAGGCGACCCTGCGGATGATCCGCGACTGCCGGCCCGACGACGTCGGCATGTCGGTCTCCTACCCGCTGCCGGGGACCCCCTTCTACGAGCGGGTCCGGTCCTCCCTCGGCGCCAAGGACCACTGGGTCGACTCCGACGACCTCGCCATGATGTACCGGGGCCCCTTCACCACCGACTTCTACCGCCAGCTCCACACCGTGCTCCACACCGAGCTGCGGGCCCGGCTGCGGGGGCGGGAGCTGCTGCGGCTGGCGGCCCGGCCGTGGCGGCTTCGGCCGCGGCACGCCGCCCAGGCGGCCGGCGTGGCGGCGCGCTGGGCGCGGCTGCCCGTGGAGCGGCGCCGGCTCGACCGGCTGGCCCGGTCGCCCCACGACGGCATCGGCCCGCTGCCGCCCGGGATGAGCCACGCCGAGGCGGCGCGCCCGTCGCCGCAGCCGGAGTGATCGCGTGGTGACGCCCAGCGGCCGCGCCGGGGTCGACCTCCTGCTGTCCCACGGCTACTGCCTCGCCGACGACGAGCACGAGCGCGACGTCATGATGCCGTACCCGCCCCTGGGCCTGCTCTACCTGTCGTCCGCCCTGAAGGCGGCCGGCGCCGCGGTCGAGGTCTACGACACCACCTTCGGCTCCGTCGACGGCTTCCGAAACCGTCTGGCGGAGGCCCGCCCGGCGGTGGTCGGCCTGGCCACGAACCTCATGACCCGGGCCGCGGTGCTGCGCATGATCGCCGTCAGCCGGGAGGCCGGCGCGTGGGTCGTGCTCGGCGGGCCGGAGGCTGAGCCCAACGCGGCCGACTACCTGTGGGCGGGGGCCGACGTGGTGGTGGTCGGCGAGGGCGAGGCGACTCTCGAGGAGCTGTGCCGACACCTGCCGGTGCACGGACGGCAGCGGCTCGAGGCCGTCGCCGGGATCAGCTACCTCGACGACGGCGGGCGGCCGAGGACGACGCCGCCCCGGCCGCAGGTCCGGCCCCTGTCCAGCCTGCCGTGGCCCGACCGCGACGCCGTCGACATGAACCGCTACCTGAGCGCGTGGCGGGACCACCACGGCTTCGCCTCGGTGTCCCTGGTCACCTCCCGCGGCTGCCCCTTCACCTGCACCTGGTGCTCGCACGGTGTCTTCGGGCGCAGCCACCGCCGGCGCGAGGTCGCCGAGGTCGCCGACGAGGTCGAGCACATCCTCGACCGCTGGGCGCCCGAGCGCCTGTGGTACGCCGACGACGTCTTCACCCACAACCGGCCGTGGACCGTCGCCTACGCCGCCGAGCTCGGACGGCGCGGCGTCCGGGTCCCCTTCGAGTGCATCAGCCGCGCCGACCGGATCGACGACCGGGTCGCGGACGCCCTCGCCGACATGGGCTGCGCCCGGCTCTGGATCGGCTCGGAGAGCGGCTCGCAGCGGGTCCTCGACGCCATGGGGCGGCTCGCGACGGTCGAGGACATCCGCGCCAAGACCGCCCTGCTCCAGGACCGCGGCATCGAGGTCGGGATGTTCCTGATGCTCGGCTACGACGGCGAGGAGGAGCGCGACCTGGCCGCCACCGTCGACCACCTCAAGCGGGCCGCCCCTGACGTCTTCCTCACCACCGTCGCCTACCCGATCCGGGGCACCGAGTACTTCGACCGGGTGCGCGGTCGGATCCGCGCCGACCGGCCCTGGGCCGAGCGCACCGACCGCGACCTGCGGATCGCCGGCCGGCGGTCCCGCCGCTACTACGACCACGCCGGCCGCTGGCTGGTCAACGAGGTCAACCTGGCCCTCGCCTGGCGGCGGGGCTCGCGCGACGTGCCTCGGCTGGCCCGGATGCTCCTGGCCGCGGGCCGCGGCCGGCTCGGGATGTGGCTGAGCCGGCACGAGCGCGAGGCCGGCGCGGGCCGGGAGGCGGCGCCGTGAGGGTGGTGCTCTACAACCCGCCGTCGTCGGCCGGCCGCAAGCCGGTGCTGCCCATGTCGCTGCTCGCCCTCGACGCGGTCCTCGACGAGGGGCGTGAGGTCGCCATCGTCGACGGCAACCTCGAGCCGGACCCCCTCGCCGCTCTCGACGGCCTGATCGCCGGCCGCGCCCGTGACACGGTGCTCGGGGTCACCGTCATGCCGGGCCCGCAGCTCGCCGCCGCGGCGCCCCTGTGCCGCGAGCTCAGGCGCCGGCACCCGGCCCTGACGGTGGTCTGGGGCGGCGCCTTCCCGAGCCAGCACTGGGACGTCTGCCTGCGCTCGCAGGCGGTCGACTACGTGGTGAGGGGCCACGGCGAGCGCGCCTTCGCCGAGCTCATCTCAAGCCTGGAGACCGGCTCGCCCGGCCTCGACGCCGTCGCCGGGCTGGCCTGGCGCGACGGCGGCGAGCCCCGCACCGGCGCCCCCGCTGGGGTGCCCGACCCCGACGAGCTGCCCGAGTGGCGCTACCAGCGGGTCGACATGGCGCGCTACCTGCGGCCGACCTTCCTGGGGCGCGCCACCGTCGCTGCCCACACCTCCTACGGCTGCCCCTTCTCCTGCAACTTCTGCTCGGTGGTGACCATGACCGGGGGCCGCTGGCTGGCCCAGTCGGCCGAGCGGGTGGCGCGGACCTTCGCCGACTACCGGCGGCGCTGGGGGGTCGACGCCGTCGAGCTCGCCGACAACAACTTCTTCGTCGACGAGGGCCGGGCGGCGGAGGTCGCCGAGCGGGTCGCCCCTCTGGGCATGGCGTGGTGGGGCGAGGGCCGGGTCGACACCATGCTCGGCTTCGCCGACGCGACCTGGCGGGCGCTGGGCGACAGCGGCCTCAGGATGGTCTTCATGGGCGCCGAGTCGGGCTCGGCCGAGACCCTGGCGCGGATGGACAAGGGCGGCCGCCTGACCCCCGAGCACACCCTCGAGCTGGTCCGCCTCATGGGCGCCCGGGGGATCGTGCCGGAGCTCAGCTTCGTGCTCGGCAACCCGCCCGACCCCGAGGAGGACGCGGCGCGGACCTTCGAGCTCATCCGCCGGGTCAAGGCCGCCAACGCCGCCACCGAGATCATCCTCTACCTGTACACGCCGGTGCCCGTCGCCGGCGAGCTCCTGGACGGGGCCGAGGCCGCCGGCTTCGCCTTCCCGGACACCCTCGACGAGTGGCTGCGCCGCGACTGGCTCGACTTCGCCGAGCGCCGGGGCCGCCGGATGAGCTGGCTCGAGCCGGACCTGAGCGACCGCATCCGCGACTTCGAGCGGGTGGTCAACGCCTACTACCCGACCACCACCATGGCCTCCCTCACCGGGCCCAAGCGGGCGCTGCTGCGAGCCCTCTCGGCCTGGCGCTGGCACGGCCGGTTCTACCGCTGGCCCTTCGAGCTGGCGGCCCTGCAGCGGCTGGTGGCCTACCGCCGGCCCGAGACGGCGGGGTTCTGAGCGTGGCGGGCGGTGGCGAGCTGCTGCGACGCGCCCTGCGCGTCCCGGGGCGCCTCGTCGGGGCCCTCGCCCGCCGGACGGGAAGCGCCTCGCCGGCCCTCCCGGAGCGGCCGGGCGAGATCCCGGTGCTGGTGCTCTTCCCCCACGGCGGCTGCAACTGCCGCTGCGTGATGTGCGACATCTGGCGGGCCGGCGGCGACGGGTGCGAGCTCGCCGAGGCCGAGCTCGCGCCCCACCTGGACGCGCTCCGGCGCCTCGGCGTACGTCGTCTGGCGCTGTCCGGCGGCGAGCCGCTCCTGCACCCCGGCCTGTGGCGCCTGTGCGCTGTCCTCGAGCCGCTGGGTCTCGACATCTCCCTGCTGACGACCGGGCTGCTGCTCGAGGAGCAGGCCGCCGACGTGGTGCGCTGGTGCGACGAGGTGATTGTGTCCCTCGACGGCCCGTCGGAGATCCATGACGCCGTCCGGCGGGTGCCGGGGGCCTTCGATCGCATGGCGGCCGGTGTGGCGGCCCTGCGCCGCCTGGACGGTGGCTTCCGCATCACCGCCAGGTCCGTGGTCCAGAAGCGCAACTTCCGGTGCCTCGGAGCGACCGTCGAGGCTGCGGCCGGGATCGGCCTCGACGGGATCTCCTTTCTCGCCGTCGACACCACGACCGAGGCCTTCAACCGGGCCGGCGGCCACGGCGACGGGCGGACCGCCGAGGTCGGCCTCGACCGCGACGAGGCGGCCGAGCTCGCGACGATCGTCGAGGAGGTCATCCGGGACCACGCCTCGCGCTTCTCCGCGGGCTTCGTCGCGGAGTCGCCGGCCAAGCTGCGCGGGCTGGCGCGCCACTTCGCGAGCGTCAACGGCGACCTCGCGCCCGAGCCGCGCCACTGCAACGCACCCTGGGTGTCGGCGGTGGTGGAGGCCGACGGCACGGTCCGTCCGTGCTTCTTCCACCGGCCGCTGGGCACCCTCGCCGACGGGCCCCTCGACACCGTCCTGCTCGGCGAGGCCGCCGTGGCCTTCCGCCGCGGCCTCGACGTTCGCCGCGACCCGATCTGCCGGCACTGCGTCTGCACCCTGTGGCTCGATCCGGAGGGGGGGGCTCAGCAACCGGACGGAGGCCGGGACCGACCCGGGTCGCCGCCGAGGTAGAGCTCGACGAGGCGGCGGACGCAGCCCTCCAGGTCGAGCTCGCGGCGCACCAGCTCGGCCGCGCGGTCGCCCATGGTGCGAACCCGATCGCGCTCGGAAACCAGGATCTCCAAGGCCGCCGCGAGGGCCTCGGGATCGTTCGGCGTCACCGTGAGCGCGGCGCCATGCTCCTCGAGCTCCGGCAGGACCCCGACCGCCGTGCCGACGCTCGCGGTGCCGCAGGCGGCGGCCTCGAGCACCGCCATCCCCTGGCTCTCGAAGCGCGAGCTCACCACGTGGAGGTCGGCGGCTCGGTACAGGGGCGGCAGCCGGTGGTGCGCCACGTGACGGTGGAAGCGGACCCGGCCGGCGATGCCGAGCTCCGCGGCGCGGTCGGCGAGGTCGCCAGCCAGAGGCCCGTCGCCCACCAGGTGGAGGTGGGCCGACGGGTGGCGCGCGACCACCCGGGCGACCGCGTCGAGCAGCAGCGCCTGCCCCTTGACCGGGGTCAGGGACGCCACCTGGAGCAGGCACGGGCCGCCCTCGAGGTCCGCCCGCTCGCCGTCGGGCCGGAACATGACGGTGTCGACGCCCAGGGGCGCCAGGTCGACCGGCCCGCCGGCGCGCAGCGCCCGTGCCGGCCCTGCCAGTGCCCGCGAGCCGACGGTGACCGCGTCGGCCGTCGCCAGGCTGCGCCGGACCAGCCCCCTGCCGGTGCGGCCGAGCTGGACGCCGTAGCCGATGTCGGGCAGGCCGACCAGCTCGCCCCCCATCACCGACACCACCGACCGGACGCCGAGGAGGCGGCCCGAGGCGGCGGCGACCAGCCCCGCCTCGTCCGCCCACAGCCCGTGGACGGCGTCGAGCGGTCGCCGGCGGTGCACCCTGCGCACGGCGGCCAGTGCTCGGGCCAGCATGGCCACGCGCGCGACCCCGGTGCGGCGGCCGGCGCCGAGGGTCAGCACCCGCGCGCCGAAGAAGGCGAAGGGCTCGCGGCGCGGCGGGTGGCGCAGGGCGAGCACCGTGACCTCGTGCTCCTCCGAGAGCCGGCGCACCAGGTGGTGGAGGGCGGGGATGCACCAGTCGCTCTCGGAGGCGCTGAAGCCTGGAGTGACCAGGCACAGCCTCACGCCGCCCGGATGGACGAAGGAGGTGGCCAGCGCGGCCTCGAGATCCAGGTAGTCCGTCACCGCGGAGCCGACAGCCGGTGGACCCTGATCCGCTCGCCGAACCGCTTCGTCCGGGCGACCTCCTCGACAGCCAGGGAAGCGGCCTCGAAGGCGCCGAGGAATCCCGCCTCGTCGCCATCGGAGCCCAGAACGACCAGGGCGCAACCATCGCCGGCGAGGTGCTCGGGCAGCCTGGCCGCGAAGCGTTCGGCGAAGTCGTCGGCGTAGAAGGCGCGCTCGAGGTCGGTGCTCGGCGTGCCGCGGTAGAACGGCGGGTTGCACAGAACGCGGTCGAAGCGCTCGCCGGCGACGGCGTCGAAGATGTCGCCGTGGCGGACCTCGGCTCGGTCGTCGACCCGGTTGAGCACCAGGTTGAGGCGGGCACAGCGGACCGCCTCACGGTTGACGTCCACCGCCACCACCCGGCCGGCGGTGCGCGCCGCGGCCACCGCCAGCGCGCCGGATCCTGTCCCCACATCGAGCACCGAGCAGCCGGCGGGCAGCGGGTGCTCGCCGAGGTGCCGGACCAGGACCCCGGTGGTCAGAAAAAGGGTCGGATTGAAGACGCCGGGCAGCACCACCATGGGGAAGCCGAGCCCGTGCTCGAGCACCAGCCGGTCGTGACGCCGGTGCTGCCAGAGCCCGAAGCGCAGCCTCTGGACCACCCGCCACAGGACACGGGTCACCGGATCGCTCCGCCGGCGCGGTGATCGGGTTCGATCGTCGTCACGGCTCGGCGGCCATTCTATCCCGCGCGTTCCCGAGGGCCTCCGTCGTCAGGCGAGATCGGTTCTCGACGTTGCTATGATGGCCGCCGCCATGCGGCCCAAAGTCGTGCTCTACAACCCCCCGACGGTCTTCTGGACCATGCCCCTGGCCCTGCTGGCGGTCGGCTCGGCCCTCGACCGGGCGCGCGTCGACGTCGTGATCGTCGACGGTCGTTTCGAGACCGAGGAGCGGCTGCTCGCCGAGCTCGACGGCGCCCTCTGCCTGGGGATCACCGTTCTCACGGGGCGACCTCTGGCGGCGGCGGCGGCGATCGTCCGTCGTGCCCGCCGCCGCCGGCCCGACCTGCCGGTGATCTGGGGCGGTTGGCACCCGTCCCTGTTCCCGGCTTCGTGCGTCGAGGAGGGCGGCGCCAGCGCGGCGGTGGTGGGCCAGGGAGAGGTGACCTTCGTCGAGATCGTCGACCGGCTCGCAGCGGGCCACGACCTCGACGGCGTGGCCGGTTGCTGGACGGGGGGGCTCGCCGGCGAGGCCGTGGCCAACCCGCCGCGCCCCCTGCAGGACCTCAACGGTTTCCCCGCCCACGACTACCACCTCATCGACGTGGAGGCCACTTTCCGGGCCAAAGGCCGGCGGCAGCTCGACTACGTCACCTCCCAGGGCTGCCGGTTCCGCTGCGGCTTCTGTGCCGACCCGGCGGTCTTCGGCCGCGCCTGGACCGGCCTCGAGCCGGCGCGGGTGATCGACGAGCTGACCGCGCTGCACCGCCGCCACGGCTTCACGGACCTGTCGTTCCAGGACGAGACCTTCTTCACCAGCCGCAAGCGGGTCGAGGCCATCGCCGAGGGGCTTCTCGAAGCGGGCATGGGCTTCACCTGGACCGCGACGCTGCGCGCCGACCAGGGTCGGCGGCTGCCCGATGAGGTGGCTGCACTGTGCCGGCGGGCCGGGTTGCGGGAGGTGGTCCTGGGGGTCGAGTCCGGCTCGCCCGAGACCCTGCGCCGGATCCGCAAGGACATCACCGTCGACGACGTCCTCGCCACCGCCGAGGCGCTCCTGCGCCACGGAATCGGCGCTGCCGTCGGGATCATCGTCGGGTTCCCGGACGAGCCCGAGGAGAGCGTGATGGCGTCTCTCGACATGGCCTCGCGGCTGGCCGCCATGAGCCCCGCCTTCCGGGTCTCGATCTTCGCCTACCAGCCGACCCCCGGGGGCGAGCTGTGGGACGATCTCGTCGCCGGCTCCGGCGGCGTCCCGACCAGCCTCGACCAGTGGTGCGACTTCGACTACGTGAACGGCACCAGTGCGTTTCTCGAGCCGAAGCTGCGACGCCTGGTGGAGGGCTATCGGTTCTACCACCGCCTCGCGTTCGCGCCCCACGGCGGTTCCCTGCGCCGTCCGCTGCGCGCCCTCGCCCGCTGGCGTGTGTCGCACCACGAGTACGGGCTCGCGGCGGAGCGCCGGCTCGTGGAGTGGCTGCGAGCCGGGCGGGAGACGTCGTGACCGCAGGTCGAGACCGGGGATCGGCCCCCGTGGTGGTGATCGGCGCCGGTCCGGCCGGGCTGTCGGCGGCCCTCGAGCTGGTCCGTCGCGGTCGGCGGCCGCTGGTGCTCGAGGCCTCCCGGACGGTGGGCGGGATCGCCCGCACGGAGTGCTGGCGCGGCCACCGCTTCGACATCGGCGGCCACCGGTTCTACACGTCGGACCCCGAGATCGAGGCGCTCTGGCGCCGGGTCCTCGGCCCGGACCTGCTCAGGGTCCGCCGGCGGTCGCGGATCGCCAGCAATGGCCGCTTCTTCAGCTACCCCCTGGAGCCCCTGGACGCCCTGCGGTCCAACGGCATCCTGGAGAGCTGTCGCATGGCGGCGAGCTACCTCCTCGCCCAGCTGAGGCCGCGGCGTCCGGCCGCCACCTTCGAGGACTGGGTGGTCCAGCGCTTCGGCCGCCGCCTCTACGAGACCTTCTTCAAGTCCTACACCGAAAAGGTCTGGGGCCTGCCCTGCTCGGCCATCCGCGCCGACTGGGCGGCGCAGCGGATCCGCAGCCTGTCCCTGGCCACCGCCGCGAGCCACGCCCTGTTCGGCAACCACGATCGGGACTCGCTCATCGGCGAGTTCCTGTACCCCCGGCTGGGGCCGGGCATGATGTGGGAACGCGTCCGGGACCTGGTGGTGGACGGCGGCGGCGAGGTCCGGCTGCGCGCCCCGGTGGTCGCCGTGAACGCCGCCGGTGGGTCCGTCAGCGGGGTCGTGGTCGACGGCCGGCACGGCAGCGAGCGCGTGGCGTGCCGCGAGGTCATCTCGAGCATGCCGGTGTCCGAGCTGGTCGCGGCCCTGAGGCCCGAGCCGCCGGCGGCGGTGCGGGCGGCAGCCGCCGGTCTGCGGTACCGGGGCATGCTCGTGGTCGGCCTGATCGTGGCCCGCGCCGAGCTCTTCGCCGACCAGTGGATCTACGTCCACGACCCCGAGCTCCGGGTCGGCCGGATCCAGAACTTCAAGAGCTGGAGCGCCGAGATGTGCGCGGACCCGGCGACCACCAACCTCGGCCTCGAGTACTTCTGCGACGCCGGCGACGAGCTCTGGTCGCGCACCGACGACGACCTGGTGTCCCTGGCGACGGCCGAGCTCGCCCGCCTCGGCCTCGCCGAGCCGGCGGACGTGCTGGCAGGCGTGGTCTTCCGTCAAGCCCGCGCCTACCCGGTGTACGACGACGGCTACGACCGCAGGCTCGACACCATCTGGGAGCACCTGGACGGGCTGCGCGGGCTCCAGTCGGTGGGGCGCAACGGCCGCCACCGCTACAACAACCAGGACCACTCCATGCTCACCGGCATCCTCGCCGCCCGCAACCTGGACGGCGAAGGGCACGACCTCGCCGCCGTCCACGCCGAGCCGTCGTACCTGGAGAGCGGGCGGATCGGGGATCGCGGCCAGCCGTCGGCCGCGGCCGGGCCGCCGTGACCCGGCCGGGGCTCGAATCGTGCATCTCGTCGTCCTCAACCTCGCCTGCCGCCCGGAGCTGACCACCCCCCGAGCCGCTCCTCGACCGCTTCCGGACCCTCCCCACCAGGGCCGAGGCGGTGCCGGCGCCGACCGGGCGCAGGGTGAGCGCGGCGTCTGGGCGCGCATTCCAGGATAGAGTGTGCCGGACCGGAGGGCGAACCGTCCGGCGGCCGGGGGTGAAGGAGCCGACGAGGAGGGTGCATGGCGGCGGTGATGGCATGGGTCCGCGACCACGCGGTGCTGTTCCAGGTCCTGGGCGCGGCCTCCCTGGCGATGTTCGTGCTGTCGCTGGTGGTCTTCCCGCTGGTGGTGATCTCGCTGCCGCCGGATTACTTCGTGCGCGAGCGCCGCGACCCGCTGGGCAAGCTGCGGCGCCACCCGGTGGCGTGGGCCGCGGTCATGGTGCTCAAGAACCTGGCCGGCGTCGCCCTCATCGCCGCCGGGGTCGCCATGCTGGTGCTGCCCGGTCAGGGCCTGCTGACCATCCTCATGGGTCTCGCCCTCACCAACTTTCCCGGCAAGTTCACCCTCGAGCGGCGCCTCGTCCGGGTGCCCTCGGTGGGGCGCGCCCTCAACCGGATCCGTGCCGCCGCGGGCAGGCCGCCCCTCGAGCTGCCGACCGCAGGCGGCTGAGCCGCGGCGGGTGGCGCGGATCCGTCGGCTTTCAGCCTGCCAGCCGGGTCGAAGCGCGCGCAGCGCACCGCAACCGGACCCGGACCCGGTTCGGGAGCGAGTTGACGGCCGCAGCGGCGCGGGCGACTGTTCACTGCGGTTGCCACTGCCACTGACCCGGGCCTGATCGAAAACGGGATCGGGATCGACTCGGCTGCGCTCCCGGGCAGGTCGGCGCGTCCGACGCGCCGCAGCAATTCGTCCGACGAATTGCCGGGCGATGCCCGCGGCCTCGACGGCCGTGCGGTGGGCGGTGAGCTCGTGGCCGGATCGCGTGTCGTGCATGGTCGCCTCCGGGTCGTTCATGGCCCTCTCCGCCAGTCGCCGCTCGGAACGACCCGGAGGTGACCATGCCGGCGGGCCGCGCGGGGGTCAGCGGCAGCGGCAGAAATCAGGGGCAGCAAGCAGCGGCAGCGTTCAGCTTCAGCAGCCAGCGACAGCGACCGGACCCGGACCCGGACCCGAACCCGGACCCGGCCATCACGCGGCGATCCGGCAACCTCTCGTAGGGGAGGTTTTTACACCCTCCCCCCGGCTCGGGCGCGCTGCAGCCCGAGCCGGGCCCGGACCCGGTTCTGGAGTGGGATCGACTCAGAAGCGCCCTCGGACCGGTCGGCGCGTCCGACGCGCCGCCACAATTCGTCCGACGAATTGCTGCCACTGCCACTGTCCGTCGGGCACGGACGCGGACGCGGACGCGGACTCGGGACGAGGAAAAGCCCCGGAGGCGAGGGCCTCCGGGGCGGTGGGGTGCGGTTTCGGAAAGGCTCAGCGGGCGCCGGGGGTCTTGACCGGGTCGGCGGGCCGCTCGGGCAGGCCGACGGGCTCGGCCTCGATGGCGGCCAGGAGCTCGGTCACGGCGCGCTCGAGCTGCGGGTCGCGGCCGGCGAGCACCGCCGCCGGCTCGTTGGCCACCTCGATGTCGGGCTCGACGCCCCGGCCCTCGATGATGTAGTCGCCGGCCAGGTTGTTGGTGGCGTTGGTGGGCACGAAGACGGTGCCGCCGTCGATCAGGGGCATGAAGCCGCCGCCGACCACGCCGCCCCAGGTCCGCCGGCCGATCAGGGGCCCGAGGCCGGCCTGGCGGAAGTAGTGCGGGAAGATGTCCCCGTCGGAGGCCGAGGTCTCGCTGATCAGGCAGGCCATGGGCCCGAGGAAGACCGTGCCCGGGTAGGTGCCGGGAATTTCGGAGGTGCGGCCGAAGCGGGTGCCCATGATGGTCCGGCCGAGGCGCTCGAGCAGCATCGCCGAGACGTTGCCGCCGCCGTTGCTGCGCACGTCGACCACCAAGCCCTGCTTGCGCAGCTGCGGGTAGTACCACTTGATGAACTCGGCGAGGCCGTCGGGGCCCATGTCGGGGACGTGGAGGTAGCCGAGGCGGCCGTCGCTGAGCTCGGTCACCCGCTGGTGGTTGCGAAGCACCCAGGCCAGGTACAGCAGCGGGCTCTCCGAGCGCCGCGGGGTGTAGGTGACCTCGCGCGCGCCCTCGAGGCTCGGGCCGTCGTTGACGGTCAGGGTGACCGGGGCGTCGAGGTGCTGCAGCAGCCGGTAGGGGTTGTCGGAGCCCGAGAGCTCGCGGCCGTCGATCGCCAGGACGTAGTCGCCGACTCCGGCGTCGACCCCGACCTCGGTCAGCGGCGAGCGGTACTGCTCCTCCTCGTTGTGGCCGGGGAAGATGGCGGCCAGCCGGTAGCGGCCGGACGCCTCGTCGAGCTCGAAGCGGGCGCCCGGCAGGCCGACCACCGGCCGCTTCGGGATCTCGAAATCGCCGCCGCCGAGGTAGGTGTGGCCGGCGTTGAGCTCGGCCACCATCTCGGTGAGCACGTAGTTGAGGTCGGAGCGGTGGGCGACGTGGTCGAGCAGCGCGCGGTAGCGCTCGCCCAGGGACTGCCAGTCGTAGCCGTGCATGTTCTCCACGTAGAACAGGTCGCGGAAGATGCGCCAGGTCTCGTCGTAGATCTGGCGCCACTCGGCGGGCGGGTCGAGGCTCATCTCCAGGTCGGAGGTGGCGACGGATTTCGGCTCGCCGCCGCTCGTGCCGACGTCGTAGAGCTTGTAGGCACCGCCGGCCTGCACCAGGACCTTGGAGCCGTCGGCGGACAGGGACGCGCCCCGGATGCCCGAGGCGAGGACCGAGACCTCCCGGTCCTCGAGGGAGAAGACCTCCAGCTTGGCGTCGCGGTTGAAGTCGCCGCCGTAGACGAAGGCGTCGAAGCTCGCCCACAGCAGGTGGCCCTCGACGGCCGCCAGGCCGCCGTAGTTGCCGTTGGGCACCGGCACCCGCATGACCCGCGCGCCCAGGCCGTCGAAGTCGATGACGACGGGCTTCGGCGCCTCCTTCTTCGCGTCGTCCTCACCGTCGTCGCCCTTGCCGTCCTTCTTCTTCTTGTCGGGTTTGTCGGCGTCCTCGTCCTTGGTCTCGCCGTCGTCGCCGACCTCGACCTCGTCGCTCTCCGGCGGGAACAGCGGCTTCACGTCCGCGCGCAGGGCCAGGGCGAAGATGTTGTCGCGGCGGTTGCCGGCGTAGTCCCACTCCAGGTTCGAGATCTGGGGGGCGTAGGAGCGCTCCGAGATGTAGAACAGGTAGTCGCCGTCGGGGCCCCAGGCCGGGTCCGAGGCGCTGTGCAGGTCCGAGGTCACCTGGCGCAGCTCGCCCGAGGCGGCGCTCCAGATGTGGATCCGCCGCACCCCGGCCTCGTTGTTGAGGCTGACGGCGAGGTGGCCGCTGTCGGGCGACCAGGCGGCGTCGCCGATCCGACCCAGGATGTCGTCGGCGACCTCGGTCTCGCTGCCGTCGGCCACCGTCACCACGAACAGCCGGCCGAAGACGTCGGTGACCGCGATCCGCTTCGCATCCGGCGACCAGGTCAGACCGGTCAGCCGGGCCCGGTGCCCCGAGGTCAGCTGCCGCGCCGGCTCGCCGCCGTCCTGGTCGACCAGCCAGACCTCGTCCTCGCCCGAGGCGTCGGAGATGTAGGCGATGGTGCGGCCGTCCGGCGACCACTGGGCGTCGCGGTCGCGGGCCCCCGAGGAGCGGGTCAGGTTGCGGGTGCGGCCGCTCTCCACCGGGGCCGAGAAGACCTCGCCGCGGGCGGTGAACAGGGCGCGCTCGCCCTTGGGCGAGAGGCCGAAGCCCTCGACGAGGTCGGCGACCTTGATCCGGCGCTCGCGCTTCCACAGGCCGTCGTCGGGGACCGCGATCTCGATGGCCCGGTCGTCGCGGCTCGCCACGTCGAAGACCCGCAGCCGGCCGTCGAGCTCGTAGACGATGCGGCCGACGTGGTCGGTGGCCGGCCAGCGGACGTCCCACGGGTCGTGGAAGGTGAGCTGCTCGACCTCGCCCCCGGCCGGGTCGGCCACGAACAGGTTGAGCCGGTCGTCCCGGTCGGAGACGAAGTAGACCGCGTCGCCGATCCACATCGGGTCGCGCTCGGTGCGCGGGCTGTGGGCCAGCGGCGCGATTTCGGCGCTCGCCAGGTCGAAGATCCACAGATCCTGGGCCCAGCCGCCCTGGTAGCGCTTCCAGTGCCGGAAGTCGCGGAACAGGGGAGAGTAGACCACGCGCTCGCCGTCCGGCGAGAGGTCGCCGGCGCCCGAGTTGGGCATCGGCAGGGCGGTCGGCAGGCCGCCCCCGACGGGCACGGTGTAGAGCCGGCCGTCGACGTCGCCGCCGGCGTCGCGCAGGGAGCGGAAGAGCACGGCGGAGCCGTCGCGGGTCCAGCCGAAGACCTGGTGGTCGTAGCCCCAGCGCGGCGGCAGCGGGCCCGCGGCCGGGTACCAGGTCAGCCGCCGGGGCTCGCCGCCGTCGGCCGGCATCACGTAGACCTGCTCGTCGCCGTCGTACTGGCCGGTGAAAGCGATCCAGCGCCCGTCGGGCGAGAAGCGCGGGAACACCTCCTGGCCGGGGTGGGCGGTGAGGCGGCGGGCGGTGCCGCCGTCGGCGGGGGCCGACCACAGGTCGCCGCCGTAGCTGAAGACCACGGTGTCGCCGTGGATGTCGGGGAAGCGCAGCAGGCGGGTGCCGCCGTCGGCCGCCCACGCCGTTGCCGAGAGGAACGCAGCGGTCGCGAGCGCGACCCAAGCTCGTCGTGTCATGAAACTCCTCCTTCGTCGTCGTCGGGGAAACCGGTCCCGATCGCGGTGTGTTCCGCGGCCGCGCCGGCCTGTCAGAGTCTACGTCCTTCCGGGCTGTCGGGTTCTGTCGAGTCAGGTGATCAGTGACAGTGACAGTGGCAGCGGCAGTGAACAGTCGCCCGCGCCGCTGCGGGCGTCAACCTCTCCCTCTCCCTTTCGATGACAATCGCCCGTCGCGTGACGGAGAGCGCCGGCCTCCCGCCTCCGACCGGTTCCGGTTCCGGGTCCGGAAGAAACGCCCCCGCCGAAGCGGGGGCGTTGGGGGTCGGTCCAAGCGCGGTCTCAGGGTACGGCGAGGCTCCATGCGGCGGTGGTGCCGTCCTCGAAGTCGTCGTAGAAGATCCCCTCGAAGGGCGTTACCGCCTTGCCGCCCTGGTAGATCTCCCCGAACCAGGCGCCGTACCAAGTGCCGCTGATGTACTGGACCTGCGGGTCGTACACCAGGACGGGGTCCTGGGCCCAGGCGAAGTACTTGACGTTGTCGGGGTCCGCCTGGCTGACCGTGTCGAGAACGAAGCTCTCGGCGACCACCGCGCACTCGCCCGCCGCCAGGGTGATCTCGACGCCGTCGCTGCCGTCGCGGACCTTGTTGCGGTCGAAGTTCGCCGGCCCGTAGTGATCGAGGACCTGGGCCATGAAGATGTCCATGGTCTTCCCGACCCCACCGGGCTCGATGCACACCGTTGCGAACACGTCGCGCGCCACCCCGCCTCCGAAGACCAGGACGTCGATGGTGACGTCGGTGGGGACCGCTTGGCGGGCGAGGAACTTGGACTCGTAGGTGGTGATCGGCCAGGCGTCGTCGAGCCCGTCCTGGCAGTTGAAGGGCGTCCAGGCGGCCTGGTAGAAGGCGTCGCGCTGGGTTCCCCACGGCACCTCGTAGGCGTCACCGTCGTGGATCTCGAGCAACGCCAGGGTGTGGGGGTAGCTGTCGATCATGCTGCTGACCACGGGACCCGCGGTCTGGCAGGCGGGTCACCAGGTCGCGGTGAAGTGCTCCACCACGACCGTTCGTTCCGCTCCGATGACGCTGCTCGCGGCCAGCGCGACCGCGGCCAGGACGATGATGCTTCGCACGACTGCGTGATGACGCATATCTGTTCTCCTTCCTCCGAGCTGTTTGGGCGTTCGCCGCCAGTTAGGGGATTCCTGTACGAAATGGGCAGGCAAAGCGAGCTCGACGTGGTGCCGGGCCCTGATGGTGGACCGCCGGCTCACGGCACCACCCGCTTGCTTGGCTTGCGCGGCGCCGGCAGGCCGGCGGCGGTGATGGTGACGGCGGCCGAGCCCTCGACGCCGTCGGCGGCGCAGATGAGCTGGGCGGCGCCGGCGGCGGTGGCCGTGAAGGTCGTGGTCGCACCGCTGGTGGGGTCGAAGGTGCCGCCGCCGGTGCCCTCGACCCGCCAGGTCGGGTCAGCGAGGGCGACGGGCTCGCCGTACTGGTCGGTGCCAGCGGCGCTGAGCTCGAGGGTGGCGCCGACCCGCACGGTGGCGGTGGCCGGGGTGACGGTGATCGCGGCGAGGGCGGGCGGCTCGCCGGTGACCTCGACCGCGGCCGCGCCCGTGACCCCGTCCTCGGTGGCGGTGACCAGCGCGGCCCCGGCGGCGCTGGCCGTGAAGACGGTGGCGGTGCCGGTGGTTGGGTCGAAGGTGCCGCCACCGACGCCGCTCACGCTCCAGGCGGGCCCGGCCAACGGGAAGGGCTCGCCGAGCTGGTCGAGGCCCTCGGCGGTGAAGCTGACCTCGCCGCCGACCGCGACCTCCACCGAGGACGGATCGACGACGATGGCGGTGAGGACCGGGGCCTCGGTAATGGTGGCCACCGCGGCGCCGGACACCCCGCCGTCGCTGCACACCAGCGGCCGGACTCCGGGAAGCGTGGCGGTGAACGTGGTGGTGGCGCCGGTGGTCGGGTCGAAGGTCCCGGCGCCGGAGCCGGTCCCCTGGCTCCAGATCGGGTTGGCCAGGGGGAACGGATCGCCGAACTGGTCGCGGCCCGAGGCGCTGAGCTGGACCGACTCGCCGACCTCGAGGGCGACCTCGGACGGGGCGACGTCGATGGCCGCGAGCTGGCTGCCGGCCGGGAATGGCCAGCGCATGACCGCCGCCTGGTAGACCTGGGTCGGGCCGCTGGCGGACGGCTTCTCGGCCCAGGCCACGATCACGATGGCCGAGGTGTTGGTGGCGCTCTGGCCGTCGAAGGTGAGGCGGGTGGTGATGTTGGCGCAGTCGCCGGCGCCGAGGGAGACGTCGCTGGAGAGCACGTCCTGCATGAGGTTGTTGGTGGTGTAACGGGGCGGGTTCGGGTAGCCGTCGAGGGTCGCCGCGGTGTGGATCCGAAGCGGCCGGCTCGGGCCGCTCTCGACGCAGACCCGTGCGGTGACGTCCCAGGTGCTGCCCTGGACCGGGCTGCCGCTGAGCTCGAGGGTCACGTCGGTGGGCACGCCGAGCTGCTGCTCGACCCAGTAGCGGTACTCGCTCGCCTGGCAGATCCAGGCGCCGTCGACCACGAAGGTGGGCACCGCCGAGGCGAGGCCGTAGAAGCTGTCGAGCCGGGTCTGGGCCCACGGGATCGCGTAGGGGTCGCCGTTGACGTGGGAGGTGATCGGCGCGAAGCGGTCCGGGTAGTCGACGGCGAGCTGCTCGACCACGGGCCCCGTGGTCGCGCAGGACGTTCAATAGAGGTTGGTGAAGTACTCCCCGAGGACCACCCGCTGGGCGGCGCCGGCCGGCACGGCGGCGGCGGCTGCCAGGCACAGGGCGAGGGCGGCCGTGGTTAAAGCTCGGGATTGGTCGGTTCGGTGGGTCATCGACATCAGAATCTCCAGGTGAGGTTTCCCTTGACGCCCTTGAAGCGGGGCTCGATGCGGCACTGGCCGCCGGCGCAGACGAGGCCGCCGGGGTCGCTGCCGCCGAAGACGGTGACGGCGAGCCGCCGGGTCGGCAGGACCTGGACCTCCGCGCCCCAGAACTCCTCGCGCCTGAAGCCGCTGCGGTCCTCCCACGAGTAGCGCAGCGAGGCGGTACCCCAGGGCGACAGGGAGTAGGCAAGGGTGGCGCGGGTGGTGCCGAGGCTGAAGTAGGCCGCCTCCTCGACGCGCTCGTCCCAGCCGAGGATGATCTCGCCGCGGCGGCCGACCGCCACGTGGAGGTCGCCGATGGTGTGGCGCTCGGTGATCCCGCGGTCCTGCCAGTCGCGGTCGAAGTAGCTGCCCTGGAAGTAGACCGGGCCCACGGTCTGCTCGAGGCCGCCGTACCACTCGACCTGGGCGTCGCCGCCGGTGCCGCCGGGGGAGGTCGGCTCCTTGTGGCTGTCGAAGCTGGCGTAGCTGGCGTGGACGATGGAGCCGGTGGCCACGATGTCGGCGGACACCAGCAGCCGCGGCCCCTTGACGTCGTCGTGGTCGTAGGACTGGTCGGCGCGGCCGGCGTTGGGCGGCAGGTTGTAGCGGTAGGCGAAGCTGAAGTAGTCCTTGTACTCGCCGAGAACCGAGACCGGCCCCAGGTAGAGCGCGGCGGAGGCGTAGCGGCCCCAGCCGTCCCGGGTCCGGGTGAGCTCCCGCTTTTCGATCTCGGCCCACTCGCCGGCCAGGTCGAGGACCCCCCACAGACCGAGGCCGCCGGCCTCGAGCGACCACACGTCGACCTCGTCGGTCCCCTCGGGGAAGGTGCGCTCGAGCTCGGCCGAGACCACCGAGCCGCCGAGGTAGAGGTCCAGGGGCAGGCGAACCACCGCCCGGCCGCCCCAGACCCGGTCCTCGAAGTCGCGGCGGTACTGGTTGCTCAAGACGGGCTCGGTGACCTCGCCGCCGACCACGGTCAGCTCCAGGTGTTTCGTGGTCAGCTCGGCGGTGCCGCCGTGGATCGGCTCGTCGAAGCCGAGGACCTCGTTCTTCTGGACATACAGGGTCAGGCCGCGACCGAGGGAGGAGTAGAAGGTGCCGAGGCGGCCCTTCAGCTTCGGCCCCTGGTAGTCGATGAAGTACTTGCGCAGCTCGAGCCCCTCGCGGTACCGGTCCAGGTCCAGCGGGTCCCTGAGCTCCTCGGGCTCGGACCAGTCCAGGAGCTCCAGCTGGGCGCCGATGGTGATCCGGGACCACTCGATGTTGAAGCTCGCGAGCTGCTTGAGCTTCGTGTAGTCGACGTCGTTCGGGTTGCCCTCGTCCTCGGCCAGGTTGCGCTCGAGCTCGGTGGTGAGCTGGCCGAAGATCCGGTACCCCTCGCCGTCGCTGCCGTCCTCGGCCGCCGCCGCCGCGGTCAGCAGCAGCAGCGCTGCAGCGGCGAAACGGCTAGCCAGAGGCACCGTCGGCCGCCTGGGCCGATCCGTCGGGCCCCTCGGCGAGCAGCTCGAGGACCTTGTCACGCAGCAGCTTCTCGTCGCCGGCCCTGTAACCCGGGAAGACCTGGCGCAGGTTGCCCGAACGGTCGACGAGCACCGCGTAGGGCAGCTCGCGGGTCGGGTTGTACTTGTCGAGGACGTTGTTGTCCGGGTCGAGCACCGTCGGGTAGGTCAGGCCGTAGCGCTTGACGTAGGGCTTGATCTTGCTGGTGGTACCCGGCGGGTCGGTGTTGACCCCGATGATCAGCAGGCCCCGGTCTGCGAGCTCCTCGTAGAGCTCCTGCAGGTGCGGCATCTCCCGCCGGCAGGGCACGCACCAGGTCGCCCAGAAGGTGAGGTAGACGACCCTGCCGTCGAGCTCCTCGCTCAGGGTCAGCCAGTTGCCGTTGAGGTCCTGGAGCCGGAAGTCCGGCGGTGGGCCGGCCTGTGCGTCACCGGGGGCCAGCACCACGGCGACGACAGCCACGACCAGCCAGGCGAGCACCACGGAGCAACGATCCGGGTGGGCCACCCCTTCTTCCTCCCCCGAACGGCCGCCGGTGCGGCCGATAACATTTGAGGATTGTATACAATGTTCAAGGTTCTGTATACAACCCGAGACAGTGCCCGGAGACGGTGCCAGGTACGCGCTTGACAAACTCGACAGATTGTCAAGCGCGTACCTGGCACCGTGCGAGGTCCTCGGGGGAGTTGACGTTGGTCCAGGCGGGACGGAGCTCGGCGGGCGGGCTGGGCGTGACGACGGCGGGATGCCGGCTGATCCGGTTCGGGGCGCGGCCGCCGGCGGCGGCGACGGCCTCGAGCAGCGGGTGGGCCTGGGGCTCGTAGAGGGCGAGCAGGGGCTCGAGGCCGCGCTCGTCGAGGCGGGGCAGGACCGCCCACCGTCCGGGCCGGCGCTCGGCGAGGAGCCAGCGCACGGCCTCCGGCGTGACCAGGGGCAGGTCGCAGGCGGCGACGATCCACGCCGCCCCGGGCTGCCACCTCAGGGCCGCGAGCATGCCCCCGAGGGGCCCCGGAACGTCCTCGACGTCGGTCAGGCGGGCGAGGCCCGCCAGGGCGTCGGGCCGGGGGCCGGCGCCCACCAGCAGGACTTTCTCCGCGACCTCGCCGAGCGCCGCGGCCGCGATCTCGCCGAGGGTCCTGCCGCCGTGGCTCAGCAGCTGCTTGGGCCGGCCCATCCGCCGCGACCTGCCACCCACCAGCAGCGCAGCCAGCACCGGCCGGGCGGCCCAGCGCTCGTCGAGCCAGGAATCGAGAAAGGCCGCGAAGCGGGCCGCCCGGGAAGCGTCGCGGGGCAGGACGTCGAGGACCGCTCCGACCCCGTCGCCGGGTGCGCAGCCCGCCTCGTCCAGGAGCCAGACCTTGGGCAGCGGCGTGCCCCGGTGGCCCTCCACCAGCACCAGGTCGTGGTGGCGAACGAGGGCCCGAAGCTCGGCCGCCAGGTCGCCGCCGCCGTGGTCGCGCCGCAGCCGCTCCCCAGGTCCCTGGAGCACCACGTCGGCGCCGGCGGCGAACAGCCGTGCCGAGTCCTTGGCGGCGGGATCGACGGTGATGCCGTGGACGTCGTGCTTGACCACCGCCACCCGTAGGCCGCGGGCGACCAGCCGGGCGACGGCGTCCAGCAGCAGCGTGGTCTTGCCGGCGCCGCTCGGGCCGCACACCGCGAGCACCGGCTCGAGGGCGCCGGGGCGGCGGAGGGGGTTGGCGCCGTCCTCAGTCACCGACGATGTCGTCGACCCAGCTGATGGCCGCCGCGGCGCGGGGGAAGCCGATGGTGCTGATGAGCAGCAGCACCGTGTGGTAGATCTCCTCGGGCTCCGCCCCCTCCTCGAGGGCCCGGCGGGCGTGGCTGTGGACCGCCCCCTCGGAGCCGATGGCGGCGGCCGCGGCGAGCTGGACCAGGTGGGCGGTGCGGCCGTTGAGGGAGCCCTGGCGGCGGACCGTGCCGCCCAGGGTCTCGACGGCGCCCATCACCTCGGGGAAGCGCTCCTTCAAGGACCGGTAGTGACGGGGGATGTCGGCGTCGGCCATGGCGGACCTCCCGGGTTCCGCGGTGTGCGCGGCTGCTGCATTCTATCGGACCCTCC
>DATHSO010000112.1:0-1933 GCA_035464095.1 Candidatus Methylomirabilota bacterium | reverse complement strand
CGTGCCACTGGTGGCGGTCCTCGACCCGCGGGCGTCGGTCGCACACTTCAGCGTCCTCGAGCTCGGGGACCGGGGCTTCATGCTGGTGCCGCGGGAGCCGGGTGGCATCGACCGCGTCGAGGTGGTGCTCGGCGACGACGGTCTGCCAGCCGAGGTCGTGGTGGTTGACCCCCAGGGCGCGGTCAACAGCCTCCGGTTCTCCGGGTGGCGCCCGTCCGTGCAGCCGCCGGACGGCGTTTGGCTGCCGCTACCGCCCCCCAACGTCGAGTGCGTGTCGGACCCGGGGGCCCTCGACGGATGACGCCCGCGGGCGGGTCAACGGCTGGAAGGCCGCGGTGTGAACCCCGTGTTAGACTGCGCGAGCCATGAAGCCGGTCTCGTCCCTCAGACGCGCGGTGCAGATCCGCGAGCTCTTCTGGCCGATCCTGGGCCGCCTCGACGATGTCGACGAGTTCTTCGTGCGCGAGTTCGACCGGGCCGAGCCCATGGTCCGGGAGGTCTGCACCTACGTCCTGGGCAGCGGCGGCAAGAGGCTGCGGCCGGCCCTGGTGCTGCTCGTCAGCCGCATGTTGTCCTACAGCGGCGAGCGGGACGTGCGCTACGGCGCGGTCGTGGAGATGATCCACACCGCCACCCTGGTCCACGACGACATCATCGACGGCTCCGACCTGCGCCGTGGCCGGCCGACGGCCAACAGCCGCTGGGGCAACCAGACCACGGTTCTCGTGGGCGACTGGCTCTACAGCCGGGCCATGGACCTGTGCCTGGAGCTCGGCGACGTCGCCGTCATGCGCCAGCTGGTGACCGCCACCCTCCGGATGACCGAGGGTGAGATCCTCGCCGACCGCATGCGCGGCAGGCTCGCCATCGACGAGCGCACCTACATGGACATCACCCGTCGCAAGACCGCGGAGCTGTTCGCGGCGGCCTGCGCCATCCCGGCCCTGTTCCAGCCGTCGACCCTCCACCTCACCGAGCCCCTCGCCGAGTTCGGGCGCGACCTCGGGATCTGCTTCCAGCTGGTGGACGACCTCCTGGACTTCACGGCCGCCCGCGACAAGCTCGGCAAGCCGGTCATGGCCGACCTCCGCGAGGGCAAGGTCACCCTGCCCATCATCCTGCTGCTGCCCCGCCTCGACCGGCGCCAGACCGAGCGCCTCCAGGGGGTGGTGGCGACCGGTGACTTCGACGCCATCTCCGAGCAGGAGGTGCTCGAGATGGTCCGCACCGCCGGCACCCTCGAGGAGACCCAGCGCCGGGCCCGTCGGTACGCGGAGCGGGCCCTCGAGCGCACCCGGTCCTTCCCCGGCGGCCCCGAGCGGGACGCCCTCGTCCGCGCCACCGAGCTGCTTCTCGAGCGGGGGATGTAGAGGGGCGATTCGTCGGACGAATCGCGGTGGCGCGTCGGACGCGCCGGGCGGGCTGGGTCCGGATGCTGATCGCTGCCGCTGCCGCTGCCGCTGCCGCTGACCCTGATCGCTGTTGCTGCCTCTGGGCGCGTGGGCCGTGCGTCCCGGGGCACCGGCCTTCTGGGCCGCCTTTGGCGCCCCAGCGTCGATGAGCCGGCGCGGTCGCGCGTGGGCGCAGGGGAGGGCTGCGACCGCGCCGTCTCATCGAGCGGCGGCCTGCCTCGTTGCGGGAGCGGATGCTCGGGAGCGCGCTTCCCGTGGAGTGCCCGGTAGCGCCATTGTGCGGGAGGCGCTGCCTGCGGGGAGGGCCTCGGGAGCACAATGCCGAACCTGGCACGTCCCGGGGGAGGCGCCCTGCCCGCGCGTCCCGGAGGCGTTGATCGCTGCCGCTGCCGCTGCCGCTGCCGCTGCCGCTGACCCTGATCGCTGTTGCTGCCTCTGGGCGCGTGGGCCGTGCGTCCCGGGGCACCGGCCTTCTGGGCCGCCTTTGGCGCCCCAGCGTCGATGAGCCGGCGCGGTCGCGC
>DATHSO010000111.1:0-26124 GCA_035464095.1 Candidatus Methylomirabilota bacterium | reverse complement strand
GTGTTGTGAGTTTGTCAATTCGCCGTACCTGGCACCGTCCGGGTTGAGTTCGTCAAGTCGAGCGGACGGTGAGAGAGGTGTTCGAGCGGCTGTCGGCGAGAGGGTGACAGCGGCGACGTTCCGGGTGCTCTCCGCTATTCTGTGGGGCGGATGAGAGCTTCCGAGCTGGTCGAACGCTGGTACAGCGAGGCGCTGCTGCGGCCGGTGCAGATCCTGCGCGACTACAGGGCGATCAGGCTGAGACCAGACCTCGTGGCAGGCCTGACGGTGGCGGTGGTGGCGATTCCGCAGTCCATCGCCTACGCGGCGATCGCGGGCCTGCCTCCCTCGTACGGCCTCTACGCGGCCGCGGTGGCGGCCATGGTCGGCTCGCTCTGGGGATCGTCACGCTACCTCAACACCGGCCCCACCAACGCGATCTCGATCCTCGTGCTGTCGATCCTCACGCCGCTCGCCGCCATCGGATCGGCCGAGTACCTGATGGCCGCGTCGCTGATGGCGGTCATGGTGGGGATGTTCTGCATCGTCTTCGGCTTCGCCGGCCTCGGCGTGCTGGTCAACTTCGCGTCGCGGGCGGTGCTGCTCGGCTTCACCGCCGGCGCCGGGGTGCTGATCGCGGTCGGGCAGCTCAAGAACCTGCTCCGGCTCGACGTCGCCCGCACCCCCCACCTGCTGCACACCCTGGCCGAGGTGGCCGGGACGATCCGCGACAGCCACCTGCCGAGCCTGCTGGTGGGGCTGGGCGCGCTGGCGGCGATGGTTCTCATCGGCCGGGTCACGCCCCGTCTGCCGGCGGCCCTGCTCGCCCTGACCGGTGCGGGGATCGTGGTGTCGCTGATCGGGGTCGAGCGGCTCGGCATCGCGGTGGTGGGGGAGATCCCGCGCGAGATGCCCCGGCTGACCCATTTCTCCATCGGCTGGATGTGGGACAACGACGTGATCGGTGCGCTGGTCACCGGCTCGCTGGCGGTCGCCGCCATGGGCCTGGTGGAGGCGGTGTCCATCGCGCGCGAGATTTCGCGTCAGAGCGGCGAGCGGCTCGACATCAACCAGGAACTGGTGGGGCAGGGGATGGCGAACGTCGCCGCCGGCCTGTTCTCGGGCTACGCGTGCTCGGGCTCGTTCACGCGCTCGGCGATCAACTACCAGTCGGGGGCGCGGTCCCAGCTGTCGGGCCTGTTCTGCGGGTTGTTCGTGCTCGCAGGGGTGCTCGCCTTCGGGCCGGCGGCGGCGTTCCTGCCGCGGGCGGCGCTGGCCGGCATGATCATGGTCATCGCCTACCGGATGATCGACTGGCACGGCGTCCGCCGGGTGCTGCAGACCTCGCGCAGCGAGAGCGGGATCATGGTCGCCACCTTCGCGGCCACCCTCACCCTGCCGCTCGAGTTCGCGGTGCTCGCCGGGGTGATCCTGTCCCTGGGCATCTACATCTACAAGTCGAGCCTGCCCAGCGTCCACACCGTGGTGCCCGACCCCACCTTCCGCCACTTCGTGGAGCGCGAGAACGCCCCCTGCTGCCCGCAGCTCGGCGTCATCAACATCCGGGGCGCCCTGTTCTTCGGTGCCGCGAGCCACGTCGAGGACGAGCTGCTGGCCAACCACGAGGCGAATCCCGGCCAGAACCTCCTGCTGCTGCGGATGCACGGCGTTCACCAGTGCGACCTGTCGGGCATCGACGTCCTCGAGGGGATCGTCCACCTCTACCGGGACGCGGGCGGCGACGTCTACCTGGTCCAGGTCCGTCCCGAGGTGCGCCGGATCATGCGGGCCTCGGGCTTCGAGGACTTCATCGGCCGCGACCACTTCCTGGAGCAGGAGGGGGCCATCGAGTGGCTGTTCGAGAACCGCATCGACCCGGCGGTCTGCATCTACGAGTGCGAGCACCGTGTGTTCGCGGAGTGCCAGCCCCTCGAGAAGCACCCCTACGACATCCGGCTGCCGGCCTTCCCGGCCCGGTTCCGGTACCCCGAGCGCCAGCTCACGGTGCCCGAGTTCGAGGATGCTCTGCGGATCAACCGGCGAAACGCCCTGCTGCTGGACGTGCGCGAGCCCGCCGAGTACCGCAGCGGCCACCTGCCGGGCGCCCAGCTGATGCCCCTGCGAACCGTCATCGAAGACGCGGAGCGGCTGCCACGGGACCGGCCGATCCTGCTGGTCTGTCGGTCGGGCCGACGGTCGACCCGCGCCATGCACTGGCTCATCGGCCTCGGCTTCGACGAGGTCGTGAACCTCAAGGGCGGGATCCTGAGCTGGAAGGCGATGGGCAGGCCGGTGGAAGTCGAGTGAATTCTTAATTATGAATTATGAATTATGAATTATGAATTATGAATTATGAATTATGAATTATGAATTATGAATTATATCAGGGATGATTGTCTGGTAATTAAGAATTAAGAACTCAAAATTGAGAATTTGTTTTGAAGGCGGGCGGCGAGGAGGGTGTAGCGGCGGCGTTGGGTGGCGTTGGAGACGGCACGCCCGAGGGCGCGGCGGGAGCCGACGAGGACCACCAGCCGCTTGCCGCGCGTGACCGCGGTGTAGAGCAGGTTGCGCTGCAGCATGATGTGGTGCTGGTGGTGGACGACGATGACCACTGCCGGGTACTCGCTTCCCTGGGCCTTGTGGATGGTGCAGGCGTAGGCCGGGGTCAGGTCGTCGAGCTCGTCGTCGGGGATGGGGACGGCGCGACCGTCGAAGCGGACCACGACCTCGCCCGCGTCCTCGTCAAAGGCCTCGACGCGGCCGAGGTCGCCGTTGAAGATCTCGAGGTCGTAGTTGTTGCGCAGCTGCATGACCTTGTCGCCGACCCGGAAACGGCGACTGCCGGCGACGAGCTCCGGGCCCGGCGGGGTGAGCACGGCCTGGAGGCGCTCGTTGAGCCGGCGCACGCCGAGCTCGCCGCGGTGCATCGGCGTCAGGACCTGGACGTCCTCGATGGGGTCGAGGCGGTAGTGGGCGGGCAGCCGCCGGCTCGCCAGCTCCACCGCCAGGTCGGCGGCCTCGGCGGGGTCGTCGCGGGCGATGAAGAAGAAGTCGGAGTCGGCTTCGTTGCCGTCGACGACCGGCATCCGGCCGGCGTTGATGCGGTGGGCGTTGACCACGATCCGGCTGCGCTCGGCCTGCCGGAAGATCCGGTCGAGGCGAACGACGGGCACGACGCCGGAGGCGATGAGGTCGCGCAGCACGTTGCCGGGTCCCACCGACGGCAGCTGGTCCGCGTCGCCGACCAGGACGAGCCGGCAGCCCGGCGGCACCGCTTCGAGCAGGTCCGCCGCGAGCTCCACGTCGAGCATGGAGACCTCGTCGACGACCAGCATGTCGGCCTCCACGGGGTTCTCCCGGTTGCGGCCGAAGCTGCGACTCGTGGGGTTGAACTCGAGGAGGCGGTGGATGGTCCGGGCCGGCACGCCGGTGGCCTGCTCCATTCGCTTGGCGGCGCGGCCGGTGGGAGCGGCGAGCAGGATCGGGCGCTCGCGGGCCTCGAGGATCCGTGTCAGGGACCGCACGAGGGTGGTTTTGCCGGTGCCGGGGCCGCCGGTGATGACCACCACGCGGCCGGTGAGGGCGGCGCGCAGGGCCTGGCGCTGGCGGTCGCTGAGCTCCACCGCCTCGCGTTGCTGGCACCACTCGACGGCGCGGTCGGCGTCGAGGTCGTCGTCGTTCCCCGCCGTGGCGAGGAGGGCGAGAAGGTCGGCGGCAACGGTGGCCTCGGCGGTCTCGAGGCGGCGGCCGTAGACCGCATCCTCGTCGCCCTCTCGCGGCCGCACCACGACCAGGCCGCGCTGCTCCACGGAGGTCAATGCGGGGGCGAGGAGAGACGGGTCGACCTCGAGCAGTGCGGCCGCCTGCTCGAGCAGCACGCTGCGGGGGAGGTAGACGTGGCCCTCCACCGCCGCCTCGTTGAGGGCGAAGAGGACGCCGGCCTCGAGACGTTGCGGCGCGTCGCCGGGGACACCGGTGTTCCGGGCGATCCGGTCGGCGGTTCGGAAGCCGACCCCCACCACCTCCTCGGCGAGACGGTAGGGGTTGTCGCGCACCACCTCGAGGGCGGCTGCGCCGTAGCGGGCGTAGGCCTTCACGGCGATCCCGGGGGCGATGCCGTGGCCGGTGAGGAAGATCATGACCTGTTGGATGCCGCGGTGCTTTTGCCACGACCCGCGGATCTTGTCGAGAGTGGCGGGCCCGATGCCGCGGATCTCGAGCAGCCGCTCGGGCTCAAGGTCGAGGACGTCGAGGGTCTCGAGCCCGAAGGCCTCCACCAGGCGCCCGGCGATGGTCGGCCCGATGCCCCGCACCCGGCCGGTGCCGAGGAAGCGGCGGATGCCCTCGAGCGTCGACGGCGCCACCTGGACGTAGGTGTCGACCTCGAATTGCTCGCCGAACTTGGGGTGGTCGACCCACCGCCCCGACAGCCGCAGCTCATCGCCCTCACGCGCCCCGAGCAGCGGCCCCGTCGCCGCGAAGGTCCCCCGCTCCTCCGAGCTCAGGCGGACGGCGCACCACCCGCTCTCCTCGTTGGCGAACAGGATGCGGGTGACGGTGCCCTGCACTGAATCCGATGACATTCGGCGCATTCTACAGTTTCCGAAAACCCGATCAGCGGTCCGACCGCTGATCGGGTTTTCGGAACGGCCCGGGCGATCAGGCGTCCGAGGCGCCTCGATCGGGGAACCTCGCGCACAGGTGCTCGGCGAGGGCGGTGATGGTGAGCGACGGGTTGACGCCCAGGTTGGCGCCGATGACGGAGCCGTCCATGACGTAGAGGCCGGGGTGGCCGAAGACCTCGCCCGAGGTGTCGATGACGCCGCGGCCGGGGCCGGCGCCGATGGCGCAGCCGCCGAGGATGTGGGCGGTGGAGCCGATGTCGAGGAAGATCTCGTTGAGGCTGTTCTGGGGGATGCCGTCGAGCTCGGCGGCAACCTCGCGGGCGACCTGGTTGGCGATGGGCACGTAGGAAGGGATCCCGGGCTGGCCCGCGTCGGGTCTGGAGGTCAGGGCCCGGGTGAAGGGCCACAGCCACTGCCGCTCCTTGACCAGCCGGGTGTGGTTGTCGGCGGTCTGCATGGCCATGAGCACCACCGAGTGCTCGGCCTTGCCCCACGGCCTGGTGACCCGCCAGAAGTCCAGGGGGTGGCGCAGGGCGGCGCCGAGCCAGCGCAGGGGCCGCGGCGCTCCGGGGCCGCCGTCGGCGAGCATGGTGCCGAGCAGCAGCATGACATCCGAGCCCTTGGGGAAGCGCACCGCCTCCATGTGGGTGACCTCGTCGACCTCGATCTTGGCGGCGATGGCGACGCCCTTCCAGAGGTCGTCGCGGCTCTTGGAGGTCATGCCGAGGAGGGCTTCGGAGTTGGTCCGGACGAAGTTGCCGAGCTGGTCGGAGAGGTGGGGCAGGGCCCCCTGCTCCTTGCAGTCCATCAGGAGCTTCACGGAGCCGATGACCCCTGCCGAGACCACGACGCGACGGGTGGTGATCGCGCCGCGCTGGGCGAACAGACGCGACGTCGACCGCCGCCAGCGCAGCCGGTAGCCGCCGCCCGGCAGGGGCTCCACGACCTCGACGTGGGTTTCGGGCACGACCCGGGCGCCGGCCTTCTCGGCGAGGTACAGGTAGTTCTTGTCGAGGGTGTTCTTGGCTCCGGGCCGGCAGCCCACCATGCAGCCGCCGCAGAAGGTGCAGCCGGTACGCTCGGGCCCGGCGCCGCCGAAGTAGGGGTCCGGGACGGTGACGTCGGGCTCCCCGAAGAAGACGCTGACGTCGGTGGGACGGAAGGTGTGGCCGAGGCCGCGGCGCTCGCCGGCTCGCTTCAGGGCGAGGTCGGGCTCGCCGAGCTTCGGGTTGGTGGCGGCGCCGAGCATGCGGCGGGCGGTGGCGTAGTGCTCGGGCATGACCTCCCGCCACGGCTCGAGGCCCTTCCACTGGGGGTCGTCCCAGACCGTGTCGGGAGGCTCGAAGAGAGTGTTGGCGTAGACCAGGCTGCCGCCGCCGACCCCCACGCCGTGGAGAATGAGCGCCTCGCGCAGCAGGTGCAGCCCCCAGGTGCCGTAGCAGCTCGCCCAGGGGAACCAGAAGGCCTTGGGGAGGTTCCAGTTACTCTTCGGGTGGTCTTCCGGCCGCCACCGCTTGCCCTTCTCGATCACGGTGACGCGGTAGCCCTTCTCGGTGAGCCGCAGCGCGGCAACCGAGCCCCCGAAGCCGGATCCCACGACCGCGACGTCGGTGTCGAAGTCCCTGCCACCCGTGGACGTTTGCTCGGCCATGGCCACCTCTCGCCGCAGTGTACTCCGCGTTGCCGCGGGTCGGCAAACCGGGATCGACGGGTGTTTCCCGGGGCCCGGCGTCCGCCTCCATCCCGTGCCCTTGCCCATGCCCGTGCCCGTGCCCGACGTCAGGGTCAGCAACCAGCGATCAGCAAGCAGCGACAGCGACCAGCGGCAGCACGCAGCGAGCAGTTACCAGCGATCGGTAATCAGTAATCAGCGACCGGCAACCGGCGGCGGCGACCGGTGACAGCGACCGGCTCCGCGTTCGGGTCCGGTTCGGACGCCGCAGCGTCCGAACCGGGGGGAGGGTGTAAAACCCTCCCCTACGAATGGTTGCCGGGTTCGCCGAGTTGTTGCCGGGTTCGCCGAGCTGTGGCCGGTTCGGTCTCGTAGGGGCGGGTTTTACACCCGCCCTCACGGGCGCTGCGGCGCTCGGCAGCGCCGAACCCGGAAGCGGACACTGATCGCTGTCGCTGCTTGCTGATCGCTGTACCTGCTCGCCGTCGCTGACTCCGGCGAAGGCGCTCGATGTGTTTGACCGAATCCGGGCCATGACCTGGCGGCTGCCGCATCCGAAGCGCTGTGGTCTGACCTTGTCCGGCCGTGATTGCGGGGCCGGCGGCTCGCCGGCCTCGCCCGGACGTTGCCGGTCCGGTTCGGCGGGGGTCGGATCCCGGCCCGGTCGGCGCGTCCGACGCGCCGCCGCAATTCGTCCGACGAATTGCCCCGCAGTGACCGGCGGCACACCTCGGCGCCCCCAGCGGCGGCTCGGGTTCCCCCGGCGCGTGTATATACTGAGCGCGTGACCAGGTCCCGTGTCGTCGCTTCGCTCGCCGCGGTGCTTCTGTGCACCGTCGCCTCCGGACCACCGGCCTGCGACGGTGCGGAGGTCACGGTCACGTCCCCGACCGGCGACAGCGTGGCGTGGTCCGGGTGGGTCCGGGACCACGGTCCCCTGGCCGTCGTCCTGTGGGCCTCCTGGGCTCCGGGCGCCGACCGCGCCCGGACCGCCCTCGACGAGCTGGCGAAGGCGGCGGAGGAGCGGGGCTTCGAGCTCGTGCTGGTGGCGGTGCAGGAGCCGTTCGACGAGGCCGCGGGCGGGCTCGAAGGGGTCCGGGTCCAGTGGTTCCACGACCGCCACGGGGCCCTGCTCAAGCAGTACCGGGTGGTGTCGATCCCGGCCCTGGTCGTGCTCGACGCGGAAGGACGCGTGATCACTCGCCTCGAGGCGACGGCGAGGTCGCTACGGGGCTGGGAGGGCCAGTGAGCCGGTTCTACACGGGGCCGCAGGGTTCGGCTGCGCCCCCTCGGAGCCGTCTCGCGCTGTTGCTGACTGCGGCGGCCCTCGCGCTCGCGGTGGCGGGTTGCGGCACCAACGACGCGACATCGTCCACCGAAGGGGTCGAGCCCATCGTGGTAGCGCCCCAGGCCGCGTTCCGCGCCCCAGTGCGGGTGACGGTGGCGTCGGGCGACACCCTGGAGAGCGTGAGCCGGCGGCTGGCCGGGGACGACTGGGTCGTGTGGCGGGACGCTCTGGCCGCCGAGATCGATTCCCGGCGGCTGTTCCCGGGCACCGTGTTCGAGGGGGTGACCGGGGTCTCGGGGGCCCTGGAGGAGCTCCGGGTGGATCTCGACCAGAGGGTGGAGGTCCACCTGGTGGCGGGGCCCGAGGGCATCGGCTCGACCCGGGTCGAGCGAGAGGTGTCGAGCGAGGTGGTCCGCCTCGAGGGCGTGGTGGAGTCGTCGCTGTTCGGGGCCGTCGAGGCGGCCGGTGGTCGGCCCGCCTTGGCGGTGGACCTGGCCGAGATCTTCCAGTGGGACGTGGACTTCCTGCGCGACCTGCGGCGCGGCGACAGCTTCGTGGTGCTGGTCGACGAGCAGCGTGTCGACGGCGCGTTCTACCGCTACGGGACCATCTTCGCGGCCCGTTTCGTCAATGACGGACGAAACCTGGACGCGGTGGTCTTTCCCGACGCCGAGGGCCGCCTCGGTTACTACGGCCTCGACGGCACGCCGCTGCGCAAGATGTTCCTGCGCTCGCCGCTCAAGTTCAGCCGCATCACCTCGCGCTTCAGCGGCAGCCGCTTCCACCCGGTGCTCAAGCGGCGGATGCCCCACTACGGGGTCGACTACGGGGCCCCGGTCGGGACCCCTGTCCACGCCACCGCCGACGGTACGGTGACCCTGGCCGGACGCAATGGCGGCGCCGGCAACATGGTGAGCCTGCGCCACCCCAACGGCTACGAGACCAACTACCTGCACCTGAGCCGCTTCGGTCCCGGCATCCGCAAGGGGGCGCGGGTCGGCCAGGGCCAGGTCGTCGGCTACGTCGGCTCGACCGGCCTGTCCACCGGTCCGCACCTGGACTACCGCGTCCGACTCAACGGCAGCTGGATCAACCCACTTGCCATCTCGTCGCCGCCGGTGAAGCCCCTCGAGGCGGACCTGCTGCAGCGATTTCTGGGCCACGCGCTGGCGGTGATGGACCTGCTCGAGGGGCGCGACGCGCCCGCCGGGGCGCGCTGTTGAGCGCTGCCGGCGGGGTGCGGGTCGCCGCCCCGTGCCGCGCCGACCTGGCCGGCGGAACCCTCGACATCTGGCCTCTCGGGCTGCTGCACCCCGGGGCCGTCACCGTCAACATGGCGCTGTCGGCGGAGGTGGTGCTCGAGGCGGATCGGGCAGGGGAGCGGGGCGTCGTCGAGCACGTCGGCCCCGATGGGCGCCGGCGGCTGCTGGGGCCGGAAGATGCCGGGTCGGACCTCACCGCAACGGTGGTCTTCGCCCTCGTGCCCGACGGCGGCTTCCGGGTCCGGGTCGCGGCTCAGGTCCCCGTGGGCTCCGGTCTCGGCGGCTCCTCGGCCTACGGCATCGCCCTGACCCGCGCAGTGGGTGAGCTGGTGGGCTCGACCCTGGGCGATGCCGACGCGGTGGCCCTGGTGCGCGACCTGGAGGCCCGGGTGCTGGCGACGCCCACCGGCGAGCAGGACCACTGGGCGGCCGTGTGCGGCGGGGTGCTCGCGATTCACCAGAGGCCGGGGGGCAGCCGCGTGGAGCCGCTGGAGGTCGAGCCAGGGTGGCTCGGAGCCCGGAGCACGGTCTACTTCACCGGAATCCGCCACCACTCGGGGATGGTCAACTGGCAGGTGGTCCGGCGGCGCCTGGACGGGGACCCCGACGCGGTGGCCCACTTCGAGGAGATCGCCGTGGCCGCACAGGCCTGCCGACAGGCCCTCGTCGACGGGGACGAGATCGCGGTGGCGGAGTCGCTGCTCCGGGAGTGGGCCGCGCGGCGGCGGCTCGCCCCCGAGGTGTCGCCGCCGGAGGTGGACCGGCTGGTGGAGCTGGCGACCGCAGCGGGCGCCACCGCCGTCAAGGCGTGTGGTGCCGGCGGCGGCGGCAGCCTGCTGCTGTGGCATCCGCCGGCGGCTGGCGACGGCGTCGTCGCCGCCCTCGACCGGGTGGCACCGGAAGGTCGGGTGCTCGCGCGGGGAGCGTCGGCCGAGGGGTGCCGGTTACTCGGGAATCCGTAGCCGCTGCCCGGGCTTGATCAGGTTCGGGTCGTCGAGAATGTCCCGGTTGGCCTCGAAGATCTTCATGTAGGCGCTCGCCTTTCCGTAGTACTTCTGGGCGATGTGGCCGAGGGTGTCGCCCGAGACCACCTCGTGGTAGCGCTCGGCAGCCGGGGCGGGTGCGGGGGTCGGAGGTGCCGCCGGGGCGGGCTCGGCCGGCTTGTCGACCTTGATGGCGTTGACGATGTTGTCGGGCGAGACCATCTCGTCGAGCTTCTGCATCGCCAGGGTGGCCACGTCGCGGCTCGGCGCCTCGCCGGTGAGGGTCACCACCTTGCCCCGGACCTCCGCCGAGAGGTTGCGCACGCCCAGGTTCATCGCCTTCATCTGGGTGACGGCTTCGGCCACCTTGTCCTCGAAGCTCTTGCCGAAGAGATCGAACAGACCCATGTCGGTGCTCCTTTGCGGCTGTGGTTGCAGACGATTTTCGTCGAGCTGACGCGGACACTATACCAGGACTCGCTCTCGCGGACCGGCTATACTCCCGTGACATCCCGTCCGGGGGCGTGAGGGCGACAGGGAGGCAGCCCGATGGGTGACCGCGAACTCTACCTGGGGACCGACCCCGTCGGCGGGGCCCCCGTGACCGTGGACATGGACCACCTCACCACCCACGCGGTGTGCCTGGGCATGACCGGCTCGGGCAAGACCGGCCTGGGCATCGTCGTCCTGGAGGAGCTGGCCCGGCGCGGGGTGCCGCTGCTGGTCGTCGACCTCAAGGGCGACATGGTTGATCTGCTGCTCACCTTTCCGGATCTCGAGGCCTCGTCCTTCGAGCCGTGGCTGCCGGCGGACCTGGTGGAGGGCCGGGACCGGGCCGAGGTGGCCCGGGAGCAGGCCCGGCTCTGGGCAACCGGGCTCGAGCGGTCGGGGCTCGGCGGCCACGATGTCAGCGCCGTCAGGAACGGCGTCCGGTGGCAGCTGCTGACGCCGGGGGTGTCGTCGCTGGCGGCGGTGGACATCCTTCCGGCCCTGGCAGCGCCGCCGGGCTGGGATCCGGGCGCGGATGTCGACACGGCAACGGAGCGGGTCAACGGCGTGGCCGGCGCCCTGCTGTCCCTGATCGGCCGCGGCGGCGACCCCCTGGCAGACCGCGACCACGTGCTCACCGCCTCGGTCATCCTCGACAGCTGGAAGCGGGGCCGGAGCCTGGACCTGGCAGGTCTCCTGACCGCCCTCGCCGACCCGCCCATGGCGTCGCTCGGCGCCCTGCCGCTGGACGTCTTCTACCCGCGCGGCGAGCGCATGAAGCTGGTGCTCGCCCTCAACACCCTGCTCGCGAGCCCGGCCTTCGCGGCCTGGACCCGGGGGACGCCGCTGACCATGGAGGCGCTGCTCGGCAGCGACACCGAGCCCCGGGCCTCGATCCTGTCCGTGGCCCACCTCGGGGAACGCCAGCGCCTGTTCGTGATCGGTCTGGTGGTGGGGGAGCTGGTCGCCTGGATGCGGCGCCAGCCGGCATCGGCGGGTCTGAGGGCGCTGCTCTACATGGACGAGGTCCACGGGATCCTGCCGCCGCACCCGGCCAACCCGCCGACCAAGGCGCCGCTGCTGACCCTCTTCAAGCAGGGGCGGGCCTTCGGGGTCGGGGCGTGGCTGGCGACCCAGAACCCGGTCGACCTGGATTACAAGGCCCTCGGCAACGCCGGGGTCAAGCTCATCGGCCGGCTGATCACCGACCGCGACCGGGAGCGCGCCCTGGAGGGGCTGGGGATGGGGACCCTCGAGGACGGGCGGGATGCGGACCGGGTCGTGGCCGCCCTGGGCAAGCGCGAGTTCCTCCTCGACGACGTGCGCTCCCGGCCGCGGGTGAGGCAGCTCGCCTCGCGGTGGGCGATGAGCTACCTGCGCGGCCCCGTGACCCTGGCCGAGATGGGTCCGTTGGTGGCCGGGGCGGGAGCGGCAGGATCGGTCGCCCCGGTCTCGCCGCCCGGCGGTGCCGGTCCCGGTCGCTCCCGGCCTCCGGTCCTGGACAGCGTGCTGCCCACCCGGTTCGACGCCTCCGCTGCGGGCGAGGCCCGGCCGTCGCTGGTGGCACGGTGCCGGGTCGCGGTGCGCAGCCCGAAGCTCGCCCTCGATCGAGAGCATCGGGAGCTCTGGCGGGTGCCGGCGGACCACGACGGGCGCCTGGTGTGGTCCGAGGCCGAGCTCCTGGACCGCGAGCCGGACCTGGCGTCCGAGCCGCCACCCGGCATGGTCTTTCCCCCGGCCGCGCCGCCCGAGCTCGGGCGCGAGCTGGGCGACGGCGAGCGCGAGCTGGTGCGGTGGCGCGCGCGGCGCCCGGTGGAGGTCCTCGCCAACCGGGAGCTGGGCCTGGCCGCGGGGCCGGACGAGAGCCGGGAGGACTTCGTCGAGCGCTGCCGGGCGGCGGCCGATCGGGCCGACGACGCGACCCAGGAGCGGGCGAGGGAGCGCTACGCCAAGCGGATCGCGACCGTCAAGCGACGGTTGGAGCGGGAGCGTGACGAGCTCGAGCGCGACCGCCAGCAGCTCGCCTCGCGGCGCCTCGAGGAGGGGGTGGGCGTCGTCGAGGGCCTGCTCAACGTGCTGCTCGGCTCGAGCAGCCTCGGCTCGGCGTCCCGCAAGGCGGCGTCCAGGGTGAGGACCGCGGCCGGCAAGCGGCGGATGCGGCAGAGCGCCGAGTCGTCGGTGACCGAGTCGGAGCAGGAGATCGACCGCCTTGAGGACGAGGTGGAGGCGCTGGCCGACGAGCTCCAGGAGGAGGTCGACCGCATCGCCGAGGCCTCGGCCGCTGCCGCCGAGCGGGTCGAGCCGGTGCCGGTGCGGCCGCTCCAGCGCGACGTGGTGGTCGACGAGCTGCTCCTGGTGTGGCAGGGAGGTACGCGATGACCCAAGGTTGGTACGTGATCCTGGTGCGCCACGGCGAGGCCGTGAGCACCTCGGAGAACCCGCAGCGGCCGCTGAGCATCACCGGCCGCCAGCAGACCGAGCGGATGGCCAGCTGGCTCGCGGAGGCGGGCTACCGGGTCGAGGAGGTCGTCCACTCGGACAAGCTCCGGGCCAGGCAGACCGCGAAGATCCTGGGCCGGCGCCTCGACGTGCCCCCGTCCAGGGTCCACCAGCTGGGCGGGTTGGCGCCGGCGGACGACCCGCTGACCATGGCGGACTCACTCGAGGCGGAGCGACAGCCGCTGATGGTCGTGGGGCACCTGCCGTACCTGTCCCGGCTCGCGAGCCTCCTCCTGGTCGGTGAGCCGGACCGGCTCCAGATCCGCTTCCTCGACGCCGGGGCGGTGGTGCTGTCCCGGGGGCCGGGCGGCTGGCAGCTGGAAGCGGTGGTGAGCCACGAGATGGTGTCGTGACCGGGGGGGGAGAACCGGCGGGGCCTGCCGTTGTCCTCGAGGTTGCGGCCCGTGATGGCTCGCGGCGGCTCACGGCGACGGTGGTCGAGGTGGGCGACGACGTGGTCGTCGCGGTGAGCGGGGGCGACCGCCCCCACGTGGGCTGCGTCGTGCTCGCAGTACCGAGCCTCCGGCGCGACGGCACGGGGGTTCAGGCGTCGGTGTCGCTGCTGACGATCCCGCCCCACAGGGAGGAGCCGATCGCGCGAGCGGTGGCCGAGGCGGTGTGCACGGGGCTCGGACGGGTGGCGGTGGTGACGGCCGGGGTCCACGAGGACGGCCTCGACCGGGCGGGCGTCGACACCTACCTGAGGCTCGGGCGGGAGCTGGCGGCGGCCGTGGTCGAGCGTCTCTGCCGGTTGCCGGGCTGACGGCCGCGGGGCTCGGGATACAATGCCGGCAGCCATGGGCCTGGTGCTGCTCTACCTGCTGGTGACCCTGGCCGGCCTCGGTGGTCGCGCTCTGGCGGCGCGAGCCCTCGACCTCGGCGACGACGAGAGCTGGGCCCTCGGCCGGACCCTCGGCCTGGTGGCGGTGGCCTACCCGGCCTGGTGGGCCGGGGTGGCCGGGCTCGCGAGCTGGCGCTGGCTCGGCGCCGCCGTGCTGGTCGTGCTGGGCCTGGCGGGCGCCGTCGACTGGTGGCGGCGGCGTCCGGACTGGCGGGCGGTGGCGCGGGTGGAGGCGGTGTTCCTGGCGACCGCCGCCGGCGTCGTCTGGATCCGTCTCGAGCGGCCGGCGATCCTCCACCAGGAGAAGCTCATGGACCTGGGCATCTTCGCCTCCCTGCTCCGGGCCGAGGCCTTCCCGCCGCCCGACATGTGGCTCGCCGGCGAGGGGCTGCCCTACTACTACTGGGGCGCACTCATCTGGACCGTGCCCCTGACCCTGAGCCGGGTGCCCCTGGACCTGAGCTACAACCTGGTGGTGGCGGCGGTGGGCGGTCTCGCGGCCTGCCTGCTCTGGGTCCTGGGCCGGCGCGCCCACGCAGGGCGCTGGGCCGGGGCCATGGCGGTGCTGGTCGGCCTCTTCGCCGGGACGCCGGACGGTCTCCGGCAGCTGTTCGCTGGCAAGCCTCTGCTCGGTCTCGACCTGTGGCACTCGTCGCGCCAGGTCCCCGACACCATCACCGAGTGGCCGCTGTTCACCCTCTGGCTGGGCGACCTCCACCCCCACCTGCTGTCGGTGCCCCTCGCCCTGGCGGCCATGCTCGTTGCCTGGGAGATCGGACGCAGGGGTGCGGAGCTCCGGCTGGTGGCGGCGGCCACCGTGCTCTTCGGGGTGACCTGGGCCGCCAATCCCTGGGCCATGCCGCCGACCCTGGCGGCGGTGGCGCTGCTCGCGCTGTGCGGCGGCGGCCGATGGCACTGGCCGGGGCGACAGGGGTGGCCCCGGTGGGCGGCGGTGGCGGTGATCGCCGTCGGCGGCTGGGTGGCGGGGATACCCTTCCACCTCCACTTCCACCCGCCCTTCGAAGGGGTGCGGACTGTCTTCGCGTGGACGCCGCCCCTGGAGCTGCTGCTGTGGGGCGGGGTGGTGCTGCTGCCGGTGGCGGCAGCGGCCTGGGCCCTCGGCGCCGCCATGCTCGGGGGCGGCGACCTGCGGGCGCGAGCAGCCGCGCTGTCGGTGCTGGCGGTGACCCTGGTCCTGGCCGCGGCCAGCGGGCGGCCGACGCTGGTGGTGCTGGCCCTGCTGCTGGCGACTCTCGTGCTCGCGGTGCTCACCGGAGGTGCGGCGGAACGGGATCGGCCGGCGGTGGCCCTGGCGGCTCTCGGGGTCTTCCTGCTGCTGGTCCCCGAGCTGGTCTACGTGGTCGACTCCTACGGCGACAAGCTCCACCGCATGAACACGGTGTTCAAGTCCTACGCCCAGGCCTGGGTGCTGCTGGCGATCGCCTTTCCGGCGCTGGCGGCCCTGGGCTTCAGGCGCCGCGCGGCCCGAGCGGCGGCGGCGGTTGTCATCGTCGTGAGTACGCTGCCTCACCTTCTCGGCCTGGCGGTCCTGCCGCTCACCGGCCGCCCCCTCGAGCTCGACGGCCTGGCCTGGCTCGACCCGGGCGACCGCGCCGTCGTCAGGAAGCTGAGGGCGCAGCCACCCGGAACCTCCATCGTCGAGGCGGTGGGCGGCGCCTACACCGAGTACGGCCGGATCTCGTCCGCGTCGGGGGTGCCGGCCCTGCTCGGCTGGGCCAACCACGAGATGGTGTGGCGCGGTCACGAAATCTCCGAGGAGACCGAGCGCCGCCGGCGGCTGGTCGAGGCGATCTACCGCTCGGGCGACCCGGGGTCGGTGTCCCGGGCGGTCGCCGAGGCGGGGGTGGATCTGGTGGTCATCGGCGCCCTGGAGCGGCGAGACTTCGACTCGGCGGCCCTGCAGGCGATCCGGACGGCCGGCGAGGTCGTGCTGAGCGAGGAGGGGGGCGAGCTCGTCCGCTTCGACGGGACGGGACGGTGACGATCGCCCATGCCCCGTCGGGGCGTGCGTGGTGGCGTGAGCGCTGGCCTTGGTTCGCGCTGGTGGCGCTGTCGGCGGTCCTCCACCTGTGGCAGCTCGGCGACCGCAGCTACCACCACGACGAGGCGATCCACGCCCAGCTGTCCTACGAGCTGGCCTTCGAGCAACGGTACCGGTACAACCCCACCTTCCACGGCCCGGTTCTGTACATGGCGACTGCCGCGACCTTCCTCGCCGCCGGCGACAGCGATTTCACCGCGAGGCTCCCGGCTGCGGCGGCCGGGATCGCGCTGCTGTGGGTGGCCTGGCGGCTTCGGGAGCGCTTCGGCGGGCGCGCCGCCTGGTGGGCCGGGCTGCTGGTCACCATCTCGCCCCTGACCCTGTTCTACGGGCGCTTCCTGCGCATGGACATTCCCGAGATGCTGTTCGCCTCCCTGGCCTTTCTCGCCCTGTGGCGGGCGGCCCGGGGCCGGAGGGCGGCCTGGGTCTGGTTCGGGGTCTGGGCCGGCCTCGCCTTCGCCACCAAGGAGAACGCCTACGTCACCGCCGCCCTGTTCGGCCTGACCCTGCTCCTGGCGGCCGTCGGCCGGGGTGCCGGGCGTTCGCTCCGGGACGGGCTCGCCTTCGCCACGCGCCACGGCGTTGACATGGCGGGGGCCTTCGGGGTCTTCGTCCTGGTGACGGTGTCCCTGCACACGGTGGGCTTCTCCCACCCCGGCGACTGGTTCTTCCCGGGCAAGGCGATCAGCTACTGGTGGCAGCAGCACACCATCGAGCGGGTGGCGGGGCCCTGGTGGTTCCACCTCCCGCGGCTCGCTCAGTACGAGTTCCTGATCTTCGGCGCGGCCACCGCCTGGATGATCCGGCGCGGCCGGCGGGCCGGCGAGCTCGAGCGGGCGCTGTTCGTTTTCGGCCTGCTGTCGGTGGGCATGTACATCTACCTCGGGGAGAAGGTCCCCTGGCTGGGTGTCCACCAGCTGTGGGCCTTCCTGCCCCTGGCCGGCGCCCAGCTGGCACGGACCATGGGGCCCCACGGCCGCTGGTGGAGCCGGTCCCTGGCTGCGGCCGGGCTGGCGGCGACGGTGGCGGCGACGATCAGCGCCAGCTTCATCCTCGAGGAGATCACGCCGGCCCAGGACCGGGTGGAGTCGCTGCACTTCGTCCAGACCTGCCCCGAGCTCGCCGGCTTCGCCCGCGAGGTGGCGGCAGAGGACGCGGCGGCCGATGGGCCGCTCCACGTGTCCGCCTCGGGGCAGGCCGTGTGGCCCCTGCGCTGGTACTGGCGCCGGCTGGACGTCCGTTGGGCCCTGCCGAGGCCCGGAGACCGCCCGGCGGCAGTGGTCTCGGACCCCGAGTCCGCGACGGCGGTCCGGACCTTCATCGGCCCCGGCTACGATGAGCTCGAGGTGCCGCTGCGCGCCTGGTGGCTCATGTACCAGGGAGACCCCTCGGCCGGGGAAATCGCCCGCTACGCTCTGACCAGGGTCCCGTGGACCCCGGTCGGCAGCGCCGATGTGATGGTGTTCAGGCGGCATGCCGCCGAGTGACGGTTGAAGGCGGAGGCGGACGCGGCGTACCATCCGGCCGACGTCGGAAAGGGGAAGCCATGACCGAAGGACCCGAGCTGAGCGTGGTGATCCCGGCCATGAACGAGGAGGCCAACGTTCCGGTCATGCACGAGCGCCTCGTCGCCTCCCTCGGGCCCGCGGTGTCGAGCTTCGAGATGGTGTGGGTGGACGACGGCTCCTCCGACGCGACCTGGCAGAGGATCGCCGAGCTCGCCGCCGCCGACCCGCGGGTCCGAGGGCTGAGCTTCTCGCGGAACTTCGGGCACCAGGCCGCGGTCACCGCCGGGGTGGACGCCGCCCGGGGGCGGGCCGTCGTGGTCATCGACGCCGACCTCCAGGACCCCCCGGAGGTGATCCCGGAGATGATCGCCAGGTGGCGCGACGGCTACGAGGTCGTGTACGGCCAGCGCGCCGAGCGCGAGGGCGAGACCTGGTTCAAGAAGGCGTCGGCGGCGGTCTTCTACCGCACCCTGCGGCGCTTCGCCCAGATCGAGATCCCCCTGGACACCGGCGACTTCCGGCTGATCGGTCCGAAGGCCCTGGCGGCCTTCCGTGCCCTGCCCGAGCACAACCGCTTCATCCGCGGGCTGGTCAGCTGGCTCGGCTTCCCGCAGACCGCGGTGCGCTTCCACCGCCAGGCGCGCCGGGCCGGCGAGACCAAGTACCCCCTGCGCACCATGGTCAAGCTCGCCCTCAGCGGCTTCACCTCGTTCTCCTTCGTGCCGCTGCGCTTCGCCACCTGGGCCGGGCTCGGGGTGACCGGTTTCGCGCTGGCGTACCTGGTGCTGCGCCTGGTCCTCGCCGTCGTCGGGTTGACGGGCTTCGGTTCCGCAGGCCTCGTGGCCTCGATCTTCTTCCTGGCGGGCGTTCAGCTGCTCGCGGTGGGGGCCCTCGGCGAGTACGTCGCCCGCGTCTTCGACGAGGTCACCCGCCGGCCCCTCTACCTGGTCAAGGAGCGCACGGATGGGGGAACGCAGGTCATTCCGCCCCCTCGGCCGTAGGCCTCGGGCTCGAATTCTCAATTCTCAATTATGAATTATGAATTCACCACAACAAATAGGCAGTAAAAGCAAGATCTCCGAACGAACAAAAAAATTAAGAATTAAGAATTAAAAACTGAAAACTAAGAACTAAGAACTGAAGACTGAGAAAGCGGGTCCCGCTTCCTCAGTCTTCCCAGACGTGCAGGGATTCGAGGTCGGTCAGCGGGACGCGGTCGGTGTACGTGACGGTGCCGCCCCGCACCGCCGTGTCCTCCTCGAGGAGCAGCTTGCCGTCGGCCACGCCCTCGATCACCGACTCCCGGGTCGAGCCGTTCCGGTAGTGCAGGGTGACGCGGCGGCCCGCGGCCGCCCGGATCGCCGCGAGGTCGGACGGTTGCAGGACCCGGTAGCGAGCCATCTGCCGGTGCCGATAGGCGGCGTCCTCGATGGGGGAGGTGTCGAGGCCGAAGCGGATGGCGACCCGTTCGGCCCGCTCGAGGGCGGCTTCGGCCGCGCTCCAGTCGCCGGCGTCGGCCGCGGCGTCGGATCGGCCGACGAGGAGAGCCACGACCTGCTCCGCGGCGCCCAGAACCGTCGCGTGGTCGGAGTCCACCAGCGCGGCCAGGGAGATGTGGTCCATGGCCCGGTCGACGTCGCCGTCGACGAGGGCGAGCCGCGCCCGGCCGATCTCCTCGGCGAGGCGGGCTCCGGGTGACTGGACCTGCGGACCCGCGGGGCGCATGGGAGCAGGGGTTGCAGTGGGAGTTCGCGCGGGCCGCGGGGTGGGGTCGGGCAGCGCCGGAACCACGGTGGGGGTCGACTGCCGGTGGACGACGACGGCGGCGCACACGGCCACCGCGACCAGGAAGAGGACGAGGACCGCGGCCACTGGGCGGGGCACTGCCCAACGGGACGGCGACGCGGTCGGTTCGACCGCGGGTTCGTCGTCGTGAACCGCCCGCGTCTCGGCATCGTCCGAAGCCTCGAGCTCGAGGACACGGGACGGCACCACGGGTCCGGGAGACGCCAGGGCCTCCAGGGCGCGCTCGACGTGGGCCACCTCCTTGGCCACGGACAGGAAGCCGTTGCTCTCGAAGAAGCGCTCCACCGGGAACAGCCGGCGGGCGAGGTCGCCGTAGGCGACCGGCTCGTCGTCCTCGCCGGCCCCGAGCCGCTCGAGGACCTCGGCGATGCGGGCCTCCATCTCCGCGGACTCGTTGGTGCGCAGGCCCACCGACTGGCACTTCCGCTGGAGGTCCGTGAGTCGGGCGGTGATGGTGCGGAGGTCGGGTCCGACGCGGCCGCCGGCGGCGGAGTCGTTGGGGTCAGTCATCGTCGTCGCGCCGCGATTCTACCACCCGGGGTCAGCGTCAGGGTCCAGGCGCAGCGACCAGGGGCAGCGACCAGGGGCAGCGAGCAGCCTCCCACCCTTGTTGCCCCGGGAGACACCGGGGAAGTAACACGATACCGGTTCCAGCAGACCTCCCCGACCAAGCAGGTCCCCGAAGGTGCTATTTAGGGGGTCAGCGATCAGCGATCAGCCACCAGTGATCAGCGACCAGCAACCAGGGATCAGCGGGAGCAACCGGCGACAGCGACCAGCCCCGGGTCCGGGTCCGGACCCTGATCGCTGGCGCTGACCCTGATCACCGTCCCTGCAGCTGTTTGCTGCCCCTGCTCGCTGTTTGCCGCCCCTGTTTGCCGCCGCTGAACCGTGCCCCGGCCCGCCGGCATGATCACCTCCGAGTCGTTCAAGGGCAGGAGGTAGTCGACGGGCCGTCCCAGGTCAAGGGCGCCCAGCCGCCCGCCTCCCTTGACATGGGCCGTCCCGCCGACTTGGAGGTGCGGTCATGAACGACTCGGAGGTGACCATGCACGACACGCGCCCCCCCGGCGACCTCACCGTCTACCGCACCGCCCTCGACGCGGCGGGAACCGCCATCGCCCTCGTCGGGCGGGTCCCAGCTCCCCTGAAGAGCCTCGCCGACCAGGTGATCCGGTGTGCCTCGTCGGTGCCCGCGAACCTCAACGAGGGCCATGGGCGGTCGGGCCGCGACCGGATCCATCACTGGCGCATCGCCTTCGCTTCTGCGAAAGAGGTCGATGCACATCTCAGGCTTCTGGCCCGCGCCGGTGCCGTCGACTCCTCGCGGGTTGCCGAAGCGCTCGACCTCTTCGACCAGGTGCGCGCCATGACCTGGCGGTTGCTGCATCCGAAGCGGTGAGGCCTCACCTTGTCGGGCCCGGATTGTGGGGCCGGCGGCTCGCCGGCCTTGCCCGGACGATGCCGGTTGATGGTGTCCGTGTCCGCGTCCGCGACGCCAGCGGCAGCGGCAGCAAACAGCGATCAGCAAACAGCGATCAGCAACCAGCGACAGCAACCAGCGACAGCAACCAGCGACAGCGATCAGCGACCAGCAATCAGGGACAGCAAACAGCGACTGCAACCGGCGGCAGCGATCAGGCCCCCACCCTTGTTGTCCCGGGAGACACCGGGGAAGTCTCAAACACTGGTTCCAGCAGAACTCCCCGGCCAAGTCCCCGAGGGTGTTACTTAGGAGGCGCAGCGACCAGGGGCAGCGACCAGGGACAGCGGCAGGGTCAGCGACCAGGGACAGCGGCAGGGGCAGCGACCGGACCCGGTGCCGGTTCCGGGTCCGGGTGCGGGCGCGGACGCTGATCACTGCCGCTGCTTGCCGTTTGCCGCCGCTGTTTGCTGTCCCTGTTCGCTGATCGCTGCCCCTGATCGCTGATCGCTGCCGCTGACGCTGCCTGCTGTCCCTGCCACCGGGAGCGAAAAGGGAGAGAGGGCATAATGGACCCGGATGGAGCCCTTGTCGTGAACCCGGGATCCCGCTCCGGACCGAGATCGCGGCCGACGGGTGCAGGGCGGCGCACGACGGTGTTCGCTCTGCTGCTGGCGCTGGCGAGCGCCGCTGTCGTCGGTTGCGGCGGTCGGCGGGACGGCAGCCTGGAAGCCGTCCGCAAGCACGGTGAGCTCCGGGTGGCGGTGCGGCCCGGCTTTCTCGACGGCCGGACCGGGGTGGGGGAGGACGAGCAGGCGGTCATGCTTCGGCACCTCGCGGACCGGCTCGGCGTCGACCTTCGCTGGGTCGAGGTCGGCCGGCACGATCGCCTCCTCGAGAACGTCGAGGCCGGCAGAGCCGACATCGCCGTTTCGCGCTTCTCGGCGGCGGACCTGATCGGCAGCGAGTGCTCGCCGTCGGCGCCGGTGGAGTGGGTCGACGACTACCTGGTCGCGGCGGGCGCCATGCCGGCGCTGACTCTCGAGGACCTGCGCGGTGGGGCGGTCCACGTCCAGCGCTCGGCCCTCGGGCCGAGCCTCGAGTCATCAGTGGTCGCGCTCGGGCTGGAGGTGGTGCCGGCGTCGGAGCGTCTGTCCCTCGAGGAGCTCGTCGTGCGCGTCCGGGAGGGCGACATCCCCCTCACCCTCGCCGACGCCCAGATCGTCGAGCGCGTTCCGGGCGCAAGGCGGCTCCAGCTGTTCGGCCCGATCGCGTCGCGGCGTCCCGTGGTGTGGGCGATCCCGACCCGCCACCTCGGCCTGCGCCGGGCGGTCGACGACTTCCTGTTCGCCGACCAGGTGCTCGCCCGGAGAAAGCGGACCGCGGCCTGCCGGGACCTGCCGGAGATCCGCGCGGCGAGGGTGCTTCGGGTCGTGACCAGGAACTCCCGGACAACCTGCTACGTGGACCGGGGCGGGCTCGCCGGCTTCGAGTACGAGCTCGCCGTGCGCTTCGCTCGGGGAGAGCGGCTCAGGCTCGAGCTCGTGATCCCGCCCCCGGACGTCGACCCGCTGGATTGGCTCGAGCGCGGCTACGGCGACCTGGCGGTGCTCCACGAGCCCCTGGCACCGTCGCTGTCGGGGAGGTTCGCCGCCAGCCGGCCCTACCGGAACGTGGACCTGGTGGCGGTGATGGGCCGTGGGGCGGAGGCGGATGTGGCCGTCGAGGACCTGGCCGGGAGCACGGTGGCGGCGGCGCCGCCGGTTGCCGAGCTGGTGGCGCTGCTGCCCGTCGATCCGCCGATCACGGCTCGGCCCGCGGCGCCGGGCACTGACTCCTTCACCGCCCTACTGGCGGTGGCGCGAGGCGACGCGGCGGTGGCAGTGGTGGACGCCGATGCCGCCCGCCTCGAGCTCGAGGAGCGCAGCGAGCTGCGGCGCGGCCCGGTGGTGGTGCCTGACGTGCCGCTGGTGTGGGTGCTCAACCCGTCGTCGCCGATCCTCCGTCAACGGGTCAACCGCTTTTTGCGCGAGACCAGGGCGTCGGGGCTGGTCCACCAGCTGGTTCGGGCCAACCTGGGACAGTGGCGGCCGCGGTTGCCTTCCCGGCTGCCCGAGGTCCCCGAGGGCGACCTCACCCCCTACGACGAGGTCCTCCGCTGGGCTGGGCGGCGCAACGGCATCGACTGGCGCCTCCTGGCCTCGTTGATGTACGAGGAGTCCCGCTTCGACCCGGATGCGGTGGGACCCGGAGGCTCGGCGGGCCTGTTCCAGTTCATGCCCTCGACCTGGGCCGAGCTCGGGGTCGAGGACCCCCACCACCCGGGGGAGGCCATCGAGGCTGGAGCGCGCTACCTGCGCCAGCTGATGGACAAGTTCCCGGACCTCGAGCTGCCGGACCGGGTCGCCATGGCCATCGCCTCCTACAACGTCGGCCCCCGGCACGTCTTCGACGCCCGACGACTGGCTTCCGAGATGGGCTTCGACCCCGACCGCTGGGCCGGCAACGTCGAGACCGCCCTGGTCATCCTCGACGATCCCGAGGTCGCCCGGCTCTACCCCGCCGGGGTCTGCAACTGCCGCCGCGGGGCCGCCTACACCCGCCGGATCCTTCGCCGCTACCTCGCCTACACCGAGCAGTTTCCCCCCGCCTGATGATTCCGGGCGGCCGAGACGGCCGCCCGAACACATCAGATATGGTTCTTCTGGAACATGTCCCGCAGCGCCAGCAGCACGGTGGCGAAGTTGGAGTCGTTGAGGTGGCTCTGGATCTCGGACTTCGGGGCGCGGGCCTTCCGTTTGCCCCGGACCTGGGAGATGATCTCGTAGAAGTCCGAAAGCGGGCGCAGCTCGAGCTTGGAGAAGTTCTTCTCGTACCAGGGGTTGGTCGAGACCCGATCCCAGATCGCCGTGGTCGGGACCTCCTCGGTGGTCCAGATGACCTCGGCGATGCCGGTGACCTCGCGGTAGAGCTCGCGCAGGACCACGGTGTGGTCGTTGCTGTCCATGGCGCGCTTGAGGACGGCCCCGACGGTTTCGCGCTGGTTCGTCGGCTCGGCCGGAGTCGCCTCCGGCTCCTCCTCGTCGTCCTCGACCACGGCGACGTCGTCCTCGCCGTCGGGCGGCGGGCCTTCCGGGGCGGCGGCGGTGGTGGGCCCGGCAGTGGGAGCCTCGACGGTCGGCGACGCGAGGCGAATCGGGGGCCGTGTGCTCGAACCCGATGCCGCTGCAGCCGCGGGCTCCTCCTCCGACTGGGTCGTCGCCGGCGCCGGATCGGAGTCGGCAGCGGGCCTCGGTGGAGGGGGCGGCGTGCTCCCCGCGTCGCCGGAGGCCCTCTTCGGCACCGGGGTCCCGCCGTCCTTGATGGGAGCATCTCGCAGCTCCTGCAGAGCCTTGCGGAATCGCAGGTGGAACGAGGTCAAGAAGTTGATTTCGGCGTCGCTGACCTGGCGGGCGCGTCCGATCTTGGACCGCATCACCTCGAGCTCGAGGAAGCGCGTGTTGAGCAGAGACTGGCTCGGGGCGAGCTTGAGGATCGGCTGGAACAGTCCGGCGTTGGCGGTGACGATCTCGAAAAGATCCGGGAACACCGCGTAGTCGATGACCTCCTGATAGCGGTTCTCGTACCAGTCGATGGCGGTCTCCTTCTCCTTGCTCCTGATGAGGCCGTCGAAGACCTCGGAGGGGATCCCGTCCTTGAACCACTCCTTGCCGAACTTCGCCTCGAGGCGCTCGCGAACCAGCGGCCGGAGGTCGGTGAGGATCTCGGCGATGACTCGATAGGCATCCAGATTCTGCTCGATCCAGCTCATGTGTCCGTCCCGTGGAGCGGTACTGTATCACCGACCGAGAGGCAGGAAAAGTCGGTCGGTGCGGTTTTGGGAAGAGCGCCGAAGTCGGGGCCGGTCGTGGTCTCGGATCACCGCATCGAGGTCGGGCTCCCGGCCGGTCCGGCGATCGAGGCGGCGCCGCCGGCTCAGAGGGCTCCGGCGAACGCGGCGAGGTCGGGGCGATCGGGCGCGCCTTCGACCAGGAAGACGTGGCAGTTGTCGCAGTCCAGTGGGATGACGTGCTGGCCGTCGGCGGTGGCCATCTCGTCGTCGTGGCAGCGCCAGCACCCCGGCGAGGTCTCGTGGCCGATGTGGTTGGGATGGGTCTCCCAGTTCGTCTTCATGGCCGGGAAGACGCTCCGACCGTAGGCCTGGGCTGCTGCGGCCGCACCGCGCTCGACCAGCTCCGGCTCGTCCGACCAGAGCTTGGGGTGCTCGGCACGGTAGAAGTCGATCAGGGTGTCGCGGACGGCGAGGACGCCCTCGGCGTGGCTCGGGTAGTCCCCCTCGACGGCGGCCACCGCCTCGCGCTTGAACCAGGGCAGGCGCCGGAGGTCCGGCTCGTTCTCGAGGATGCCGTCGAGCGCCCACGAGGGCTGCTCGAAGAGGTGGGTGGGCCGGTTGTGGCAGTCGATGCAGTCCATGAGGCGCGCCTCGGACTCGATGGTCTGGGCGGCGGGAAGCTCGTCGCCGTCGCGGGTGTAGACCCGGACCTCGCCGGTGGGGGTGGTGAGCTCGACCCACACGATCTCCTCGCGGCGGTCGTCGGCCGACACGTAGCGGATCCGGTTGTCCGCGTAGATGTGCCACCAGTGGATGCCCCCGTGGCTGCCGAGGTCGAGGCTGCCGCCGCCGGTCTTGAGCAGCATGGCGGTGTAGGTAGGGGTGTTGGCCTCGTCGCTGCGGAACCGGGCGAAGATCCGCAGCTTGTCGCCGTGGTGCTTGTTGGGCCAGTGGCACTGCTCGCAGGTCTCACGGGCCGGCCGCAGGGTCTGCAGCGGGGTCTGGATCGGGCGGTGGTAGGTGTCGCGGACGGTGTGCCAGACCTGCCGGAGCCCGTCGAGCTTGGAGCGCACGAACCAGGAAGCGCCGGGTCCGATGTGGCACTCGACACAGGCGACCCGGGAGTGGGGCGAGTCGGCGTAGGCGGTGTACTCGGGCTGCATGACGGCGTGGCAGGTCTCGCCGCAGAAGACGACGGTCTCGGAGTACTCCACGGCGAGGAAGGACACGCTGCCGAGAATGACGACGTTGGCGGCGGTCAGGAGGATGAACACGGTTGTCAGGCGACGCAGGCGCGGGTCGTTGAAGTCCAGCTTCGGGTAGGCGCTGAGCTCCTCCGCGGTGGCGCCGGAGCGGGCGAGGCGTCGACGCCGCAGGAGCATACCGAGGGGAATCAGGATCAGCCCGACGACGAAGAAGAACGGGAGGATCACGTAGGCGAACATGCCGATGTAGGGGCTCTCCTCGAGGCCCCCGGCGAGGTTGACGATCACGAAGGTCAGGATGGTGAGCCCGGAGACGGTCGTCAGGGCGACCCCGGCCACGGAGATGGCGTTGTGGGCGAGGTTGAACAACCGGGCGGTGGTGTCGGAGCGATGGGCGGACATGACGACCTCCTCGATTCCGCGGTGCCTCACGTGACCGGGTGAGCCTCTGATCAACTTAACAAGTCGAGCACGGGTTTGGCCAGCGGTAGGGATCAGGGACAGTGATCAGCCCCCCACCCTTGTTGCCCCGGGGAGACACCGGGGAAGTAACACGACACCGGTTTCAGAAGACCTCCTCGACCAAGCAGGTCCCCGAAGGTGTTACTTAGGGGGGGTCAGCGATCAGCGATCAGCGATCAGCGACC
>DATHSO010000110.1:0-8388 GCA_035464095.1 Candidatus Methylomirabilota bacterium | reverse complement strand
CCGTCGTCGCCGAGCACCACCTCGACGCGGTCGATGCCACCCGGCTCCCGCGGCACCAGCATGAAGCCCCGGTCCCCGAGCTCGAGGACGCTGAAGTGTGCGACCGACGCCCGCGGGTCGAGGACCGCCACCAGTGGCACGCGCTGCCACTCGCGGTCCGACAGGCGGTGCTCGTCGCAGCTTCCCGCCTCGAGATCGACGAGGCGGGCCACCCGCCCCTCCAGGCCCATGAGCCGCACCGGCGGTGAGCCGGTGTGAAAGAGGGCCCGGTCCGGCCATGCCAGCCAGACCCGTCCGAGGGCGGTCTCGCCGACTGTCATGCCCACCGGCACGTACTCCTGCTCGTAGTCGGCGGACCACACCGGGTTGGCCCTGAGCGCACCGCCCAGGGCCTCGAGCCGGTCCATGGCCTGGTCGACCTCGGCGCCGGCGGTCGCAACGATCGACGAGGCGGTCGAAACCACCACCAGCACCCGGAGGAGAGCCCGTCGAAGCACCGCCGCTCCGCTCAGCTGTCGCCGTCGCCGACGGTTTCGACGTACAGGGTCTTCAGCGCCTGCACCACCACGAAGATGCGCTCGTTGTTGCTCTCGGGGCTGGTGGGGAAGAGGAAGAAGCCGTTCTCGTCCACCGAGTACTGGGCGACCCGGCCGTGCACGACCTCGCCGTCGAAGAACTCGACCCGGGCGGCGGCGCCGGACGCCGGGCGGTACATGTCCATGGCCGAGATCTGGACCTCGAGCTCGCGCCGTCGGGGGTCCTTGATGAAGAACACGGCCTTGAGGCCGCCGAGCTCCACCTCGAGCCCGCTGCCGTCGTCGGTGAGCACCTCGACCAGGTTGTCGCTGGGGCTGAACTCGCGCCGGAGCGTGCCGCGGCGCGTCACGCCGTCGCGAAAGTGCAGGACGACCTCGCGGCCCGACTCTTCCTCCATGCTGTTCCCCTCCAGCGCCGACGGCGCGACATGACCATGCTACCACGCGGACCCTGGGACCGACGGCCGACGGGCGCCGTCTCAATGCCTGAAGTGCCGCCGCCGCGTCATGACCATGGCCATGCCGAGACGGTCGCAGGCCGCCACGACCTCGGCGTCCCTGATCGATCCGCCGGGCTGGATGACGCCCCGGATGCCGGCTTCGTGAAGGGCCTCGACACCGTCCGGGAAGGGGAAGAAGGCGTCCGAGGCGGCGACCGCGCCGGTCAGGTCGTGGCCGTGCTCGGCGGCTTTGGCGACGGCGATCTTGGCCGCGTCGACCCGGCTCATCTGGCCGGCGCCAATGCCGAGGATGCGGTCGGCCGCCCCGACCACGATGGCGTTGGACGAGACGTGCTTGACCACCCGCCACGCGAGCTCCATCGCGGCCAGCTCCGCCTCGGTGGGGCCGCGGCCGGTGGCGGTCTCGCGAACCTCGCCGCCCCAGCCCACGTCCCGGTCCTGGAGCAGGAAACCGCCGTCCACGTCGCGGACCACCACCCCGGCGGTGAGGGCCGGCCCGGCCTCGAGGACCCGCAGGTTCTTCTTCGACGCCAGGACCTCCAGGGCCTCCGGCAGGTAGCTCGGCGCGATGACGACCTCGGCGAACTGCTCCACCACCGCCTCGGCGAAGGCGGCGTCCACCTGCCGGTTGGCGGCAATGACCCCGCCGAAAGCCGACAGCGGATCGGTGGCCCGCGCGACCCTGAAGGCCTCGGCCATGTCGTCGGCGAGTCCGACCCCGCACGGGTTCGCGTGCTTGATGACGGCCACCCCGGCGGCGGGCAGGTCCCAGACCAGCCGCCAGGCCCCGGTGGCGTCGCCCAGGTTGTTGTAGGACAGCTCCTTGCCCTGGTGCTGGCGGGCCCCGGCGAGGCCGGAGGCGGCCGCAGGCCGGGCGAGGAGGCCGCGCTGGTGAGGGTTCTCACCGTAGCGCAGGCCGACCTCCTCGGCCGCGAGCAGGGCTTCGGCGACGGCCGCCGAAATCGACGGGCCGTCCCCACCGGCCAGGCCGGGCAGCTGGGCGGCGATGGCGGCGTCGTAGGCAGCGGTGTGGCGGAAGGCCTTGAGGGCCAGGCGCCGCCGGGTGTCCTCGCTAACCCCGGAGCCGGCCAGCTCCCCGAGCACCGCCGCGTAGTCGGCCGGGTCCACCACCACCGCCACCCGGGCGTGGTTCTTGGCCGCCGCCCGGACCAGGCTCGGGCCGCCGATGTCGATCTGCTCCACCGCCTCGGCGAAGGTGACACCGTCGCGGGCCACGGTCTCGCGGAACGGGTACAGGTTGACGACCACGAGATCGATGGCCGGGATGCCGTTGGCCACCAGCTGGGCCGTGTGGTCCTCGGTCGGGGCCGCGAGGATGCCGGCGAAGATCTTCGGGTGCAGGGTCTTGACCCGCCCGTCGAGCATCTCCGGGAAACCGGTGTGGTGGTCCACCTGGATCACCTCGCAGCCCGCCTCCCGCAGCGCCCGGGCGGTGCCGCCCGTCGACAGCAGCTGCCAGCCGAGCTCCGCGAGCTTCGGCCCGAGCGCCTCGAGACCGGTTTTGTCCGAAACCGAGATCAGTGCCAATCCCGCCATGCTCGCCTCCCTTGGTGGCCGGCAGTGTACCGCGCTCCGTCGTCCACCGGCTCGGCCGGCACCAACCTTCCCCTCCCCGTATGGACCCGTACCCGTGCCCGTACCCGTGCCCGTGCCCGTACCCGTGCCCGTACCCGTGCCCGTGCCCGTGCCCGATGCCAGTGACAGCGACAGTGATCAGCGTCCGGAACGGGAATTGGCGGTGCCGAGTGCCGCAACGCCCGTGAGGGCGGGTGTAAAACCCGCCCCTACGAGACCGAACCGGCAACGTCCGTGCGAATCCGGCACCAACCAGGCGAACCGTAAACCGATCGTAGGGGAGGGTTTTATACCCTCCTCCCGGCTTGGACGCCGCGGCGCCCTAGCCGGAGCCGTGCCCGTGCCCGTGCCCGATGGCCACACCCGGACGCGGTCGCTGCCGCTGTCACCGGTTGCCGATTGCTGAACGCTGCCCCTGCCGCTGATCGCTGATGGCTGATTGCTGGTCGCTGATCGCTGTCGCTGGTTGCCGGTTGCTGACGCTGGTCGCTGACTGCCGATTGCTGATCGCCGCCGCCGGTTGCTGACGTTGGTCGCTGATTCTGGTTGCTGCCCCTGATCGCTGCCATCGGGTACGGATACGGGCACGGGCACGGGCACGGGCACGGACAGGGAACGCCGGCGAAGAACCAGAAAACCACCGCAGCCGCGGTAGGATTGTCCCGGGGTCGCACCATGAAGCAGCTCGCCGTGGCGCTCGCCTGTGCTCTGACGGTTCTCGCCTGCGGTTCGCCGAGCCCGGCGCCCGAGGCCGGCCCGGGTGGCGCCGCGACCGCGCGGGGCGGCACGGTGGTAATCGGCCTGCTGAGCGACGTCCAGAGTTGGAACCCCTACCTGGCGGAGGACTCGGCCACCGCCAACCTCCTCGCCCTGGTCTACCCGTCGCTGGCGGTGGAACAGGCCGACTACCACCTCCACCCGCCGTCCTTCGAGCCCGCCCTGGCACGCTCCTGGGTCTGGTCCGACGACGGTCTGGTGCTGGAGCTCGAGCTCGACCCGAGGGCCCGCTGGTCGGACGGGGTGCCGATCACCTCCCGCGACGTGGTCTTCACCTGGCAGGCCCAGGTCTCGCCGGAGGTGGGCTGGTTGTTCGCCGCCGCCAAGGACGGCATCGACGGCGTGGAGGCGGTTGACGAGCACACGGTCCGGGTCCGCTTCAACCGCGTCGACCCCTACCAGCTCATGGACCTCAACGACGGCCTGATCATCCCGGCCCACGCCTGGGCCGGGATCCCCTTTGACAGCTGGCGCGAGGTCGCCTGGCGGGAGCGGGTGGTGGCGGGCGGCCCGTTCAGCCTCGCCGGCCACACCCCCCAACAGGAGATCGTCCTCGAGCGAAACCCCGGATACTTCCGGCCCGGCCTGCCCCGCCTCGACCGGGCGGTGTTCCGGATCGTGCCCTCGGACCGCGGCCTCGTCACCCAGCTGCTCGCCGGCGAGCTCGACTTCGTCCGATCGGTGCCGCCCGCTGACGTGGACCGGGTCCGCGCCGACGACGACCTCGAGCTCGTGGTCTACGACGACCGTTCCTACACCCACATCTGCTGGAACACCGCCCGGCCCCGGCTCGCCGATCCCCGGGTCCGGCGGGCCCTGACCATGGCCATCGACCGCGAGACCCTCGTCGACGTGGTCTACGCCGGCTTCGTGCGCATGGCGGTGGGTCCGGTGCTGTCGTCGTTCTGGGCCTTCAACCAGGACCTCGAACCCCTGCCCTTCGACCCCGAGGCGGCGCGCGCCCTGCTCGCCGACGCGGGCTGGCGCGACCGCGACGGAGACGGCATCGTCGAGCGCGACGGCGTGCCGCTCGCCCTCGAGCTGCTCGCCCCGGCGGAGAACGAGCTCCGGCAGGACATCGCCCTGCTGGTCCAGGAGGACCTGCGCCGGGTCGGCGTCGAGGCGAGGCCCCGCTTCCTCGAGTGGGGCACCCTCCTCGCCGCCCTCGACGGCGGCGACTTCGACGGCATGGTCAACCTGTGGGAGGAGCCCACCCGAATCGACCTGGCCGAGGTCTGGCACAGCCCGCCGGCCGACGGCGCCTCCCTCAACTTCGGCCGCTACTCGAACCCCGAGGTCGACCGGCTCCTCGCGGAGGTCGCCGAGCTCGCGGAGTTCCCCGATCGGAAGCCGCTCCTCGACCGCATCCAGGCCCTCATCGTCGCCGACCAGCCCTACACCTTCCTGGTGGAGAACGTCCGTCTCACCGCCCACAGCGCCCGCCTGCGCGGCGCCGAGATCAACGCCGCCACGCCGTACTTCAACATGGACGAGTGGGCCGTGGCGCCGGCAGGGGCCGAATGACGAGGCTCATCGCCCGCCGGCTGCTGCTCCTCGTCCCCATGGTCTGGCTGGTGGCCACCGTGACCTTCGTGGTGGTCGCCGCCGCCCCGGGCAGCTACGCCGACACCGTCGAGCACCCCGGCCTCACCACCGAGCAGCGGCAGGCGATCCGGGAGCGCTACGGGCTCGACGAGCCGGTGCACCGCCAGTACCTGCGCTGGCTCGGGGCCGTCGCCACCGGCGACCTCGGCGTGTCCTTCGTCGCCAAGGAGCCGGTGGCCCGCGTGCTCGCCCGGGCCCTGCCGCCGACCCTCCTGCTGGGCGGAGCGGCGCTGGCCCTCGACCTGCTGCTCGGGCTCGCGGTGGCGGTCGCCGCCGCCCGCCGGCCCCGAGGCTGCTTCGACCGGCTGTCCACGGTGCTCGCCCTCGGCCTCTCGGGGCTGCCGTCGTTCTGGCTTGCCGGCCTGGCGGTGCTGGTCTTCGCCCTCCTCCTCGGCTGGTTTCCCGCCTCCCACATGCACTCGGTCGGCGCCGAGCAGCTGTCGGCTCCGGCCCGTCTCGCCGACCTCGTGCACCACCTCGTGCTTCCGGCCGCCTGCCTGGGGCTGGTGGCTGCCGCCGGGACCGCCCGCTACCTGCGGTCGACTCTCATGGACGTCCGTGCCGAGCGCTTCATCCTCGCCGCCCGGGCCCGCGGCCTCGGCGAGGGCCGCGTGCTCTGGGTCCACACCCTCAGGCCCGCGCTGCTGCCGGTGGTCACCCTGCTCGGCCTGTCGCTGCCGGTCCTGGTGTCGGGCTCGGTGGTGATCGAGGCCATCTTCTCCTGGCCCGGCATGGGTCTGGTCCTGCTCCAGGCCGCCCAGGCCCGGGACGTGCCGGTGATCATGGCGGCCACCATGGTCGGGGCGGTGGCGGTGCTCCTGGGCAGCCTGGTGGCGGACGTACTCTACGCCGTGGTCGACCCTCGGGCCCGTGAGGAGGTGAGGTGATCCGGTCGCCGCGCCTCGCGGTCGGCAGCACCGTTTTGGCGCTGCTGGTGCTGCTCTGCGTCGCCGGGCCCGCGCTCCGCCGGCCGGCGCCGGCGGGCGACCCGGCGCGAGCGGCACTGCTGCCCCCGGGCGCGGTGGCCACCGAGGTCGTCCTGGACAACGGCCGCTCCCTGGTCTCGCCCCGGGTCGCGGTGACCGAGCACGCGGTCGTCGTCGGCGGACCGCTCCGCGACACCGAGGTGCCGCGGGAGCGCGTGGTCGACATGCGCCAGGTGCGCTTCTGGCTCGGCAGCGACCGCTTCGGCCGCGACGTCCTCGCGCAGATGATGAACGGCGGCCGGATCTCCCTGTCGGTGGCTTTTCTGGGCGCCGTCATCGCCCTGTTCGCGGGCACCACCGTGGGCCTGGGCGCAGCGACGGGCGGGCGGTGGCTCGACGCGCTGCTGATGCGGATGGTGGATGCGGTCCTCGCCTTCCCGGTGCTGTTTCTGCTGATCCTGGTGGCGGCCCTGGTCCGTCCGGGACCGGTGTTGCTCGTGGTCGTGCTGGGCCTGACGTCGTGGATGGGCCTCGCCCGCCTGGTCCGGGGTCAGGTGCTGTCGCTGCGCGGCCGCACCTTCGTGCTGGCGGCCCGGGCGGCCGGCTGCTCGCCGACCCGCATCTGGCAACGCCACTACCTGCCGAACCTGGCGGGCCCCGTCTCCCAGGACACGGCTCTTCGTCTGGGCGACCTGGTGCTCGCCGAGGCGACCCTGTCCTATCTCGGCCTCGGCATCCCGCCGGACATCCCGACCTGGGGGTCGATGGTCGCCCAGGGCCACCGGGTGATGGTCGACGGCTGGTGGCTGGCAACCTTCCCCGGCCTCGCCATCGCCGCCCTCGTCGTCGCCCTCGCCCTGATCGGCGACGGGATTCAGGAACGGCTGAGCCGTTCCTGAATTCCTAATTCTTAATTCTTAATTCTTAATTCTTAATTCTTAATTATGAATTGTCGGTGCGATGTAATTAAGAATTAATAATTGAGAATTAAGAACTCTGCGTCATGAGCTGCGAATGACGACGGCGGCGACGGCGAGCCAGATCAGCACCGCGATCAGCAGCGGTCGGTCGGTCGCCACCACCCGGGTCGGGCTGCCCCCCAGGTCCTGCCGGTGGAGCAGGTAGAGGTACCGGAAGAGCCCGTAGAGAACGATGGGCACGGTGGCCATGAGGCCCTCGGACCCGACCTTGGCCACCGTGTCCGGGGCGACGGTGTAGAGGGTGTAGGCCAGGACGGTCGCGCCGAGGACCACGCTGATGGCCTGGTCCACGAGCGCGAGGGAGTAGTGACCGAGCACCTCGCGATGGCTGCCGGCGTCGTCCCCGAGCAGCGCCAGCTCGGCCCGCCGCTTGCCGAGCGCGAGGTAGAGCGCCAGCAGGTAGGCGCAAAGCAGCAGCCAACGGGACACCGGAACGTCGATGGCCACGGCGCCGCCCACCACCCGAAGCACGAAGCCTCCGGCCAGCACCAGGACGTCCACGAAAACCACCCGCTTGAGCACCAGCGAGTACAGCACGACCAGGCCGATGTAGGATCCCAGCACGGTCGGGAACCAGCCCCCGAGGACCACCGCCGCAGCCATGCCCGCCAGCCCCAACGCAGCGGCGACGGCCAGCGCCGCCGCGACCGAAACCTCGCCGGAAGCGATCGGCCGGTGTCTCTTGGCGGGGTGGCGGCGGTCCGAGCGCCGGTCGATGACGTCGTTGACCAGGTAGACCGCCGACGACGCCGCGCAGAAGGCCGCCACCGCCACCGAAGCCCGAAGCCAGACCCCGGGCTGGTCGAGCAGCCCCGAGAACACCATCGGCGCGAGCACGAAGCCGTTCTTGAGCCACTGCTCGGGACGCAGGCTCCGCACCAAAGCGAGGGCTTTTCGGGTCACGGTTGGATTGTACTGGATCGGAAGCACCGGCACCGGCGGTGGAATGGCAATTCGTCGGACGAATTGCGGCGGCGCGTCGGCCGCGCCGACCGGCCCGGCGTCGCCACGAGAAACCGAGGCGGCTCGCCGGCACTGCCGCCGACGTTGATCGCTGGTTGCTGCCGCTGGTTGCTGACGCTGATCGCTGATTGCTGGTCGCTGATCCCTGTCGCTGGTTGCTGCCGCTGGCGTCGGGCACGGACGCGGACGCGGACACGGACACCATCAACCTGCATGACCGGACATGGCCGGCGAGCCGCCGGCCCTACAATCCGGGCCCGACAAGGTGAGGCCTCACCGCTTCGGATGCAGCAGCCGCCAGGTCATGGCGCGCACCTGGTCGAAGAGTTCGACCGCCTCGGCGGCCCGCTTCGCATCGACGGCGCCGGCCCGGGCCAGAAGGCTGAGATGAGCGTCGACCTCCTTCGCGGAGGCGAAGGCGATGCGCCAGTGGTGGATCCGGTCGCGGCCCGACCGCCCATGGCCCTCGCTGAGGTTGCTCGTGCGCTTCGCGCCCGGCGACCCACCCTCGTTCGGCTGCGGTCAGAGCCGTCCTCGCGTTGCG
>DATHSO010000109.1:0-11178 GCA_035464095.1 Candidatus Methylomirabilota bacterium | reverse complement strand
CGAGAAGTACGGCCCGCTCCCGCCCTGTTTTGCCCGCGCCACGCGAGTCGAGACGAGCCGGGGCACATGGCTCCTGGCGGGGGGCACCGCCAGTGTTCGTGGCGAGGACAGCAGACACGACGACGACCTTGAAGCGCAGACAGCCGAAACCCTCGTGAACATGGCCGCGCTCGTCGCCGTCGGAGAGGGCGACTCTTCCGCAGTTGAATCCAGCGTCAGCGACAGGAATCGCCTCCTCGGACGATTCAGACATCTCCGCGTCTACCATCGCCGGCGCGGAGATTCTGCGTTCGTCGAGAAGCGCCTCCCCGGTGAGTTCTCTGGGGCCACGACGATCGAGTTCGCGATGGCGGACCTCTGTCGGCCGTCTCTTCTGATCGAGATCGAGGGGCTCGCGGAGCTTTCGTAGCAACCTGCCTCAGCCCCAGTCGGTGCACCGGCGGGATCCTCACCGGGTGCCAGGTTCGCACATTCCGACATTCGGCAGCGCGCTATCGAGAGAATGGGACGGTGACCGGGCGTCAATGTTCCGGTGCTCGGCCGGATCGGTACATTACAAGCTCCGATCGACTGAGGTCGCGCTCGCGACTCCAAAACACCCCGCATGAATCGCGCGTTGGATCAAGATTGGTCCGGTCAAGCAACACGGGGACTCCGATTTCCGTGAGCGCATCGATCGACTCGATCGACGAATCTCGTCATCCGCGCGCAACAATGCGTGAATGCGCAGGGTGGCACCCATCCCACATCTGCCGCCGACACCCGACCTCTGCTATCCTCCCGCCTCATGATTCTCGACGTGCTCGCGGCGCTGTCGTCCTTCATCTGGGGTCCCTTCCTTCTCATCCCGCTGCTGCTGCTGACCGGGCTGTACCTGACGATTCGGCTCAGGGGCCTCCAGTTCACCAAGCTGTGGCGCTCCCTGTGGCTGGCGCTGGTGGTCCGCCACGATCCCGACTCCGAGGGCGACATCTCCCACTTCCAGGCGCTGATGACCGCCCTCGCCGCCACCGTCGGGACCGGCAACATCGTCGGCGTCGCCACCGCCATCGCCGCCGGTGGGCCCGGCGCGCTGTTCTGGATGTGGATGACCGGCCTCGTCGGCATGGCCACCAAGTATTCCGAGGCCCTGCTGTCGGTCCACTACCGGACCACCGACAGCCGCGGCGAGCAGTGCGGCGGGCCGATGTACTACCTGTCCGCCGGCATCCGCGGCCCGGTCGGCCGGTTCCTCGGCGGCGCCTTCGCGCTCTTCGCCGCGATCGCCGCCCTCGGCATCGGCAACATGAACCAGTCGAACTCGATCGCCGACGCGCTGCAGCAGTCGTTCGGGATCCCGATGTGGATCTCCGGGCTGGTCCTGGCCGGGTGCGCCGCGGCCGTCATCCTCGGCGGCATCCGCTCCATCGGCCGCTTCACCGGGTTCTTCGTCCCGCTGATGATCGTCGCCTACTGCGGCGCGATGCTGGTGCTCCTCGCCCTCCACGCGGAGCGGATCCCCGAGGCGTTCCGCCTGATCTTCTCGGGCGCCTTCTCCGGCACCGCCGCCACCGGCGGCTTCCTCGGCGCGGGCGTGGCGGCGGCGATCCGGTTCGGCGTCGCCCGCGGCATCTTCTCCAACGAGTCCGGCCTCGGCTCGGCGGGCATCGCCGCCGCCGCCGCCCAGACCCGCGACCCGGTCCGCCAGGCGATGGTGTCCATGACCCAGACCTTCATCGACACCATCGTCGTGTGCACCTTCACCGGCCTCACGATCATCGCCTCCGGCGCCTGGAGCTCCGGCCTGAACGGCGTCAACCTCACTCAGCTGGCCTTCCGCGAGGGCCTGCCCGGCAGCTGGGGCGGCTGGATCGTCGCCGTCAGCCTGACCATGTTCGCGTTCTCGACCATCCTCGGCTGGTCCTACTACGGCGAGAAGAGCGCCGAGTACCTCGGCGGCGAGCGCATGATCCCCCCCTACCGCCTGCTGTTCGTCGCCGCGGTCTTCCTCGGCTCTCTGCTCAAGCTCGACGTCGTCTGGCTGATGTCGGACGTGATGAACGGCCTCATGGCCCTGCCCAACCTCGTCGGCCTGCTCCTCCTCTCCGGCGTCATCGCCGCCGAGACCCGCCGCTACTTCGGCGGCCGGCGATGAGCGGCAGGTCCACCCACTCGTGATGAGTGTTTAGTTATTAGTTATTAGTTTTTAGTTTCGAGTTTTGAGTTATTTCTCGCGCAGAACGGACTCCACGTCAGGAACCGTGCGATGAAACTGAAAACTAAAAACTAAAACCCGATTCTCCGGTCGTCGTGGAGGAAGAGCAGCGCCTTCTCGGGGGTGAGGGGGGCGTCGTAGAAGCCGGAGCGGTCGGGGCGGAAGGCGCGCAGGGCGTCGAGCAGGGCGAAGTAGACGCCGATGCCGTACATGAAGGGCGGCTCGCCGATGGCCTTGGAGCGCAGGACTGCCTTGGGGTTGTCGGCGTCGGCCAGGAAGTGCCCCTCGATGACCGGGGTGCTCGGCAGGTCGGGGATCTTGTAGGTCGACAGGGTGTCCGAGAGGTTGCGGCCCTCGGCGAAGACGAGCTCCTCCATGGTCATCCAGCCGAGGCCCTGGACGAGGCCGCCCTCGAGCTGGCCGCGGTCCACGGCCTCGTCGAGGCTGCGTCCCCCGTCGTGGACGATCCGCACCCGGTCGACCCGGTAGGTGCCGCGCAGGCAGTCCACGGTCACCTCGAGGACCGCGGTGCCGAAGACGTGGTAGGCGAAGGGCTCGCCCCGCTCGGACTCGCGGTCGTACCAGATTCCGGGGGTCGCGTAGTGCGCCTGGGCCGACAGGTTGACGCGGCGGGCGTAGGCCGCGGCCACCAGCTCGTCCCAGCCGAGCTCGCTGGCCTTGCCGGCCACCGTCACCACGCCGTCGGCCACGGCGAGCTCGCCGAACGGCGCGTCGAGCCGCTCTGCCGCCACCGAGAGCAGGCGGTCGAGGATGGCGCGGCAGGCGAGCTCGGCGGCCCGGCCGTTCATGTCGGCGCCGGACGAGGCCGCGGTGGGGGAGGTGTTGGCCACCGTCCGGGTGCTGGTGCTCTCGATGCGGATGCGTTCGCGTGGCAGGCCAAGGGTCGCCGCCGCCACCGCCAGGATCTTGGCGCTCACCCCCTGGCCCATCTCGACGGCGCCGGTGGAGACGCTCACCGAGCCGTCGGTGTAGACGTGGACCAGGGCGCCGGCCTGGTTGAGAGTGGTGTTGGTGAAGGAGATGCCGAAGCACACCGGCATGGCCGCGACGCCGCGCTTGACGAGAGGGTCGGCGGCATTGGCGGCGGCGACCTCCTTCTGCAGTCCCTCGAGCTCCGCCAGCCGTTCGACCTCGTCCCAGCTGCGCCGGGCGCGCGCGCCCTCGAGCCGCATGCCGTAGGGGAAGGGGGCGCCCTCGTCGAGGAGGTTCCGGGCCTGGATCGCGGTGCGTGGGATCCCCGTGACCTCGGCGGCCCGGTCCAGGGCTGCCTCGAAGACGTACATGGCCTGGGGCGCTCCGAAGCCCCGGAAGGCCGTGAACGGCGGCAGGTTGGTGCGGCAGCTCGCGGCGTGGATCCGCACGTTGGGCACCAGGTACGCGCCGGTGGCGTGGAACATCGACCGCTCGAGGATGGCCGGCGACAGGTCGGCGGCGGCGCCGGCGTTCTGCCAGAGGTGCACCTCGTAGGCGACACAACGGCCGTCGGCGGCGAGGCCGAGCTTGAAGTCCGACGAGTAGGGGTGGCGCTTGCCGGTGCAGACCATGTCCTCGTGGCGGCTCAGGACGAGCTTGACCGGCCGGTCGAGGTGCAGCGCGGCCAGGGCCGCCATCACCGCCCACGGGGTCGCCTGGTCCTCCTTGCCGCCGAAGGCGCCGCCCAACCTGGTCACCTCGACCTCGACGGCGTTCATGGGCAGGCCGAGGACCCGGGCCGCGATCCGCTGCACCGCCGTCGGCGCCTGGGTGGAGGAGATGATCTTGACCCGGCCGCTCTCCAGCGGGATCGCGAGGGCCGCCTGGGTTTCCAGGTAGAGGTGCTCCTGCCCGGCGCTGTCGGCGCGGCCGGAGACGATGACGTCGCAGTCCGCCCAAGCCGCGTCCACGTCCCCGGTTTCCAGGGTGCGCGCCGCGGTGATCAGATCTCCCCGCGCCGCCGCCTCCCGGGGGTCGAAGACCGCCGGCAGGGGCTCGAGCTCCAGGGTGCAGGCGCGGGCCGCGGCCCGCGCCCGGCGGGCGCTCTCCGCAACCACCAGGGCCACCGGTTGGCCGACGAAGTGCACCGCGCTGGTGGCGAAGAGCTCCTCGTCCTGGACGATGCCGCCGATCTGGTTGGCGCCGGGGATGTCGGCGGCGGTCAGCACGGCGAGCACACCCGGCAAGGCGAGGGCAGGGGCGGTGTCGACGGCGCCGAGACGCGCGTGGGGCACGGGCGAGGTCACCGCCGCGCCGTGGAGGAGCCCGGCCGGCTCGGGCAGGTCGTCGACGAAGCGCGAGGTGCCGCGGACGTGGGCCAGGAGATCCGAGTGGCTCACGCCGGCACCTCGACGAGCTCGGCGCGGAGGCCGAACAGGCGCTGGAAGTGCCCGAGGACGAGCTGGTGGAGCAGCAGTCGCTTGTAGTCGGCCGAGCCGCGGACGTCGGAGATCGGCGAGATCTCGGAAACGGCGGTTCGCGCGGCGAGGCGTGCGGTCTCGGGACTGGGCGCGCGGCCGACGATGGCGGCCTCGGCTTCAGCCAGCGCCAGCGGTACCGGGGCGACGCCGCCGGCGGCGAGGCCGGCCTCGACGATGGTGCCGTCGGTGACCCTGAGCACCGCCGCCGAGTTGACGCTGGCGATGTCGAGGCAGGTCCGCTTGGAGACCTTCTCGAAGTTGAAGCGCAGGCCCGGCCGGCGGCGGACGCGGACCGCCTCGACGATCTCGCCCGGCCCCAGGTTGAGGGTCTTGTAGCCGAGGTAGAGCGAGCGCAGGGGAAGCCGCCGCCGGGCGGCTCCCGCCGCGAGCTCGAGCTCGGCGCCGAGGGCGAGGAGCATGATCGTCATGTCGCCGATGGGCGACGCGTTGACGATGTTGCCGGCGACGGTGGCGCGCTCGCGGATCGGCCACGAGCCCATGAGGTCCATGGGCCCGGTCATGTCGCCGAGGAGCTCGGCGAGCTCGGGCGAGCGCTTCATGTCCTCGGCGGTGGCCGAGCCGGCGAGGACCACGTGGTCGTCCTCGACCCGGATGCCCCGTCGAGCGGAGCGCACAAGGCGGACGTGGCGGTGGGCGAGGTCGTCGGGCCGCTGGACGTACAGGTCGGTGCCGCCCGCCACGGGCCGTTCATCGCGCTCCGCCTCGGGGGCGGCGGCGGCGAGGCCCGCCAGCAGCCCCTGGGCGTCGGCCAGCGCGGCCGGCAGGTAGCCCTGCCGAGCCAGGGCCTCCAGCCGGGGCTCGGCGGGGTCGACCGTCTCGGTGAGGCGCTCGAGGATCGCGGCGGTCGCCCGCCGGATCGAGGCGTAGCCGGTGCAGCGGCAGATGTTGCCGGCGAGGGCGTTGAGGGCCGGCTCGAGGCGCCAGTCAGGGGCGTCGAGGAGGTGGCCCGCCAGAGCCACCAGGAAGCCCGAGGTGCAGAAGCCGCACTGGGAGGCGCCCTCGTCGACGAAGGGCTGCTGGAGGGGCCCGATGCCGCCGGTGTCGAGCCCCTCGACGGTGATCACGTGGCAGCCGGCGGCGGCGGCCACCGGCACCAGGCACGATGTCACCGGGCGGTAGCGCTGACCGTGATCGCCGGGCTCGCCCAGGAGGACCACGCACGAGCCGCAGTCGCCCTCGCGGCAGGCGTGGCGGGTGCCCTTCAGCCCCGCGTCGTTCCGGATCACGTCCAGCAGCGGCCGCCCGCTCGGGCCCTGGAATTCGAAACGGGCAGTGTTGAGCACGAAACCGACGGTTGCGGTCATGTGCTGCACAACCTCTTTAGATACAGACCTTCCACATCGTCAGATTACCACGGTCGCGACCTTCTTGCGGCCGATCGCAGGTCAGGGCACCGCCAGAGTCCACTCGTCGGTGGTGCCCGACTCGAATCCGTCCTCGAAGATGCCCTCGGTCCAGAAGGGCCAGTGCATCTGCGTCGCCTGGAACACCTCTGCCGGACCGCTTGGAAGATCGTCCTGCGCCCAGGCGATGATGGACACATCGTCAATCTGGGCCATTGTGGCCGCGTCGAAGGTGAGGGCGCGAGTGACATCGGTGCAGGCTCCCGAGGCCAGGACGATGTCCTCGGTGGGCGCGACCTGTCGGATGCCGTTTCGGGTGAACACCGGGCTCGCCGGGTAGTCGTCGAGCACCTCGGCGAGGTAGATGCGCATCGACTTGCCGGTCCCGCCCGCCTCGATGCAGACGGCTGCGGTGATGGTCCAGTCTTCCGGAACGCTGCCGGCCTGGCCCGACAGCGTGATGGTGACGTCGGTGGGCACCGCGACGCGGGTGCTGGTGTCCGGTTCCCAGGCGTTCCACGGCGGGCTGCCGCTCCAGGAGTCGATCATGCCGTCGATCAGCCAGGTCGGTGTGCCGGCGAAGAAGGGGTAGTAGTTCACCCGCGTGAAGTTCCACGGGATGCCACTGCTGTCGAGGTGCAAACCGAGCACGGCGATGGAGCTGCCGAAGGTGTCGACCAGGTTCGAGGCCACGGGACCCGTGGTGTAGCAGGTGCTTCAACCGGTCTGCGTGAAGTACTCGACGAGCGCGGTTCGGTCGGCGGCGACGGCGGCGCCGGTCGCGAAGATGGCGGCGGCGGCGAGGAGGGCGGCAACGGTCGTCTTCATGGTGCGTTCTCCGTTCGTTGTGGCGTGCCTGTGAACGTCGTCGTGTGCCCAGGTGCGCGAGAGAGACTATTCCAGTGCTGGTCGGAGGTCAATGTGCGCCGCGCCGCTACTTCAGCCCGACGACCACCGCAACGGCCATGAACACCGCCGCGAGGCCGAGCAACTGCGCGAGCAGGGGCACCATGAAGCGCAGCCAGCGCTCGTAGGGGACCCCGCCCAGACCGAGGGAGGCCATGAGGATCCCGGAGGTCGGGATGACCGTGTTGGAGAAGCCGTCGCCGCAGGTGAAGGCGAAGACCGCGGTCTGCCGGGTGATGCCGAGGACGTCGGCCAGCGGCGCCATCAGGGGCATGGTCACCGCGGCCTGGCCCGATCCCGAGGGGATGAAGAAGTTGAGGATCGCCTGGAAGACCAGCATCCCCTCGGCGGCCACCAGCCGCGGCACGTGGGCGAGCACGACTGCCGCCGACTGGATGATGGTGTCGAGGATCAGGCCGTCCTCCATGACCACCGTCACGGCCCGGGCGAAGCCCACCACCAGGGCCGCCACTGTCATCTCCTCCATGCCGCGAACGGCCGCGCGGGTGGCGTCCGCGATCGGCATCCGGGACACGGCCACCGCCACCAGGCCCATCAGGAAGAAGCCGCCGGCCATCTCGGGCAGCCACCAGCCCAGGGCCTGCACCGCCCACAGGATGAAGGCGAAGATCGCGATGCAGGCGATCACGGTGGTGACGTGGGCGCGGGTCAGGGCCGGCGCATCGGCGGCGGGGTCGACCTCGATCTCGGCGCCGGCCACGTAGGAGGCCGACGGGTCGCGCCGCACCCGGGCGCCGTACCGCAGCATGTAGATCAGGGTCACCGTCATGCAGCAGGCGAAGAACGCGACCCGGAAGCCGATGGCGCTGTTGAGCGGCAGGCCGGCGATGCTCTGGGCGATGTTGACGGTGAAGGGGTTGGTGGTCGCAGCGGCGAAGCCCACCGCTCCGGCCACGTAGACCAGGGCGACGCCGTAGATCCGGTCGCAGCGGATCTCGCGGGCGACGATGAGGAAGATCGGGACCAGGGGGATGAACTCCTCGCCCATGCCCAGGGTCGAGCCGCCGATGCCCATCAGGATCATGAGCACGACGGTCAGGAGCTTCCAGCGGTGGCGCAGCCGGTCGAGGACCGCGTGGAGCACCGCCGGGATCGTGCCCGTGGTCTGGAGGATCCCGAACACCCCACCGATGATGAAGATGAAGAAGATGATGTCGGCGGCGGCGATCATGCCGCGCGGGATCGCGCTCAGGAAGCCCTCGAGGCTGGTCGGGGTCGCCATGCCCGGCGCCCGCTGCTCGAACAGCACGCCCGCCGGCGACAGGTGCTTGGGCACCGTCTCGAAGGTGCCCGGCACCACCACGGTGCGCTCGATGCCGCCCACCTCCCGCCTCTCGCGCTCGAACTCGCCCGACGGCACCACCCAGGTCAGCAGGCTGCACGCGAACACCACCCCGGTCAGCAGGGCGAACACATGCGGGATCTTGATTCTCATGCTTCGAATCTCGATCCAGAATTATGAATTCTGAATTCTGAATTATGAATTACATCGCATTCGAACCCGGTGCATGACGGCGAAACGACCAACGCGAAATCCAAGTGTCACCTCATAGCTTCCGATACCAGTTCTCAGTGACGCCTGCGACGAAATTCATAATTAATAATTCATAATTAAGAATTGAGAATTCAACGTCCTAGCTTCCTTCCGGCATCACGTCGGGGTCGGCGGCGAGGACCCGGCCGATCCGGGTGAAGGCGTCGATGGCCTCGTCGCGGTGGCGGGTGGCGATGGTGGTGGCGAGGGCGTTGATCACGACCGTCATGGCCGCGACCGCGTTGGTGAAGGTCAGGTTGTCGCTGCGAACCGCCAGGGCGAGGTCGGCACGGCGGGCGGCGGGCGCGGTGAGCCGGTCGCAGAAGGCCACCGTGCCGGCCCCGGCGTCGGCGGCGTCGGCCACCATCTCCAGGCTCTGCCGGGAGTAGGGCGGCAGGGAGACGACCAGGAGCAGGTCGTCGCCGCGCAGGGCGACCAGCTGCTCGCGGGGCGACGAGTAGCCGGTGGACAGGGGGTGGGCCGCGACCCCGATCTGAATCAGGGTGTAGGCGGCGAGCTCGGCGAGGTGGGCCGAGATCCCCATGCCGAAGGTGTAGACCTGGTCGGCGGCGAAGACCCGCTCGGCGATGGCGGCGAAGACCTCGCGGTCGATGCTGTCCACGGTGCGGCGGATGTTGCGGGCCTCGTGGCTCGCCACCGCCTCGAGCAGATCCTCGTCCAGCTCCTCGACGTCGCGCTCGTCGGTCTCGACGCCGAGCCGCTCCTGGAGCAGCTCGACCAGGGCGGTCTTGAGCTCGGCGAAGCCCGTAAAGCCGATGCGCTGGCCGAAGCGGACCACGGTGGCCTCGGAGACCCCGACGCGGCGGGCGAGGGCCGGGACCGACAGGAATGGCACGGTGTCCAGGTGCTCGAGGAGGTAGTCGGCGATGGCCCGCTGCTGCGGCGGCAGCTCACCCACGTGGTCGAGGATGCGGTCGCGGACGTCGCTGGTCTTCTGCTGGGTGGGCATGGCCCGTCTCCTCGGGCCCGCCGCCCGGTCGGCCTGGGTTGTCGTGAGCCCGTTGCAGCCACCGTACCACCGCTTCACGCGGGCTTGACACCGGGCGGGGCCGGTCCTATCTTGAGGTCATGATAGCGGAATTTTCATCTCTTCGAAAATCGGAAACAAACATTTCATCACGAAGGGGAGGATCCATGAAGACGTCAGTGAGGCTCGTGCTCTGTCTGGTGGCGGCGGCGGCCGTCCTCCAGGCCCTCCCGGCGGGGGCCCAGGGCGCCACCACCGGCAGCATCCGCGGCACCGTCACCGACCCCGAGGGCGGGGTCATGCCGGGCGCCACCGTGCGCGCCATCTCAGACGCCCTGGTGGCCGGCCAGCAGGCTGCGATCACCAGCGGCAGCGGCGTCTACCGCTTCCCGTCCCTGCCGGTGGGCAGCTACGTGCTCGAGGCGAGCATGCCCGGCTTCCAGACCGTTCGGCAGGAGACCGTGGTGGTGGGCCTGGGCCAGGCCCTGTCCGTCAACCTCCAGCTGGGCGACGTCACCATCACCCAGGAGATCGTGGTGGTGGCCGAGGCCAACCAGGTGTCGACGGTGGACAACAACGTCAACTTCAACCTCGGCGCGTCGTTCATCGAGCGCCAGCCCATCGCCCGCGACCCCACCGACCTCATGAACTACGCGCCCGGCATCCAGAACGACCAGGCCTACGGCGCCCCCTCAACCTACCAGAACGCCTACAACGTGGACGGCGTCGACGTCTCCGACCCCGAGCTCGGCTCCCAGTGGGTGCTGCCGAGCATGGACTGGGTCGAGGAGGTCCAGGTCGCCGGCCTCGGCGCCGACGCCGAGTACGGCGGTTTCACGGGCGCGGTGGTCAACCTGGTCACCAAGTCCGGCGGCAACGAGTTCCACGGCGACGCCCGGGTCTACTACTCGGGCGGCGACCTCAACTCGGAGAACGCGCCCGAGGGCGCCGAGGGCGTCAGCAGCGTGTCGTCGGACTTCGACGCCAGCGTCAGCCTGGGCGGCCCGGTGGTCCGGGACAACCTCTGGTACTTCGTCTCCGGCAACCTCCGCGAGCGCCAGGTGGAGCCCTTCTTCACCGAGGGCGCGCCCCTGGACGACCGCGAGGACAGCGACCGCACCGAAACCCGGGTGCTGGGCAAGCTCACCTGGCAGCTCGACAGCTCCAACCGGCTCATGGGCATGATCGACTGGGACGACGTCGAGCACGACTACCGTGCGGTAGGCGACCTGACCCTGGCGAGCGCCTCCATGCGGCAGGAGTCGCCCAACGTCGTCTACAACCTGAGCTGGGAGTCGCTGGTCAACGACAGCAACTTCCTGACCGCCAAGGTCACCGGCTACACCGGCTCCGACGACCGCCTGCCCTACGGCGGCCTCGACACCCCCGGCCGCTACGACCTCGACAGCGGCTTCGAGTGGGTCAACCTGGACCAGGTGTCCTACAAGGACGTGGACCGGGTCGCCTTCGACCTGGCCTGGAGCCTGTTCGCCGACGGCCTGCTGGCGAAGAATGACTCCCACAACTTCAAGTTCGGCGCCAACGTCGAGCGCTCCAGCTCGGACTACATCACCCGACGCAACGGCGGCTTCACCTACGTGGACGACACCTACTACTGCGACTCCATCGAGGACTACTTCGCCGACCCGAGCTGCGGCCTCTTCTCCTCCGACCGCGGCGGCGAGTGGAACCTCCGCACCGAGATGGAGGGCTACCACCTCTACGCCCAGGACGCCTGGCAGGTGGGCAACATCGCC
>DATHSO010000108.1:0-11759 GCA_035464095.1 Candidatus Methylomirabilota bacterium | reverse complement strand
CTCCGGGTCGTTCATGGCCCTCTCCCCCAGTCGCCGGGGCGTTCCGGGTCAAGGGAGGTTGGGTGGTTGGGCGCCCTTGACGCGGAACGTCCCGGCGACTATCCCGCCGCCAGGAACGACCCGGAGGTGACCATGCCGGCGGGCCGCTGCCGGGGTCAGCGGCCGGGTCAGCGGCCGGGTCAGTGGCAGTGACAGCGGCAGATTCAGCGGCAGCGATCAGATTCCGGACCCGGATCTGGACCCGGTCCCGCATCCGGAGTCGGAGCCGGAGGCGTCATCCGGTCGGGAGCGGGAGCGGGTTGACGACCGCAGCGGGCCGGGCGACTGATCACTGTCACTGTCACTGTCACTGTCACTGTCACTGCCGCTGTCACTGTCACTGCCGCTGTATGGTTCATCGGGCACGGGCACGGGCACGGGCACGGACGCGGACGCGGACGCGGGACGTGGCAGCGTCGGTATAGTGTGCGGGTGACGAGGATCCGGATCCTTCCCGACGCGCTGGTCAACCGCATCGCCGCGGGTGAGGTCGTGGAGCGGCCGTCGTCGGTGGTCAAGGAGCTGGTGGAGAACAGCCTCGACGCGGGCGCGACCCGAATCGAGGTCGAGCTCGGCAACGGCGGCCGCAGCCTGGTCCGGGTCACCGACGACGGCTCGGGGATGGACCCCGACGACGCACTGGTCGCCCTGGAGCGCCACGCCACCTCGAAGATCGGTTCGTCCGACGACCTGGACCGGATCGCCACCCTCGGATTCCGCGGCGAGGCGCTGCCGTCCATCGCGGCGGTCTCGCGCTTCGAGCTGCTGACCGCGGCGGACCCGGCGTCGGGCGGCATCCGGATCACCGTCGAGGGCGGCCGCGTGCTCGGCGCCGAGCCGGCGGCGCGGGCCCGCGGCACCACCGTCGAGGTCCGGGACCTGTTCTTCAACGTGCCCGCGAGGCGCAAGTTCCTGCACGCCCCGGAGACCGAGCTCCGCCACGCCACCGAGGCGGTGGCGGGAGCGGCCCTGGCCCGTCCCGACGTCGCCTTCATCCTGCGCCACGGCTCCAGAACCCTGATCGACGCGGCCCCGGCGGCGGACCCGGCGGAGCGCCTCGGCAGCTTGTGGGCGCGGGCGGGCAGGGTGACCCGCTTCTCGGGCGGCGCCGGCGAGGCGACCGTGGAGGGCCTGATCGCACCGGGTGGCGGCCGCGGACGCCCCAGTCTGACCTTTCTCGTCAACGGCCGTCCGGTGCGGGACCGGCTGCTGGTGGGTGCGGTGCTGCGGGTCCTGCGGGCTGCCGGACCGGGCTTCGGCGGCGCCCGGGTGGTTGTGGCCCTGGATCTGCCGCCCGACCAGGTCGACGTCAACGTCCACCCGGCCAAGACCGAGGTACGCTTTGCCCGCGGCGGCGCCGTCTTCGCCCTGGTCGAGCGGGCGATGCGGGACGGGGTGGCGGCGTCCCAGGGGCGGGTGCCGGTGAGCCGTTTCGACGACGACCTCGACGGGCGGTCGGCCGAGCCGCCGCGCGCCGGTTACGGCGAGCTCCTGCGCTCGCGGCGCGAGGCCGGAGCGCCGCCGCTGTTCGCCCACCCGGCCTACGGGGAGCGGGCGCTCGAGGTGGCCGTGGCAGGTCCCTCGGCGGCTCCTCGCTCCGGCGCCCGGACGGGCCCGGCCGACACCCCCTTCGGGCGCCTCATCGGCCAGTACCGCGACTCCTTTCTGCTGATCGAGGACGAGGCCGGCCTGGTCATCGTCGACCAGCACGTGGCCCACGAGCGGGTGCTCTACGACCGGATCCTGGCCCAGCTGGGCGGCGCGGCGGCGCCCTCCCAGCGGCTTCTGGAGCCGCTGCTGGTGGAGGTCGGCGACGCCGCGGCGGCGGCCCTGGAGCGGGTCGCCGACACCCTCGCGAGGGTCGGCATCGAGGCCGACCGCTTCGGGCCCGACACGGTCCGAATCGCGAGCCTGCCGCCGGACGTCGACGCCGAGGAGGCGCGGGCGCTGGTGGCCGAGGTCCTGGACCGGGCCACCGCCCTCGACGGCGTGCCCGAGGGCGCGGCGGCCGAGGTCGAGGAAGAGCTCGCCGCCGGCCTGTCGTGCCGTGGCGCGATCAAGGTCAACCACCGCCTCGCCGACGCCGAGCAGCGGGCCCTGCTCGACGATCTGGCGGACACCTCGAACCCCTACCGCTGCCCGCACGGGCGGCCCATCATCCTGCGGCTCAGCCAGGAGGAGATGGAACGCCGCCTGGGGAGACGTTGAATGCGCACCGACACCTGGCGGCTCACCGAAGGGCTGATCTTCGTCCACTTCGCGGTCTTCATCCTGAGCTGGGCCAACCGCGAGGCCCTGATCGGGCTCGCGGTGATTCCCGGACAGGTGGCGGCGCGGCCGTGGTCGCTCGTGACCTACCAGTTCGTCCACGGGGCCTCGCTGTTCTGGTTCTTCATCTCCATGCTGGTGCTGTGGATCATGGCCAAGCCGCTGGAGGAGAGCTGGGGCTCGCCGCGCTTCGGAGTGTTCTGGCTGGTCGCCACCTTCGGCGCCTCGCTCACCGCCGCCGGGCTCGGCCTGCCCCTGGCCGGCGACACCGGGGTCGGGACCTCGATCCTGCTCACCTTCGCCACCCTCTACCCGGAGGTTGAGTTCCGCCTGTTCTTCCTGATCCCGGTGAAGGTCAAGTACCTGGCCATCGTCGCGGTCGCGTGGCTCGCCTTCTCGAGCCTGCAGCTCGGTCTGCTGGTGGGGGTCGCCAACGTCGCCGGGATGTGCGCCGGCTACCTGTTCTTCCTCGCCACCCGCCGGCTGCCGACGCGGCGCAAGATCGCCTTCGAGCTGCGCAAGCGGCGGGGGTCGGCGGCGGTGAGGGCCGAGAGCGACGGGGCCGAGCAGCGCAACCTGGTCTGGGACCCCAAGGTCCGGGCGGCGGCGGAGCGGGCCCGGGAGCGCGGCGAGGTGGCGCCGGAGGACGAGGCGCTGCTCGCGGAGCTCGACGAGGCCCGGGACCCCTCGATCACGGTGTGCGCGCCGCCGGAGTTCGGCTTCGTCGACGACTCCGTGTGCCGGACCTGCCCGGGCTTCGCCGAGTGCGCCGCCCGCAAGATCCGGATGGCCGCGGACGAGGACGCCTGAGGCGTCCTACAGCACCAGCACCGACCCGCGCTCGTCGGGGACGAGCCACTCCTCGTTGGCGTCGTGCCGGAGCTGGGCGAGGGCGTGGGCGACGGTGTCGCGAAGGTAGCGGCCCCAGACCTTGATCGGCAGGTCGTCGACCCGGACGGTGGGGGAGATGGCGAGGTGGAGCATGTACTCGATGATGGACGACGCGTTCTGGGCGATCCGCCCCGAGTAGGTGGCCCGGTCCCGTTGCTCGAGGATCCGGACTTCGTGGATGCAGCGCCCGAACTCGGACTCCACGAGGTCGTCCAGGGTGGTCAGGATGAGCTCGACCCGGAAGCTCGTGCTGCCGCTGGTCAGGTACTCGACGAAGCTCTCCTCGAGGTGGTAGGCGGTGAGCCCGCGGCCCTGGGTGAAGGACCAGTCGATGCCGTTGAGCCCGCTGAGGATCCGCTCGACGGGCGGCAGCTCGAGGTCGACCAGGTAGTGGGTGCCGGTGTACCGACCCTCGTGGACCTCGCTGGCGCAGGCGAAGGTGCCGTCGCGCTCGTCCAAGGCGGCCGCGATCCGTCCGAGCTCGGCCGGGCTGCCGAGGAGCTTGATGCCGATGACGTCGTCGACCCGCACCCGGTCCGGGTCGAGGGTGACCTGGCCGGTGCGGATGCGGTCGGCGACGATGCGCTCGGCGGCGGCGAACTCGGCGTCCATCTGCTGGCGGCTCGACACCATGGCCTCGAGGGGGATGCCGGCGCTGCCGGCTCGGGCCGCGGCCAGGGAGCGGGCGGCGCGGTCGATCTCGCCCGCGAGCTGGTCGGCGACCTTCCTCGACACCTTGTCGGCGATCCGGCGCAGCCGCTTGCGGCGGATCATGCCCGCCAGGGAGCCGTCGGGGCCGGTGACCAGGCTCATGTGGACCGGGGTGCGGGGGAAGAACTCCTCCGGAAACTCGCGATAGTGGGCCAAGAGCTGCTCGGCGCGCGGCGACGGGTCGCTGACCGCGTCGACGATGGCCCGCCGGACCGCGTCCTTGGACTCGACCCGCCGCAGCCGCAGGGGCCCGGGCCGCGCGCTGCGCACCAGGTCCGCCACCAGCGAGCGGACCGACGGGGCGGTGATGGCGCGCTCGAAGGCGAAGATCTCGGTGAGGGTCTTGCCGTCGTCGGGATGCACCCGGTCGGCGAGCCAGCGGCTCGCGATGTCGAACAGGCGATCGCGGTGGATGAGGCCCGACAGGTACATCGCCACCCCTATCATACCGTCATCTTAGAGGGAAGCTGCAAACCTGTCTCACTCTGCGACTTGCGGCCGTGAAATCTTTCACATACCTTGTACCCCACCACCGTCCGAGGTATCCTTGGTGCCCGGCGTGGCGGCCCTCGCGCCAGCCGAGGAGGGCCTCGTGTTCGAGTCGCGCGTGACAGTCCTGGTGGGCCATTTCGGCAGCGGCAAGACCGAGATCGCGCTCAACGCCGCGCTCGATCTCGCGGCCCGCGGCGTCGCCGTCACCCTCGCCGACCTGGACGTGGTCAAGCCCTACTTCCGGTCGCGGGCGGCCCGAGACCTTCTCGCCGCCTCGGGCATCCGGCTGCTCGCGCCCAAGGGTCCCAACATCCACGCCGACCTGCCCATCATCGTGCCCGAGATCCGATCCCACCTTCGGCGCTCCGAGGGGCGACTGATCATCGACGTGGGGGGCGACGATGTGGGGGCCCGGGTCCTGGGCTCTCTCGCCGACGTGGTGCCCCACGACGAGACCGAGTGCCTGCTGGTGCTCAACTTCCGCCGCCCGTCCACCCCCGACCCCGAGCACGCCGCCGTCATGGTGCGGCAGATCGAGGCGGTCGGCCGGCTGCCGGTGACGGGACTGGTGTCCAACACCCACCTCCTGGGCGAGACCACCCTGGAGATCCTCCTCGAGGGCCTCGACCGCGCCCGCGAGACCGGCGAGCGCCTCGGCATTCCGGTGGTCGCGGTGGCGGCCACCGCCGACCTCGCCGACGCGCTGCGCCCGACCGCCGGCTGTCCGGTCCTGACCCTGCGACGGATCGTCGCGCCGCCCTTCGACCAGCCCGAACGGCGCACTGTCGGACCGCTGTTCGCGGTCAACTGAAAGGAGGCTGCCGTGTCGCAGATCGTGATCAGCCCGGACCGCTGCAAGGGCTGCGAGCTCTGCGTCCAGGCCTGCCCGCAACAGATCCTCGGCATGAGCCGGAAGATCAACGCCAAGGGCTACTTCTACGCCGAGGTGGTGGAGCAGCCGCGGTGCATCGGCTGCCGCCTGTGCTGCATCACCTGCCCCGACGTCGCTATCGAGATGCGGGTCCACGGGACCATGTATCACTACTTCGCGTACTGAGGTTGATGACGTGACCAGGCGCGTTTCTCGTCCGTTCCCGTACCCGTTCCCGTACCCGTTCCCGATCTGGCGGAACGGCCATCGGGCACGGGCACGGGCACGGGCACGGGTACGGGGTACGACATGACCAAGAAGCTCATGAAAGGCTCGGAGGCGATCGGGGAGGCGGCGGTCCAGGCCGGCTGCCACCTATTCTTCGGCTACCCGATCACGCCCCAGAACGAGATTCCCGAGTACATGTCCATGCGGCTGCCCCAGGTCGGCGGGACCTTCGTCCAGGCCGAGTCGGAGGTCGCCGCGTCGAACATGCTCTACGGCGCGGCCGGCTCGGGGGAGCGGGTCATGACCTCGTCGTCGTCGCCCGGGATCTCGCTCATGGCCGAGGGCATCTCGTACCTCGCCGGCGCCCAGCTGCCGGTGGTGATCGTCAACATCATGCGCGCCGGGCCCGGCCTCGGCGGCATCCTGCCGGCCCAGGGCGACTACCTCCAGGCCACCAAGGGTATGGCCCACGGCGACTTCCGGCTGCTGGTGCTGGCCCCGTGGTCGGTGCAGGAGGCGGCGGACCTGGTGCAGGACGCCTTCGACCTGGCCGACTATTACCGCAACCCGGTCATGGTCCTCGGCGACGGCCTCATCGGCCAGATGATGGAGCCGGTGGAGTTCGCGGACGACCGCGTGCCGATCAAGGAGCTGCCGCCCAAGGGCTGGGCCGCCACCGGCCACGACGGCAGCAAACCACGCTCGGTGATCAACTCCCTGTTCCTCGATCCGGAGGAGCTCGAGCGGCACAACCTCCGACTCAAGGAGAAGTACGACCTCATCGAGCGCGACGAGGTCCGCTTCGAGGCCGTCAACCTGGACGCCGACTACGACCTCCTCATCGTCGCTTACGGCACGGTGGCCCGGGTCTGCTCGACGGCGATCGAGGAGCTGGCGGACAGCGGCGTCACTGTCGCAATGGTCCGTCCGATCACTCTCTGGCCCTACCCGTACCTGGCCGTGCGCGAGGCCGCCGACCGGGCGACGGCGGTGCTCGTCGTCGAGCTCTCAGCCGGCCAGATGATCGAGGACGTCCGGCTCGCCCTCGAGGGGACGAAGCCCATCCACTTCCTCAACCGAATGGGCGGCATGCTGGTGTCGCCCGACGCGGTGGCCGACAAGGTCAGAGAGATCCTGGGCGCCGACGCCGGGGAGGTGAGCGATGCCTGAGACCGTGTTCTCGAGACCCGAGTCGCTGCGGGACGTCACCACCCACTACTGCCCGGGCTGCACCCACGGCGTCATCCACCGCCTGGTGGCCGAGGTCCTCGACGAGCTGGGGGTCCGCCAGCGGACGGTCGGGATCGCGCCGGTCGGTTGCTCGGTTCTGGCCTACAACTACTTCGAGACCGACTTCCACGAGGCCTCCCACGGCCGGGCGCCGGCGGTGGCCACGGGCATCAAGCGGGCGCGGCCCGACCTGATCGTCTTCACCTACCAGGGCGACGGCGACCTCGCCTCCATCGGCATGGCCGAGATCGTCCACTGCGCCAACCGCGGCGAGAAGGTGACGGTGGTGTTCGTCAACAACGCCATCTACGGCATGACCGGCGGCCAGATGGCGCCCACCACCATGCCCGGCCAGGTGGCCACCACCTGCCCCCTCGGGCGCGACGTGGACCTCGCCGGGCACCCGATCAGGATCGCCGAGATGCTGTCGACCCTGCGCACGCCGGCCTTCATCGCCCGCTGCTCGGTCCACACCCCGCTGCTCGCCGTCAACGCCAAGGAGATGCTGCGCCGGGCCTTCACCCACCAGGTCGAGGGGCGCTGCTTCTCCCTAGTGGAGGTCCTGTCCACCTGCCCCACGAACTGGGGCGTGCCGCCGGGCGAAGCGACGCGCTGGCTCGAGAAGAACATGCTCCCGTACTACCCGCTCGGCGTCTTCAAGACCCCGGACGGCGGCAGCCGCGAGCCCGCGCCGCTGAGCGGTTCGGGAGGAAGGAGCGGCCATGCAGAATGACGTGATCATGGCCGGCTTCGGCGGCCAGGGAATCCTGCTCATCGGCAAGATTCTCGCCTACGCCGGCATGCGCGAAGGCAAGGAGGTGTCGTGGCTGCCGTCCTACGGCCCCGAGATGCGGGGCGGGACCTGCAACTGCACCGTGGTCATCTCGGACCGACCGGTGGGCTCGCCGGTGATCCGCTCACCGCGCGCGGTCGTCGCCATGAACCTGCCGTCCCTCGACAAGTTCGAGCCCGACCTTCGGCCGGGTGGCCTGCTCATCATCAACACCTCGCTGATCGACCGAGGCGCCGCGCGCGACGACGTCACGGTCGTGTCGGTGCCGGCCAACGAGATCGCCAACGAGCTCGGCAACCCCAGGGGCGCCAACATGATCGCCCTGGGCGCCTACCTCGGCGCCACCGGGGCGGTGTCGCTGGACGGAGTGATCGAAGTCGTGCGCGAGACCTTCGCTGCCAAGCCGGCGGTTGTCGACGTCAACATCACGGCCCTGCGCCGCGGCCACGAGATCGGGGCGGCGCACGCGGTCGCGGTCTGAAGGGGGGCGCATGGCCCAGCAACCGTGTGTCGATCTCGCCAGGACCGAGGAGATCCTCGCGGCCTACCCGCCCGAGGAGCCCTCGTTGATCCAGGTGCTCCAGGACGTCCACCGGGCCTACAACTACCTGCCCTGCGACGTGTTGATGAGGGTCGCCGAGGCCCTCGACGTGCCCCTGGCCAAGGTGTTCTCGGTGTCGACCTTCTACAAGGCCTTCTCCCTGGAGCCCCAGGGCGACACCATCGTCAAGGTCTGCACGGGGACCGCCTGCCACATCCGCGGCGCCGGCCAGCTCGTGGAGGAGCTCCAGCGTCAGCTCGGCATCGGGCCCGACCAGACCACCGAGGACCTCAAGTTCACCGTCAAGACGGTGAACTGCGTCGGCGCCTGCGCCATGGCGCCGGTGATGATCGTCGGCGACAAGTACTGGGGCAACGCCAAGCCGGTGAAGATGCCGAGGTACCTGGCCGAGGGGGGCGACGAGGATGAGAATTGAGTCCAGAGACCAGTTCGAGGCGCTCCGGGCCGAGGCCAGGGCGCGCGACGACGCTCACCTGAGGAAGGTGCTCGTGTGCTGCGGCACCGGCTGCCTCGCCACCGGCTCCAAGCAGGTCGCCGAGGCCTTCGCCCGCGAGATCGAGGCGCGCGGCCTCGACGTCGAGGTCGGGCTGCGGGTCACGACAACGGGGTGCCACGGCTTCTGCGAGCGCGGCCCGCTGGTGGTCTTCCAGCCCGAGGGCATCCTCTACACCAAGGTCAAGGCCAAGCGGGTGGCGGAGATCGTCGAGACGACCGTGGTCGGCGGCGAGGTCATCCCCGGTCTGCTCTACAAGAACCCCGTCGACGACCAGCGCATCGAGCAGTACCGGGAGATCCCGTTCTACAAGCACCAGGTGCGGGTGGCCATGCGCAACATCGGCCGCATCGACCCCACCGACATCATGGACGCCATCGCCCACGACGCCTACGCCGGCCTTGCCAAGGCGCTGTTCGGGATGACCCCCGACGAGGTCATCGAGGAGGTCGCGGTCTCGGGCCAGCGGGGACGCGGCGGCGCCGGGTTCTCGACGGCCCGCAAGTGGCGCTCGTGCAAGGCGGCACCGGGCGAGCGCCGCTTCGTGCTGTGCAACGGCGACGAGGGCGATCCCGGGGCCTTCAAGGACCGCTCCATCATGGAGGGCGATCCCCACTCGGTGCTCGAGGGCATGATCATCGGGGCGTATGCCCTGGGCGCCCACGAGGGCTGGATCTACGTCCGCGACGAGTACCCGCTGGCGGTCGTGAACCTGCAGATCGCCATCGCCGAGGCGCGCAAGCTCGGCCTGCTCGGCGACGACATCATGGGCTCGGGCTTCGACTTCGACATCAGGATCTCGCGCGGCGGCGGCGCCTTCGTGTGCGGCGAGTCGTCGGCGCTGATGCGCTCCCTGGAGGGCAAGATCGGCGAGCCGCGCGCCAAGTACGTGCACTCCACCGAGAAGGGGCTGTTCGACCTGCCCACGGTCCTCAACAACGTCGAGACCTGGGCCGGCATCGGCGCCATCGTCCACCACGGCGGCGCCTGGTTCGCCGCCATGGGCACCGAGAAGTCGAAGGGCACCAAGGCGTTCTCCCTGGTCGGCAAGGTCAAGAACACGGGCCTCATCGAGCTGCCCATGGGCACAACCCTGCGCCACATCATCTTCGACATCGGCGGCGGCATCCTCAACGACCGGCCCTTCAAGGCGGTGCAGACCGGCGGCCCGTCGGGCGGCTGCGTCCCCGAGGAGCTGCTCGACCTGCCGGTGGACTACGAGAAGCTCACCGAGGCCGGCTCGATGATGGGCTCGGGCGGCATGATCGTCATGGACGACCGGACCTGCATGGTCGACGTGGCGCGCTACTTCCTGGCCTTCCTCACCGAGGAGTCGTGCGGCAAGTGCGTGCCGTGCCGCGAGGGCCTGACCCAGATGCTCGCCATCTACGACGCTCTGATCGAGGGCCGCGGCGCCGAGGGCGACATCGAGCGCATCGAGCGCCTCGCCCGGGCCATGCAGCTCGGAAGCCTGTGCGAGCTCGGCAAGTCGGCCCCCAACCCGGTGCTGTCGACCCTGAGGTACTTCCGCTCCGAGTACGAGGCCCACATCCGCGACCAAGCCTGCCCAGCCGGCATCTGCCGTGCGCTCACCGCGTACGAGATCGTGCCCGACCTGTGCGACGGCTGCCACCTGTGCTTCAAGGCCTGCCCCACCGACGCCATCGAGGGCACCGTCAAGGAGCTCCACGTGATTCACCAGGACGCCTGCATCTCGTGCGGCGCCTGCTTCGACGTCTGTCCCACCCAGGCGATCCGGACCTTCCCCAAGGCCGAGCTCGCCCTCGAGGAGGTGGTGTGATGCCGACCCTCACCGTCAACGGCCGCACGGTCACCGTTCCGGGCGACGCCTGCATCCTCGATGCGTGCCGCGCCGCCGGTGTCCACGTGCCGACCCTGTGCCAGTTCGACGGCCTCGAGCCCTGGGGCGGCTGCCGGCTGTGCGTGGTCGACATGTCGCTTCGAAGCTGGGACGACGACTGGTTCAAGATGGTCACCGCCTGCAACCACCCGGTGGCGGATGGGATGACCGTGGTCACCGACTCGGACCGGGTGCTCGAAACCCGGCAGGTGGTGCTCGACCTGCTGCTCGCCCGCTGCCCCGGGACCCCGCTGATTCAGCGCCTCGCCCGCGAGCACGGCCTCGAGCGGACCACCTTCCGGGCCAACCCGGAGCCCACCGACTGCATCCTGTGCGGGCTGTGCACGAGGGTCTGCGACCACATCGGGGTGTCGGCCATCGCCAGCGTCAACCGGGGCTGGGGCCGGGAGATCGCGCCGCCCTTCAACGAGGCGCCCCCCGACTGCATCGGCTGCCTGGCCTGTGCGGAGATCTGCCCAACCGACTGCATCCCCTACGAGGACTCGCCGACCGGCCGCCGGATCTGGGGCAAGGACTTCGAGATGCTGCGCGACCCCAAGACCGGCGAAGCGGTGATCACCAAGGCCCAGGCGGAGCACTTCGCCGAGCGGTCGGGCGTGCCGATGGGCTACTTCGAGACCTCGGACCGAACGAAGCGGCGGGAGCTGGCCAAGACCGTCGAAGCTCTGCGGGTTGTGAAATGAACGTGAAGGTGCCAGGTCAAACAAAGTTAACAATCGCGCCGAAGGCGGCATTGTTCACTTTGTTTGACCTGGCACCTCAGGGGGAAGAACCGGTATGCATATGATCTACAAGGTCTCGGTGGAGCGCTGCATCGCCTGCGGCAAGTGCGAGCTCGCCTGCGCCTTCGCCCACGGCAGCGAGGGTCGGCCGGCGAGGACCCGCATCAACATCCACCGCCGCGGCCCGGAGCTCGGTACGCCGATCGTGTGCTTCCAGTGTGCCGAGGCGGCCTGCGTCACGGTGTGCCCGACCGAAGCGCTGGTCCGCAACCCCGACACCGGCGCCATCGACATGATCCGGCCCCGCTGCATCTCGTGCCGGATGTGCGTCGCCGCCTGCCCCTTCGGCAACATGCTCTGGGACGAGGTCTACCACTGCGTCCAGAAGTGCGACCTGTGCGGCGGCGAGCCCCGCTGCGTGCCCTTCTGCCCGACCGGGGCCATCGCCTGGGTGCCGGCGTCAGAGGCGGCGCGGCCACCGGAGCAGCTCGATCGCGAGGCCCTGGAGGGTAGGTGGTAGGTGCCAGGTCAAACAAAGTTGACAATTCCGCCTTTGGCGAGATTGTTAACTTTGTTT
>DATHSO010000107.1:0-23235 GCA_035464095.1 Candidatus Methylomirabilota bacterium | reverse complement strand
GGCGGCTACGCGGTCCGCCGGCCGATGCGACAATGCGGAGCATGAACCCCGACGTCGCCGGCCGCGCGATCGTTCTCGCCGCCAAGGTCCTGGGCGTCGGCTCGCTGCTCGCCTTCGGCCTCTTCTTGCTGGCCGGGCCGGTGCGCCTTGTCGAGCTGAGCACCGGGGTCGCCGGCGCCCTGGCCGTCGACGCCGCGCTGTCCCTGCTCTTCTTCGTCCAACACAGCGGCATGGTCCGGCGGTCGTTCCGGGTCCGTCTCGAAGCGCGGCTGCCCCTCCCGTATCACGGCGCGGTCTACACCATCGCGTCCGGCATCGCCCTCATCTTCTTGCTGATTCTCTGGCAGCCCACCGGCGACGTGCTCGTGGGCGTCGGCCCACCCTGGCGCTGGCTGTTGCGCGGTCTGTTCGTGGTGGCGGTGGCCGCCTTCGTCTGGGGTCTCGACTCCCTCGGTTCCTTCGACGGCCTCGGCGTGCGGCCCTTGAGGGCACACCTGCGGGGCCGCACCCTCCGCGAGCCTCGGCTGGAGATCCGCGGGCCGTACCGGTTCGTCCGCCACCCCCTCTATACGGCGGTCCTGGTGATGATCTGGTCGAACCCGGAGCTGACCGCCGACCGGCTGCTCTTCAACCTGCTGTGGACGGCGTGGATCCTCGTCGCCGCGCGGCTCGAGGAGCGCGACCTCGTCGCGGACTTCGGGAACGCCTACCGGAACTACCAGCGCCGGGTGCCGATGCTCCTCCCCGCGCCGTGGCGTCGGTCGGAGACCGAGTCGACCTGAGCGCTGTCACTGCCGCTGTCACTGTTTGCTATCGCTGCTTGCTGTCGCTGGTCGCTGCCGCTGCTTGCTGTCTCTGTTTGCTGCCGCTGCTCGCTGCCGCTGACGCTGTTCACTGTCTCCGATCGCCGTCGCTGTCGCTGCTCTCGGCTCCGGGTTCGGGTCCGGCTCCGGGTTCGGGTCCGGCTCGAGCGTCAGGACGCCCGAGCCGGGGGGTGGGTGTAAATCCCGCCCCTACGAGTGATTACCGGATCGCCCCGTGATTACCGGATCGCCCCGTGGTTGCCGGATCGCCTCGAGGATGCCGGGGCCGGGTCCGGGTGCGGGTTCGGGTGCGGGTTCGGTTGCTGGTACGCGGCGCGCACCGCGACCCGACGTCACCCGAGCGGCGTCGGGTCGACGTAGATCCGGTAGTCCCGGATGCGGCCGTCCTCGGCGAGGTGGAAGACGTCGCAGAACGGCAGCGTCACCCCCCGGCCGTCGGCGCCGGTGTAGGTGACGGCGCCCTCGGTGACGGCGGCGCCGTCCGCCTCCCAGCTCGCATCCACCCGGTGCGCCACCGAGGTGAATCCGGCGAGGAACCCGGCCACCGTGGCCCGCACGGCGTCGGCGCCCCGGACCGGCTCACCGCTGCCGTAGACGAAGGTGCAGTCGTCGGTGAGCCACTCCATGAAGGCCTCGACATCGCCTGCATCGATGGCGGCGAAGAGCTCTGCGAATCTTCCCGGTCCGGTCATGGTCCCTCCAGTGGTTCAGCTTTTGTCGAACTCTCGGAACAGGATCGGAATTCCACCGGGACGGGTGCTCCCCGGCGATCGGAAATCCCGCGCACACCCCGGCTGTTCCCCCTGGCAATCAAGCGCCGCGGCTCGCAGTCGGCCGAGGCTCGCCGCACCACCATCCAATCGAATGAGAAGGGAGAGAGACGATGAGCATGATCGGTAGGAAAGCGCCCCAATGGAGCTCGACGGCCTACGTCAACGGTGACGAGAAGGAGGTCAAGAGCTCGGACTTCGCGGGCAAGTGGTACGTCCTGTACTGGTACCCCCTCGACTTCACCTTCGTCTGCCCGACCGAGATCAAGGGCTTCCAGGAGCTCCTCGAGGACTTCGAGGACGACGGGGTCGCCGTCATCGGCGCCAGCACCGACTCGTACTTCTCGCACAAGGCCTGGTTCGCCGACCGGCAGACCTTTCCCCAGGAGATCAGCCACCCGGTGCTCGCCGACACCAACCACTCCGTCAGCCGCGCCTTCGACGTCCTCAAGGAGGACTCCGGGGTGGCCTACCGCGCCACCATGATCGTCGACCCCGACGGCATCGTGCGCTCGGAGGCCATCAACGACCTGAGCGTCGGCCGCAGCCCCAGGGAGGTCCTGCGGACCCTGCAGGCCCTGCAGAGCGGCGGGCTGTGCGGCGCCGACTGGGAGAAGGGCAAGACCTTCGTCGGCTGAGACAATCAACGAGACGGCGGGCCGGCGCAGCGCCGGCCCGCCGGTTCGCGGCCCGACAGCAGGCCGCGGACCGCGGGGGACACCGTGAGCAGAATCGAGCAGCTCGATGCCAAGAACCTGGACGACTTCCTCGCTGCCGACGCGGCGGTGCTGATGCTGGCCAAGACCACCTGCCGGAACTGCGCGTCGTGGACCGCCGAGCTCGACGCGGCGTGTGCCGCTGGGGACTTCTTCCCCACCGTGCGCTTCGGCAAGCTCTACCTCGACGTGCCCGGACTGGTGAAGTTCAAGAAGGCCAACCCGTGGCTGGCCGGGATCGAGGACCTCCCCTACAACATCATCTACGTCAAGGGCGGGGCGACCAAGCAGTGGGCCGGCGGCGGCCTCGACCGGCTGCAGAACCGCCTCCGGCGCGTTCTCGGGGGCTGACCGGGGTCAGCTCGCGCGCTCGCCCCCGGGCAGCCGGAGGACGAAGGGCAGGCCGAGCAGCGACAGCCCCGCGCACACCAGGAACGCGTGGCGCATGCCGAAGAGGTCGGCCAGCACGCCGACCAGCACAACCACGATGGAGCGGACTCCGAAGCTGAGAGCCATGTAGACGCCGTTGGCCAGCGCCCGGTTCCCGGGGGAGGCCTCCTGCACCACCGCCATCACCACCGGCGTCGCCATGAGCCCGAACAGGCCCAGCGCCAGCAGCAGGGGCACCCGCGCCCAGCCGCCAGCCAGCACCAGGCCCACCATGAGTGGCGGCGCGGCCAGGAACGAGGCGGCCAGCACCCACCGGCGGCCGAACACGTCGCTCGCGGAGCCGCCGAGCAGGGCGCCCGCCACGCCAGCCGCCTCGAGGATGGACAGCGACGCCCCGGCCAGCCACAGGCTGCTCCCCTCCTCCCTGAGAAACAGCGGCAGGTAGATGGTGGCGGCCGCCATCATGAACGATCGCGAGATCACGACCCCGGAGAGCGGCACCAGAAGGGGCCGCATGGAACGGAAAGCACGGACGAAGCCCTCGGGACGAGCCGACGCAGGCCGCTGCGGCGCCAGGCCGCGCAGGGAGACCGCCAGCACCGCCGACGCCGCGAGCCCGCCGACCATCAGCCAGGGCAGACCGCGCACCCCGAGCAGGGCGATGGCGCTCACCAGGAGGATGGGCCCGATGGTGCGGCCGAGCTCGCCGCCGACCATCCAGAAACCCATGCCCCACCCCAGGCGCCGCCCCGACAGCCGACCCGCCAGCACCGGCCCGACCGAGTGCAGCACCGCCGACGACGCCCCGGCGATGACCAGCAGCAGGGCGACGGTGGCGAAACCTGGGGCGACGCCGAGCAGGCTCATGCCGACGGCGGTGACCGCCGGGCTCAGGATGACCGCGGCCCGCAGGTCGAGGCGGTCGCCGAGGTGGCCGATCCACGGCTGCAGGATCGACGGGGCCTGGAGAAAGACGGTCAGCAGGCCGGCCTCGGCCTTGACCAGGGACAGCCTCTCGACGAGCACCGGCAGCATGGGCGGCAGGAAGGCGCTGTAGGTGTCGTGGGCGGCGTGGGCGGCGCCGATGGTCACGACCTTGGAGGTCTGCGGACGCGGCCTCCTTTCGATCGCAGCGGTGGGGTCGGCAGCAGCGGACGGGGCGCCGGTCACGACTCGCCCGCCGACACGGGGGCGCCGTCGGCAGGCCGGCGCAGCAGGACCAGGCTCCCCGGCTCGCAGCCCATGTGGTCGGCGATGACGGCGCACTTCGCCATCAGGACGAACCAGATCGGCCGGGGGGCGTCGCTCAGGGTCTCGTAGTTGCCCTGGCCCTTGGCGATCACCAGGTCGGCGGCCGCGAACCGCTCCCGGAAGCTCCCGGAGCAGGTCTCCAGGATGGTGCCCGGCGCGTCGGAGCCGGTGTCGACGACCTCGACCAGGGCATCGAGCCCGGCGGCCTCGGCGTCGGCGCGGAGGGCGTCGTTGAGGATCGGCGCTCCCTTGACGGCGACGGTGACGCGCTGTGGACCGAGCCGCTCGATGAGCAGCCTGTCGAGCACGATCTCGCCGGCGTTGTCGGCGAGAAAGAGAATCGACCCCGCGGCCTCGGCCTCGCGGGCGAAGGCCTCCATGTCGCCGTCGAGCGGTGCCCCCGCCACCCGCTCGACGGTCTCGACCAGAGTCGTGTCGGCAACCGGCTGGCCGAGGCCGAAGTCGATGATGTTACCGGCGATGGCCATCCTCACGGCCATCTCGAGGGGATCTGACGCGACGGCGATGCGCTCGCGGACCTCGGGCAGGAGCTCGAGGGCGAGCTCGTTGGTGCGCTCCTTCACCGCGCGGTAGGGGTCCGGCTCGCCCGACAGCTCGCGGACCGTGCGGTGGATGCGCCGCGCCATCGCGGGGGCGCTGGCGCTCAGGTCGAACACGCTCAGCTCCCGCAGCACCCGGCGCAGCACCGCCTCGTGCACCACCGGGTCGTCGCTGGCCATGCGGGCCGCATCGACTGCCTGCCGCACCAGGCAGGGCACACAGTCCAGCCGCGTCCTCACCGCGCCACGCTAGCACGCTCCCCATCGGCGGTGGCTGCCCTCACCCGGCCGGCTCGCGTAGCATGGGGCTCGGGAGGCGCGATGTTCGGCTGGTGGCGCAAGAGAAAGAGGGCGCGGATCCTGGCGGAGCCCTTCCCCGACGAGTGGCTCCGGGCGATCGAGCGCGACGTCGCGATCTGGCACGCCGTGCCCGAGGCCCAGCGCTCGCGGCTGCTCGACGACACCCGGCTGTTCGTCGCCGAGCGCTACTGGGAGCCCTGTGGCGGCATCGATCTCAGCGAGGAGATGTGCGCGGTGATCGCTCTCCAGGCCTGCGTGCTGACCCTCGGGCGCTCGGTGGACGCCTTCGACCATGTCAGCTCGATCCTGGTCTACCCGACGGTGTACCGGGTCCCGGACGTGTGGGAAGACGAGGCCGGAATCGTCACCGAGGAGCTCGACGAGCGCGAGGGCGAGGCCTGGGAGTGGGGAACGGTCGTCCTGTCCTGGCAGCAGGTCGTCACCGACTCGCGCGACCTCCACGGCCGCAACCTGGTTCTCCACGAGCTCGCCCACCAGCTCGACCTCCTCGACGCGGTGGCGGTGCCGACCCTGGGAAGCGCCGAGCGGCGGGCGGCGAACCAGCGTTGGATGGACGCCTTCCTCGCGGCCCACGACGCCTTCGTCGAGGAGGTCGACCGGGGACGCCGGGTCAAGGCCCTCGACGAGTACGGGGCCGAGGACGAGGCCGAGTTCTTCGCCGTCGCCACCGAGTCGTTCTTCGAGCGGGGCGCCTACTTCAGGGAGCACCATCCCGAGCTCTACCAGGTCCTGTCCGAGTACTACAACCAGGACCCGGCCTCGTGGAAGATCCCACGCTCGGTGTCTGCACGAGCTTCCGAAACCGGCCGCGAGCGCCGCCGCCGGCGCCGCGAGGAGCAACGCCGCCGCCGCAAGGGCTAGGGCCCGTGGGCCGCCGGGCCCGGCACCCGGGCCAGCACCCCGGACCCGGACCCGGTCGCCGACGCTGATTGCTGACGCTGCTTGCTCCTAAGTAACACCCCCGCGGACTTGGTCGGGGAGTGTCGTGTTACGTCCCCGCTGTCTCCCGGGACAAAGAGGGTGGGGGGCTGATTGCTGACCCTGGTCGCTGGTCGCTGTCGCTGGTTGCTGGTCACCGTCGCTGATCGCTGTTCGCTGATGGCTGGTCGCTGATCGCTGATCGCTGGTTGCTGATCGCTGACATCGGGCACGGGTGCGGGCACGGGCACGGGGCCGAACCGGACGCAGGCGAGGTCAACCGGCATCGCCCGGGCATGGCCGGCGAGCCGCCGGCCCCACAATCCGTGCCCGACAACGTGAGGCCTCACCGCTTCGGATGCAGCAGCCGCCAGGTCATGGCGCGCACCTGGTCGAAGAGATCGAGCGCCTCGGCGGCGCGCTCGGCATCGACTGCACCGGCACGGGCCAAAAGGCTGAGGTGCGAGTCGACCTCTTTCGCCGAGGCGAAGGCGATGTGCCAGTGGTGGATCCGGTCGCGGCCCGATCGGCCGTGGCCCTCGCTGAGTTTGGCCGGAACCGACGAGGCGCAGCGGATCACCTGGTCGGCGAGGCTCTTCAGGGGGGCGGGTACCCGCCTGACGAGGGCGATGGCAGCTGCGGCCGCCTCGAGGGCGGTGCGGTAGACGGTGAGGTCGCCTGGGCGGCGCGGCGGAGGATCAGCGATCAGCGATCAGGGACAGCAACCAGCGAACAGCGGCAGCAACCGGCGGCAGCGGCAGCGGCAGTGTTCAGAAGCAGCAACCAGGGACAGTTGCAGCGAGCAGCGTCCGGACCGGGTTGGGCGCCGCCGACCGCCGGAGTGCCCGTGAGGGCGGGTGTAAAACCCGCCCCTACGAGACGAAGCCGGCAACCACAAGGCGAACCGGAAACCGCTCGTAGGGGAGGGTTTTACACCCTCCCCCACCCTGCTCGGTGACGCGCACAGCGCGTCATTGGCAGCGAGCCATCAGTCCTTGTCGGTCTTGAGCACCGACACGAAGGCGGACTGGGGAATCTCGACGTTGCCGACCATCTTCATCCGCTTCTTGCCCTTCTTCTGCTTCTCGAGCAGCTTGCGCTTGCGGGTGATGTCGCCGCCATAGCACTTGGCGGTGACGTCCTTGCGGTAGGCGTTGATGGTCTTGCGGGCGATGACGTCGCCGCCGATTGCGCCCTGGATGGCGATCTTGAACTGCTGCCGCGGGATCGTGTCCTCGAGGCGCTCGCAGTAGTGGAGGGCGCGCGCCCGGGCCCGCTCGCGGTGGACCAGCTGGGAGAGCGCGTCCACCGGTTCCCCGTTGACCAGGATGTCGACCTTGACCATGTCGGTGTCCCGGTAGTCGAGCATCTCGTAGTCGAAGGAGCCGTAGCCCTGGGTCGTCGACTTGAGCCGGTCGTAGAAGTCGAAGATCACCTCGGCCAGCGGCATCTCAGAGGTCAGCTCGACCCGCCCCACCGCCAGGTAGTGGAAGGTCGTGTTCTCGCCGCGCCGCTCCCGGCACAGCTCCATGACCGGCCCCAGGTAGCGCTCGGGCATCATCACCGACGCCTTGATGTAGGGCTCCTCGGCGCGCTCGATCTCGCTCGGGTTGGGGTAGTAGCTCGGGTTGTCGACCCACTGGGCCCGGCCATCGGTGGTGGTCACCCGGTAGCGCACCGACGGCGCCGACAGGATCAGGGACAGGTCGTACTCCCGGCGCAGCCGCTCCTGGACGACCTCGAGGTGGAGCAGCCCGAGGAAGCCGCACCGGAAGCCGAAGCCGAGGGCTGCGGACGAGTCCTTCTCGTAGGTCAGAGCGGCGTCGTTGAGCTTGAGCTTCTCCAGAGCCTTGACCAGGTCCGGGTACTCCTCGGTGGACATGGGGTAGATGGAGGAGAAGACCACCGGCTTCGCCTCCTTGTACCCCGGCAGCGGCCCCGCCGCCGGCCTGGCGGCGTCGGTGATGGTGTCGCCGACGTTGATGTCGGACACCGACTTGATGCCGGCGATGACGTAGCCCACCGCCCCCGCCTCGAGCTCGGGCACCTTGACCTGCTTGAGCTGGAGGTAGCCGACCTCCTCGACGTCGTGGGCCACGCCGGTGTGCATGAGGCGAACCCGCTGGCCCTCGCGCAGGGTGCCCTGCATGACCCGGCACAGCAGCACCACGCCGCGGTAGGAGTCGTACTGGGCGTCGAAGATGAGCGCCTGGAGGGGCGCGTCGGGGTCTCCGGACGGCGGCGGCAGGCGGTGGACGATGGCCTCGAGGACGTTCTGGATGCCGGTGCCGAGCTTGGCAGAGCACAGCACGGCGCCGTCCGGGTCGAGACCGAGGTCGTCCGCGATCTCCTCCTTGACGCGCTCGACGTCCGCCGCCGGCAGGTCGATCTTGGTGATCACCGGCACCATCTCGAGGTCGTACTCGAGGGCCAGGTACATGTTGGCGACGGTCTGCGCCTCCACCCCCTGGGAGGCGTCCACCAGCAGCAGCGCGCCCTCGCAGGACATCAGCGCCCGCCGGACCTCGTGGGAGAAGTCCACGTGCCCGGGCGTGTCGATCAGGTTGAGGCGGTAGGTCCGGCCGTCCTTCGCGGTGTAGCTCAGGGTGACCGTGTTCGACTTGATGGTGATGCCGCGCTCGCGCTCGATGTCCATGGAGTCGAGGATCTGGTCGCGGAAGTCGCGCTCATCGACCCCGCCGCAGAACTGGATGAGTCGGTCAGCGAGGGTCGACTTGCCGTGGTCGATGTGCGCGATGATGCAGAAGCTGCGAACGGTGTCCATGACTCCATCCCGGCCGCCGGCGGACCGCGACCCGCATTATCGCATCAACCGGCGGCGCCGACGCCCGATTCCTGGAGCAGCCGCTGAACGAGGGCCTGCACCTGCTGGGCCTCGGGATCCTGCGGCTCGAGCGCGGCTGCCCGATCCGCCAGCTGCCGGGCGACGGCCAGCTGCGCCGCGGCGTCCCTGCCCCCTTCGAGCAGCCGCTCCGCCGCCAGGCAGCGGATCCGGGCCTCCACGAACAGGGGCGAGGCGCGTTCCGGCCCGGCCAGGGCAGCGGCCCCTGCCGCCTCCAGGCCCCGCTCCAGCAGACCCGGCGTTCGCCGCTCCAACGCCTCCTCGAGCCGCAGCTGCCGCAGCACCCGGCGGGCCTCGCGCAACCACAGCCGGGCATCGCTGCGGGCGGTCTCGAGGGCCTCCCGGTAGGCCCGTCCGGCGGCGACCAGGTCGGCCACTGCGGCGTCGAGGTCGCCGTCGGCCGCGCGCTCCGCCGAGCGCAGGCGCAGCAGGTCCCCCTGGAGCTGCCGGGCCTCGACCAGCCACGGCTCGCTCCGCGCCGAGAAATCAGCCGCCTCGAGGGCGTCCTCCAAGCGGTTGTCCAGGGCGTGGCCGAGGGCGTCCAGGTACCGATCCAGCTTCATGGTGGAGGGCCCGCGGCGGCTCAACAACCCCACCGCCGTCTCGATCTCCGCCGCCCCGGGCCCGGGTCGACGCTCGAGCCGCGCCTCGACGTGGCGCTCGGCGACCGCCCTGCCCAGGGCGGAGGCGGTCGCCGGGTCGTCGAAGCCCGCCTCGAGGGCGGCCCGCAGCCAGCCCTCGGCGACGCGGAGCTCCCTGAGCAGCAGGTAGCCGCGGCCGAGGGCCGAGTACGCCGGGCCCCTGGCCAGGGCGCCGTCCTCGAGGAGCGAGACCTCGACCTCGGCCAGGCGACGCCGCGCCGCCGCCTCGGCTGCGCTGGTGTCGTGAAGCGGCATCATCCGGCTCCGCCGGAGCAGGTCCTCGACGCCCTCGCTCGCGACACGGTAGCGTTCGACCATGGCCTCGCGACGGTGCTCCTGAACCCGCTGCCAGAGCACCGATCCCGCCGCCGCCAGAGCGGCCGCAGCCGCGACCGCGATCAGCAGCGTCGACGCCGGTCGGCTCCTGACCCGGATGGCAAGTCGGTGCCACGGCCGCGCCGGCAGCGCCCGCACCGGCTTGCCGTCCAACCATCGGCGGAGGTCGTCGGCGAGCTCTCGGACGGTCTGGTATCGACGATGCGGGTCCTTGGCCATGGCCGTGTGGACGATGGTCTCGAGCTCCGCCGGAGCCTCCGGCGCGACCAGGCCGAGGGGCAGCGGCTCGTCCTCGACGATCTGCCGGAGGGTCTCGGCCCGGCTCGAGCCGAAGAACGGCCGCTGCCCGGCCACCACCGCGTAGAGGGTGGCCCCCAGGGAGTAGACGTCGGACCTGTGGTCGCCCGAGGCCGGATCGGCGGCGACCTGCTCGGGCGCCAGGAAGGCGAGCCCCCCGGGCGACGACGACGAAGCTCCTGCGAGCTCGGGCGCCGACCCCACGGCGCCGCCGAAGTCGAGCACCACGGCGTGGTGCCGGCCGCTTCCGCGCTCCTCGACCATGATGTTGCCGGGCCGCAGGTCGCGGTGGGTCACGCCGGCGGCGTGCGCCGCTGCCACAGCCCTTGCGGCCTGCTCGACCAGCTCGACCCGGGCGGCGAGCTCGAGAGACGGCGCCCTCTCGTCCAGGGCGGTGGCCCGGCGAAGCAGCTGCATGGCGACGTAGGGCCGCCCGTCGAGCTCGCCGGTGTCGAAGATCCGGCACACGTGCTCGTGGTCGATGCGGGCCTGGGCCCGGGCCTCGGCGGTGAGCCGCTCGACCCCGCCGGGCTCGGACGAGCGCAGCAGCTTCAGAGCCACGATCCGGTCGAGCCGGTGGTCCCGGGCCCGGTAGACCGAGCCCGCCCGGCCCTCCCCCAGCAGCTCGAGGAGCTCGTAGCGCGGCGGCGCGGCGTCGGCGTCGTGCTCGGATGGGGCGCGGCCGTCGGGGGGCCGGCTGTCGCGGCTCATGGTGCGGTCAGCTTAGCGGATCCCGACCGCCCGGCGGACCTCCTCCATGAGCGGGGCCGCGGTCCGGCGCGCGCGATCGGCACCGGCGGCGAGGATGCGGTCGACCTCTCCCGGGTCGCCCATGAGCTCGTCGTAGCGCCGGCGCGCGTCCGAGAAGGTCGCCAGGAAGTACTCGAAGAGCCGCTTCTTCATGTCGCCGTAGCCGGTCCCACCCTCGTCGAAGGCGGCCTCGACCCAGGCCCTGTCGGACGGCGGGGCGAAGACCTTGAGCAGGTCGTACAGGGCGCTGCCCTGCTTCGGCTTGGGCGCCTCCACCGGCGTCGAGTCGGTGACGGTCGACATGATGCGCTTCCGGATCGCCTTCTCGGACCCGAAGATGTCGATGGTGTTTCCGTAGGACTTGGACATCTTCTGGCCGTCGATGCCCGGCACCACGGCGACCTCGTCGCGGATCATGGGCTCGGGCAGGGTGAAGACCTCGACGCCGTAGGTGGCGTTGAAGGACGCCGCCACGTCCCGGGTGACCTCGAGGTGCTGCTTCTGGTCCTTGCCCACCGGCACCACGTCCGAGCGGACGATGAGAATGTCGGCGGCCATGAGTACGGGGTAGGCGAAGAGCCCGTGGCTCGGCACCACGCCCTGGGCGACCTTGTCCTTGAAGGAATGGCAGCGCTGGAGCAGGCCCATGGAGGTCACCGTCGACAGGTACCAGCTCAGCTCCGGGATCTCCGGAATGTCGGACTGCCGGTAGATCACGCTCGTGTTCGGGTCCAGGCCGAGGGCCAGGTAACCGGCCGCCAGCTCCCGCACCAGGGTCCGCATCCGGTCGGGGTCCTGGACCGTGGTCAGGGCGTGCAGGTCGGCGAGAAAGTAGTAGCACTCGTGCTCGTGCTGCATCGCGACGAACTGCCGGATGGCGCCGAAGTAGTTTCCGATGTGGAGGATCCCTGATGGTTGAACGCCCGAGAGAACGCGCATGCCGTCTCCTTCGCGGGCGGATGATAGCACTCATCAAAAACGGCCGGCGCGTGGCGCCGGCCGTGGGTTCGTCGATCCTCGCGAGGGCTACTCGCCGTCGTCGCCGATGGCCTCCACCGGGCAGGACTCCATGGCCTCCTCGCACTGCGCCTGTTCCTCGTCGTTCTCGGGCTGCTTCACCACGTACGAGTACCCTTCGTCCTCGTTCGCCTCGAAGTTGTTTGGAGCGGTGGTGCGGCAGACATCGCAGTCGATGCAGCTGGAATCGACGTAGTATTTTCCGGGCGCCTGGTCCGGGAGTTTGTCGTCAGGATCCGCCATGGTGAGTCTCCTTCCTGCGGGGGCTGCCCGCTCAGATGCGCATGCTACCACAGGCCGAGTGCCTGTCAATCTCGGTCACGACTGTCAACGCCCGAGGGGAATCTCGACTGGACGGCGGTCCGGCCGAGCGACTTTCGTTTCGCCGTCGCCGCCCCAGATGCAGTCGACGTCGTACGGGTGCGCGAAGCTCGGCAGCACCGTTGACGGGTCGTTGGTCCGGTTGTGGATCACCGAGCCGTAGCTGGTCATCATGACCACCGGCTCGGCCGCGGTCGAGCTCCAGGCCTCGATGGCCACCTTGACCGTGGCGATGTCGACCTCCTCCAGGTCCCAGTCGACCGTGAACGGCCGGAAATACTGGACGTGGGACACGGGCGGCATCGTGACCAGCGACCGGATCTCGTTTTCGTCGGCGTCGAGGAAGGGCTCGCCGTTGGCCTGGAAGGGCTGCACGCTGACCGTGATCGAGGTCAGGGCGTCCGAGGCGTTGACCATCCCGACGTTGAAGCGCAGCAGCCCACCCTCCTCGGCGCCGGTGAGCAGCTGGTAGCTGAAGTCCTCGGTTTCCGACACCGCCGCGGCATCGGCCAGGTTGTACCAGGGCACCCCCGGCATGACCTGCGCGAACTGGGCGGCCCGCTCGACGAACTCGTCGGGGTTCTCGTCGTCCTCCACCCAGATCGTGGTGTCGTTGTAGATGCGGGCGTTGGCGATGGCGTTGCGCAGCACCCGGGTGCTGTCGGGCTCCAGGGTGTCCGCCTCGTACGCGAAGATCACGAGGGAGCCGTTGCCGATCAGGCCGAGCTGGTCGAACCAGTACTCGCCGACGATGTCCCGGATCACCACCGCGCCGCCCGGCGGGATGCCCGCCAACGACTCGTCGATGAGCCCGAACTCGTCGTCCTCCCGGCCCCCGAGCCAGGTCTCGCGGCTCGAGAAGATGAAGCTGTTGGCCGCCAGCCCGGAGGGGATGTAGCCGATGGCGACGTCGATGGCGACCTCCTCCGGGTTGGTGATGTAGAGATCCGTCGCCCACATCGACCCGGAGGCTCCGGTGATGTGGGACACCACCGGGATGTAGATCAGGTCGGCCGCCCCGAAGCCTGCAAGCACCGGCCCGGCCATGGCCAACGCCACCACCACCGTGCCGAAAACAACCCGTCGATCCATCGTGCATTCCTCCCTGCCGGCTTCAGCGCCTCGCCGATCCGGCCGGTCACTCGCTCATCTTGCCAGCACCGCCTCCGACCGGCAAGACGATCCGGGCCGCGAAACCCATGGGTTCGAGATTCTCGAGGTCGAGGCGTCCGCCGTGGCTCGTGGCGAAGCGGTCAGCGATGGCGAGGCCGAGCCCGGTGCCCCCTCGCCGAGAGGTGTAGAAGGCCTCGCGAACCCGCCCGAGCTCGGCGTCGGGGATGCCGTCGCCCCGGTCGGACACCGTCAGGATGATCTCGTCGGCGTTCCGTGCCGCCGCCAGCTCGACCACCCGGCGGTCGGCCGACAGGGGCGCCACCGATTGGATGGCATTGAGCACCAGGTTGAGGAGCACCTGCCGCAGCTGCCCCTCGTCGGCTGCGACCTCGACGTCGGGGATCTCGGGTGAACGCCGCAGGTGAACCCCCATCGACTTGGCCTCGGCGTCGAGGAAGGCGGCCACGTCGCCGAGCAGGGGTGCGACCCGCACCGGCTCGAGGCACGGCTCGGAGGGCCTGGCGTAGGTCAGGAAGTCGCTCACGAGCTTCGCCAGCCGGCCGACCTCGCGCCGGGTCTTGACCAGGGAGCTCCTGGACTCGTCGTCGCGGGCGCCGAGGTCCTCGTCGAGGAGCTCGAGGTTGAGGTTGATGGAGTTGAGCGGGTTCCGGATCTCGTGCGCCAGGTTGGCCGCGAGCGTGCCGAGAGCCGCGAGCTCCTCCGCCTCGTGCTGCTTGGCCTCCAGCCGACGGGTCCGCTGAACCAGCAGCCAGACCAGGACGAAGGCCGCGACCAGGGTCGCCAGGGTCAGGCCCGCCACCGCCACGGTCTGGGCCAGGAGCTCCGTCTGGAGCCGGTCGATCCGCTCGGCGACCCGGGCCCTGCTGACGTTGAGCACGACCTCCCCCACGTCGCCGAGCGGGACCCTGATGCGATAGGAGCTTTCCGACTCGGTGATCCGCTCGTCCGACAGGTCGCCCACCAGCTCGAGGTCGTTGGCCAGGGTCTCGGGGAGGTCCTCCTCGGACTCGAGCCGGGATCGCCAGACCTCGTTGCCGTCGCGGTCGGTGACCACGATCGACTCGTAGACCCGCCGGCGCGGGATCCCCTCCAGGCTCCGGAACAGCTGCTCGCGCCGCTGCTCGAGCACCCGCAGGTCCTCGGCGCCCTCCTCGCCGAGCTCGTCGGCGATCCGCCGGGCGTCCTCGCGGCCGCTGATCAGGAGGTCCTCGAGGTAGCGCCGTGACAGGGACCTGGAGATCAGGTGGCCGAACAGGAGGATGATCCCGAGCACGAGGACCAGGAAGACCACGGTCGCCGCGGCGTAGTGACGCTGTAGCGAGCCCTTGGTGCCGAAGATGCCTATGAGTCGCGTCATCCTGACGTCCGAGGCCGCGTCCGCGCGGCTGCGATGCTGTGGTTCCGGCGAGCCGCGGACCCTCGCGCAGCGCAATGCACGCCCCGTGCCATGCTGTCTCCGAAGCGACGGTTCACGCGGCTGCCGGCTCAGCCTCCGCAGGCCGTCCGGAGGTCGTCCACCCGGTGGGTGGACTCCCAGCTGAAGTCCGGGTCGTTCCGTCCGAAGTGGCCGTAGGCGGCGGTCTTCTTGTAGATCGGGCGCAGCAGGTCGAGGTAGGCGATGATGCCGCGGGGCGTGAGGTCGAAGACCTCCCGGACGGCCCTGGTGAGCCGGTCTTCCGAGACCTGGCCGGTACCGTAGGTGTCGACCATGACCGACACCGGATCGACGACGCCGATGGCGTAGGCGAGCTGGACCTCGGCGCGCTTGGCGAGGCCGGAGGCGACGATGTTCTTGGCGACGTGGCGGGCCATGTACGACGCCGACCTGTCGACCTTCGACGGGTCCTTGCCCGAGAACGCCCCGCCGCCGTGGGACCCGACGCCGCCGTAGGTGTCGACGATGATCTTGCGACCGGTGAGACCGCAGTCCGCCTGCGGCCCGCCGACCACGAACTTGCCGGTCGGGTTGACGAAGAACTTGGTGCCGTCGTCGAGCATCTCGGCCGGCAGGGTGGGCCGGATCACCCGGTCGATGATCACGGGCCGCAGCTCGGCCACCGAGATGTCCTCCGCGTGCTGGCACGACACCACCACGGCCTCGATCCGTCGCGGCACCTGGCCGTCGTACTCCACCGAGACCTGGCTCTTGCCGTCGGGGCGGAGCCAGTCGAGCTCCCCCGAGCGTCGCGCCTGGCTGAGGCGCTGGGTGAGCCGGTGGGCGAACAGGATGGGGGTGGGCATGAAGGCCTCGGTCTCGTCCGAGGCATAGCCGAACATGAGCCCCTGGTCGCCGGCACCGCCGGTGTCCACGCCCATGGCGATGTCGCCGCTCTGGGGGTCGATGGACGAGATCACCGCGCAGGTTTCGCTGTCGAAGCCGAACTTGGCCCGGGTGTAGCCGATCTCCCGGATGGTCTCGCGGACCAGGGCCGGGAACTCGACGTAGGTCGAGGTCGTGATCTCGCCGGCGATGAAGGCGAGGCCGGTGGTCACCAGGGTCTCGCAGGCGACCCGCCCGTCGGGGTCCTCCGCGATGACCGCGTCGAGGATCGCGTCCGAGATCTGGTCGGCGATCTTGTCCGGATGTCCTTCGGTGACGGACTCCGAGGTGAAGACATGCGTGCCGTTCGGTGCCATGGAACCTCCCGAAGACCGCCAACGGTAGCAGGCTCGCCTCGGGCCGGTCAACGCGGCGCCCGGGCATCCTCGGTTTCTCGACCCGGCGGTTGACCTCCGCCCGGGCACGCCCCATCATCGCCGGGTGCCCCGGCCGAGCCGACCACCCGCGCCTCCGCCGTGGACCCGCGACCGGCTGCGGGCCCTCGTCGACCGGCTGCGCGCCTTCCGCGCCGAGTGCCGGCCGACGACCCTGACCGAGGTCCAGGAGGCGACTCGGTCGCCATTCGCCCTCCTGGTGTCGTGCGTGATCTCCCTGCGGACCAAGGACGAGGTCACCCACCGGGCCAGCCGCCGCCTGCTCGAGCTCGCGCAGACCCCGGCCGAGCTCGTCGCCCTCGACGAGGACACCGTTGCCGAGGCCATCTACCCGGCCGGCTTCTACCGGACCAAGGCCGGTCAGCTCCGCCGCATCGCCGGGATCCTCACCAGCGACCACGGCGGCCGGGTCCCGGCCGACGAGGCCGAGCTGCTGGCCCTGCCGGGGGTCGGCCGCAAGACCGCCAACCTGGTCCTCGGCCTGGGCTTCGGCATCCCGGCGATCTGCGTCGACACCCACGTCCACCGGATCTCCAACCGACTCGGCCTGGTCGCGACCACGAGCCCCGAGGGCACGGAGCGTTCCCTCCGGGAGGTGCTGCCCGAGGAGGTCTGGATCGACATCAACGACCTGCTGGTCACCTTCGGCCAGAACCGCTGCCACCCGACCTCCCCCCGCTGCACCGGCTGCCCCCTCGACGACCTCTGCCCCCGGATCGGCGTCACCCGACACCGGTGAGCTCCGCGGCGCGGGACGCCGCGGAGCCAGTGGCAGCGGCAGTGGCAGCGACAGCGGCAGCGACAGCGGCAGCGATCAGCGACCAGCAACCAGCAACCGGCAACCAGGGTCAGCGACCAGCGGCAGTGGCAGCGAACCGCGCCTCGGGAACGCGCGGGCAGGGCGCGTCCACCGGGACGTGCCGGGTACGCCATTGTGCTCCCGAGGCCCTGCCCGCAGGCAGCGCCTCCCGCACAATGGCGCTACCGGGCACTCCACGGGAGGCGCGCTCCGGGGAATCCGCTCCCGCAACGAGGCAGGCCGCCGCTCGATGAGCCGGCGCGGTCGCAGCCCTCCCCTGCGCCCACGCGCGACCGCGCCGTCGGGGCGACGCTGGGACGCCACAGGCGGCCCAGAAGGCCGGTGCCCCGGGACGCACGGCCACGCGCCCAGCGGCAGGGACAGCAATCAGGGTCAGCGGCAGCGGCAGCGATCAGCGCTCCCGGGACGCAGGGTCAGCGCCTCCTACCCTGCTTGCGCTTGCGCTCGCGCCGGGCGGCGAGCAGCCTGTGGACCCACAGCGCGACCGGCGAGGCGACGAAGATCGACGAGTAGGTGCCGACGATGATGCCGACCAGGAGCACGAAGGCGAAGGTGTTGATGACCTCGCCTCCGAAGATGTAGAGCGACAGGATCACCACCAGGGTCGTGCCCGAGGTGATGAAGGTCCGGGACAGGGTCTGATTGATCGAGGTGTTCATGAGCTGCTCGAGGTCCTCGCCGCGGTGCAGCTTGAGGTTCTCGCGGACCCGGTCGAAGACCACCACCGTGTCGTTCACCGAGTAGCCGACCAGGGCGAGCAGGGCGGCGATGGTCGACAGGTTGATCTCCCGGCTGGTGATGGCCAGGGCCGACACGGTGATCAGCACGTCGTGGAACAGGGCCGCCACCGCGCCGATGCCGAAGGGCAGCTGGAAGCGCAGCCAGATGTAGGCGAGCATCCCGACCATGGAGAACAGGATCGCGGCCTGGGCCTTCTCCTGGAGGTCCTCGCCCACCGACGGGCCGACGCTCTCGGCCCCGAGCAGGGCGAAGGCGCCGAGGGCCGCCCGCTCCTCGATGAAGGCGCGGACGTTCGGGGACAGGGCCTCGACCCCGTCGAGCTCGTCCATGGACGTGATGATCCCGCGCTGCTTGCGCAGCTCGAGCACCGCCTCGGCCATGGGCCGGTAGTGCTCGGCGGCGCCCTCGGCGTCGAGGGCGGTGCCGTCGGGGTCGTCGGCGACCAACAGCTGCGTGAGCTCCTGGGCGCCCTGGGTGTTGAGGTCGAAGGCGCCGCCGAGGTCGGCGTTGAGGTCGCGGTGCAGCAGGTCGATGATCGGGGCGGTGAAGTCGCCCTCCTCGCCTTCGGGGTTCTGGACCCGGATCAGGATCTCGTGCTTCTCCGCCTCGTCGAAGCGCTGCAGGGCGGGGGTGCCGGTGGTGAGGTCGGCCATGGTGTCGCGGAGCTGAGCGAGGTCGGGCGCGGTCTTGAACTTGACCGTGACCTGGGTGCCGCCGACGAAGTCGATGCCCAGGTTGAGCCCGTGGCCCGAGAGCTCGTAGGCGAGCCCGGCGAGGATCACCGCCAGGGACAGGGGAAGGGCGATCCTGCGGTAGGTCAGGAACGGGATGTTGGTGTCGCCGATGATGCGCATGCGTGCCTCGCTTCGACCTAGATGCTCAGCGTCTGGACGCGGTCGCGGCCGGCCAGCACGGCCATGTAGATGGTCCGCGACACGAAGACCGCGGTGAACACGCTGGCGAAGATGCCGATGGACAGGGTGACCGCGAAGCCCTTGACCGGCCCGGTGCCGAACTGGAACAGGAACAGGGCCGCGATGAGGGTGGTCAGGTTGGCGTCGAGAATGGTGCCGAAGGCCCGCGAGAAGCCGGTTTCCACCGCCGACTTCACGGTCTTGCCGACGTCCAGCTCCTCGCGGATGCGCTCGAAGATGAGGACGTTGGCGTCCACCGCCATGCCGATGGTCAGGATGACCCCGGCGATGCCGGGCAGGGTCAGGGTGGCCCCGAAGTAGGCCATGGCCCCCAGCAGCAGCAGCAGGTTGATGAGCAGGGCGACGTTGGCGTTGATCCCGGAGAGCTTGTAGTAGACCAGCATGAAGAGCATCACCACGGCCATGCCGGCGACGGCGGCCCGGATCCCGCGGGCCACCGAGTCGCGGCCCAGGGACGGGCCGACCGTGCGCTCCTCGAGGTAGGTGATGGAGGCGGGCAGGGCGCCGGCCCGCAGCACCAGGGCCAGGTCCTCGGCCTCCGCGATCGAGTAGTTCCCCTCGATGACCCCGGAGTCGGTGATCCGGGCCCGGATGGTCGGCGCCGACATCACGTTGTTGTCCAGGACGATGGCCATCGGGGTGCCGATGTGGGAGCCGGTGTACTCGCCGAACTTGTCGGCGGCCGCGGGAACCAGGTCGAACTGGACGTTGGGCATGCCGTACTGGTCCTGGCTGCGGCGGGCGCTGCGCAGGTCGCGGCCGGTGATGATGGAGCTCTTCCTTACCAGGTAGTAGCTGCGCCCGACGACCTCGCCGGTGAAGCCGGTGGTGGCGCCGGTGAGCACCTCGGCGTCGCTGGGTACGGCGCCGCCGAAGCCGGCCAGGAGGCTGGCCCGGTCGGGGGCGGGCCCCGCCACCACCTCCTTGAACTCGAGGAAGGCGGTCGACTTGATGATGTTCTTGACCCGCTCGGGGTCGTCGACGCCGGGCAGCTGGACCAGGATCCGGTCCCCCTCCAGGCCCTGGCGCTGGATCACGGGCTCGGAGACGCCGAACTGGTCGACCCGGTTGTTGATGGTCTCCAGGCCCTTGCGCACCGCCTGGTCGCGGATCTCGCGCTCGACGCCGGCCTGGAAGGAGAAGGCCCAGCGCTCGGGGCCCGTGCTCAGCTCGTACTCCGGGAAGTAGGAGTCGGCGATCTCCCGGAGCTGGTCGCGGTCGGTGCCGGGCGGCACCTCGACGGTGAAGCGGTCCTCGGCCGGCTCGGCCTCGGTGGCGCCGAGGGTGAGGCCCTCGTCGGCGGCCAAGCTGACCAGACGCTGGGCCGAGTCGTCGAGCTCGGCCTTGACCGCGTCGTCGGTCTGCACCTGGAGCACGAGGTGGACGCCGCCCTGCAGGTCGAGGCCCCAGTGGATCTTCTCGCTGGGCGGCCACAGCGACCAGGCCGCGACGGCCACCACGGCCACGATCACCACGACTCGCCAGAGGATGTTCTTTTCCACGCTCGCCTCCGCCCGTCAGCCTTCGCTGGGGACGCCGTCGCCGTTGATCAGGCCGGCGACCGCGTTCTTGCTGATCCGGATCTTCGTGTTCTCGGACACCTTGAGCAGGAGGGTCTGGTCCTCGACCGTCGCCACCGTGCCGTGGATGCCGCCGCCGGTGACCACCCGGTCGCCCTTCTTGAGGCCGGCGATCATGGCGTCCTTCTTCTTCTGCTGCTTCTTCGCGGGCATGATGACGATGAAGTAAAAGACCGCGAAAATCAGCACGAACGGCAACAACATGGACAGGGGGCTGCCCCCGGCTGCACCTTCCATCGGATCACCTCACAGTTGTCGCGGGCTCTCGGCCCTGGGCAGTGGCGTCACCGAAGCTGTCCCCGAGCTGTCGGAAGCGCCCGTAACGGCCCGCCATGATAGCGTCCCGCGCCCCGCGCATCAAGCTCAAAAAGAAGGTCAGGTTGTGCACCGTCAGCAAAACGACCGAGGTCACCTCGTTGGCCACGAACAGGTGGCGCAGGACGGCCCTCGAGTAGGCGGCGCAGGTCGGGCAGGGGCAGGCCTCGTCGAGGGGGGCCGGGTCGTCGGCGAAGCGCGCGTTCTTGATGTTGAGCTCCCCCCGGGATGTGAAGACCTTGCCGGTGCGGGCGGACCTGGTCGGCAGCACGCAGTCGAAGAGGTCGACGCCGCAGGCCACGGCGTGCAGGAGGTCCTGCGGGTAGCCGACGCCCATGAGATAGCGGGGTCGGTCGTCGGGCAGCATCGGCGCCGCCATCGCCGCCGCCTCGTGAAGCGCCTCGCCGGGCTCGCCAACCGCCAGCCCGCCGATGGCGAAGCCGTCGAAGGGGTGGCCGGCCAGCTCGTCGGTGCAGCGGCGGCGCAGGCCCTCGTCGAGGGATCCCTGCTGGATCGCGAACAGCCCGCCCCGCCAGCGGTCGCAGGCGTCCCGCAGGCGCCCGGCCCGCTCGAGCCCCCGCACCGCCCAGCGGACGCTGCGCGCCACCGAAGCCTCGGCGGCGGCGGCCTCCACCGGGTAGGGCAGGCACTCGTCGAGGACCATGGCGACGTCGACGCCGAAGCGCGCCTGGGTCTCGACCACCCCCTCGGGGGTCAGCCGCTGCTCGCTGCCGTCGAGGTGGGAGCGGAAGGTGACGCCGTCGTCGTCGAGGCTGCGGCGCGCCGCCAGGGAGAACACCTGGTAGCCGCCCGAATCGGTGAGGATCGGCCCGGGCCAGGCCATGAGCCGGTGCAGCCCGCCCAGGCGCTCGATGCGGTCGACCCCGGGCCGCAGCAGCAGGTGGTAGGTGTTGGCCAGCACCATCTCCGGCGCCAGCCGCTCGAGCTCCCAGCTCGCCACTCCCTTGACCGTCCCCGCCGTGCCCACCGGCATGAAGGCCGGGGTGCGGACCGTGCCGTGGGGGGTGCCGAGCTCGGCGGCACGGGCCGCCGTCGCCTCGTCGCGGTGGGTGATGGTGAACTCGAGCATGGTCGGATCCGGGCCGCCGCCGGCCGGAAGGCCGCCCGGACGTGGGCGGCAGGTACTCTATCACACGGTGGTGTCGCGACATCCGGCCGAACGGATCACTCGTGGACCCGGGCCGCGACCCCGGCCATGGCTGCGGCCTCGAACAGCGGCCAGGTGCGGCCGGGGCCGTCCCCTCCGGCCCGGGGCGAGGCCGCGAGCAGCTCGTCGAGCTCGGCGTCCGGGAGCTCCTTGCCGGTGTCGGCGACCACCGCCACCGGCACCGACCGGACGCCCGCCAGCTCGAGCAGGGCCGCGGTGCCGCAGACGTTGACCAGGCGCTTCGGGCTGACGGCGTCGGCGCCGACCACCACCCGTACCCGCCGTCCGTCGAGCCACCGGGGCGCCGTCGCGTCGGGCTGCGACCGCACGGGCTGCAGCCGGCGGGCGAGCCGAACGGCCTGCTCCGGTCCGCGCCCCGCGGGGCTGCCGTCGAGGACCACGGTCTCGCCCCGCCAGCCCCGGTCCCAGGCGTGCTCGAGCACCGCCGCCACCGCCGACGAGCGCGACAGGGTGACCAGGCGGGCCGCTCCTTCGAGGTGGGGCCAGGCGGCCTCGCCGAGGCGGCGAGGCAGCTCGTCGAGGACCTCCGCCCGTCGGCGCAGCCAGGCTTCGAGGGAGGCGGGGTCGTCCGTGGCGAGGCGCCGGGCGAGGTTGCGCAGGTTGGCCATCACGGGCTGACCGGCGCGGAGGGCGTCGGCACCCTCGATCAGCGCCTCCCCGGTCCAGTCGCCGCGACGATCGAGCAGACCGGCCACGAGCCGGCGCTCGATCTCGCCGGCGCCGTGGTCCCGGTCCGCGGCCGCGGACTCGATGATCCGCCTCAGGGGCTTCACCGGCCCCAAGGGTACAATGGCCGTCCTCGGGGAGGTCCCATGAGCGACAAGCCGTCCAACCGTCCCGCCGCGCCCCAGCTCACCGTCGACAAGGAGCTCGCCCTGGGCGAGTACGCCAACTTCGTGAGCATCGCCCACAACTTCTCGGAGGTGCTGCTCGACTTCGGGCGGACCATGCCGGGCCGCCAGGACATCCCGGTGGTGGCGCGGATCGTCATGACGCCGTTCCACGCCAAGCAGCTGCTGCGGGCCATCACCCACAATCTCCAGCTCTATGAGAAGACCTTCGGGCCCATCGCCGATCCGCCCGCGGCGCCGGCGCCCGCCCCCGGCGAGAGCACGAACTAGGAGCCCGAGCCGGCAGCTGGCACTAGGGCCAGCAATCAGGGACAGCAACCAGGGGCAGCGGCAGCGGCAGCGGCAGCGGCAGCGGCAGCTGTCAGAGTCCGGAACCGGGTTGGGCGCTGCCGACCGCCGCAGCGCCCGTGAGGGCGGGTGTAAAACCCGCCCCTACGAGTCGCAACCGCCAACCGCTCGGCGAATCCGACACCAACGCGCGAGCCGAAAACCACGAGGCGAACCGGATACCATGCGACGAACCGGTAACCACGAGGTGAACCGGTAACCGCTCGTAGGGGAGGGTTTTACACCCTCCCCCCGGCTCGGACGCCGTGGCGCCCGAGCCGGACCCGGTGCCCGACGCAGCCGCTGTCGCGGCCGCTGCCGCTGCCGCTGCCGCTGCCGCTGCCGCCGGTTGCTGATCGCTGGTCGCTGGTGGCTGGTCGCTGATCGCTGCCGCTGCCGCTGACCCTGCCGCTGGGCGCGAGGCCGCGCGTCCCGGGGCACCGGCCTTCTGGGCCGCCTTTGGCGTCCCAGCGTCGATGAGCCGGCGCGGTCGCGCGGGGGTTGAGGGGGAGGGCTGCGACCGCGCCGTCTCATCGAGCGGCGGCCTGCCTCGTTGCGGGAGCGGATGCTCAGAAGCGCGCTTCCCGTGGAGTGCCCGGTAGCGCCATTGTGCGGGAGGCACTGCCTGCGGGCAGGGCCTCGGGAGCACAATG
>DATHSO010000106.1:0-12745 GCA_035464095.1 Candidatus Methylomirabilota bacterium | reverse complement strand
CCCGCCCTCACGTGCGCTGCGGCCGTCGGCAGCGCCCAACCCGGCTCCGGAAGCTGGCCGCTGCCGCTACCGCTGATCGCTGTCGCTGGCGCTGGGCGCGTGGGCCGTGCGTCCCGGAGCCCCGGCCTTCTGGGCCGCCTTCGGCGTCCCAGCGTCGATGAGCCGGCGCGGTCGCGCGGAGGCGACGGGGAGGGCTGCGACCGCTCCGGCTCATCGAGCGGCGGCCTGCTTCGCAGCCGGGAGACCCTTTCCGAGGCGCGCTTCCCGGGGATTGCCAGGTTGGGCATTGTGCGGAGCGCGCTCTGATCGGGAGGGTGGAGCCAGCACAATGCCGAACCTGGCACGTCCCGGGGGAGGCGCCCCACCCGCGCGTCCCGGGGGGCGCTGATCGCTGCCGCTGCCGCTGCCGCTGCCGCTGCCGCTGTCGCTGGTTGCTGCCGCTGACTGGGATGTCAGGCGTTCTCCCGCGATGGGTGCGGCGCCGGTTCCCCGTCCTCGGCGCTGATCCCGATCTCGCGCGCGATCTGCTGGATCTGGCGCTCCTCGACGGTCCGACAGTGTCCGTCGGCGCCGGCCACGGCCCGGAGCAGCCCGAGCACGGACCGGCGCCGCTGGGCATCGAGACGGCTTCGGATGCCGCGGCTCGTGGCGTACGAGCAGCCGCAGTCGGCGAGAGCCGCACGGTGGCGAGCGATCTCGGTCACCAACACCGCGTGCTCGGGGGGGATCGCCGCGTGCTCGACCAGCAGCTCCTCCATCCGGGCCCGCTCGTCGTCCGACAAGCTTCCGTCGGCGTGGGCCACCCGCATCATCACGAATGCCAGCGCACCGAGGTGGTCCGCGGTATCCGCGTCGAGCTCGTCGAGCTGCCGGACGGTCCGGCGGACGACAGCGGCAGGATCGGAAATCAGGGACGGTTCGGAACCGGGAACGAACGTCGGCTGCATGGTCTTCCTCCGCCCCCTTCTACGTCGGAGCGCAGTCCGGGGTTCGCGGCTGGAGTACACTCGCCCAATGCTCAGGACGTCGCTTCCCCTTCGTCAGATGGCTGCTTCACTCCTGGTTTTGTGCCTCGTCGGCGTCTCGGCGGCACCGGTGGTCGCGGCTCAGCCCGACGCGTTTCGGGGCACCGGAGGCGCCGTGGCCAGCGCCGCTCCGGCAGCCACCCGGGCGGGCCTGGAGATCCTCCGTGCCGGCGGCAACGCGGTCGACGCGGCGGTCGCCACCGCCCTCGCCCTGGCCGTGGTCCACCCCCAGGCCGGCAACCTGGGCGGCGGCGGGTTCGCGGTGGTCCGGATGGGCGGGGCCGTGACCACCCTCGACTTCCGCGAGGTGGCGCCGGCCGCGTCCCGCCACGACATGTACCTCGGCCCCCGCGGCGAGCCGGTGCCCGAGAAGAGCCTGGTGGGGCCGCTGGCGGCCGGGGTCCCGGGCTCTCCGGCGGGGCTGTGGGAGCTCCATCGCAAGCACGGTCGACTGCCCTGGGCCCAGGTCGTGGCGCCGGCCGTCCGCCTCGCCGCTGACGGCTTCACCGTCACCGTCCGCCTCGAGCGGTCGGTCGAAAAGGCGGCGCCGCCGCTCGGCCGCTTCCCGGAGACGGCCGCGGTGTGGCTGCCGGGGGGCAAGGCGCCGCCGGCCGGCACGACCCTCAAGCTGCCGGGGCTGGCAGCCACCCTGCGCGCCTACGCCTCCCGGGGCCCGTCGGCCATCACATCGGGGCCCGTGGCCGCGGCCATCGAGACCGCGTGCCGCCGCCACGGCGGCATCATCACCGCCGCCGACATGGCCGCCTACCGGCCGGTGTGGCGGGCGCCGGTGCTCTTCGACGCCTTCGGCTGGCGGGTGGCGTCCATGCCGCTGCCGTCGTCGGGCGGGATCATCCTCGGCCAGACCGCGGGCCTGCTCGAGCGCAGCGAGTGGCCTCGCACCCCGCGTTTCGGGGCGGAGCGCGTTCACCTGCTGGCGGAGGCCTGGAGACGAGCCTACGCCGATCGGCTCCTCCTCGGCGACCCCTCCACAACCGAGGCCGACGCCGACGACCTGCTGGACCCGCAGTGGCTCGACATCCGCGCCCGCGAGCTTCGCTCGCGCAAGGCGACGCCGTCGTCCGAGGTGCAGCCCTGGCGGGCAGCGGTGCTGGCCGAATCCCCGGAGACGACCCACCTGTCGGTGGTCGACGGCGAGGGCAACGCGGTCAGCCTCACCACGACCCTCAACGGCAGCTTCGGCTGCGGCCTCCTGGTCCCGGGCGCGGGCTTCCTGCTCAACAACGAGATGGACGACTTCGCGGTCGCCCCGGGCACGCCCAACTACTACGGTCTCGTCCAGGGCGAGGCCAACGCGGTGGGCGCGGGCAAGCGGATGCTCTCCTCGATGACGCCGACCATCGCCTGGCGCGACGGCGAGACCGTGGTCCTCGGCTCGCCCGGCGGCTCGACCATCCCCACCGCCACCGCCCAGGTGCTGCTCAACCTCGTCGTCGACGGCGACGGGCTGCAGGCGGCGGTCAACCGGCCGCGGATTCACCACCAGTGGCTGCCCGACGCGCTCGTGGTCGAGCCCGACGCCCTGGCCCCGGAGACCGCCTGGGAGCTGGAGCGCCGGGGCCACAGCCTCGAGCAGCGCGACCACCTGGGCGAGGTGCACGCGGTGCGGGCCTTCGCCGACGGCACGGTGGAGGCGGCCGCCGACCCGCGCGGTCCCGGTGCGGCCGGGGTCTCCGCGCCGACGCCGGGGTGGTGATGGAGCTGCTCGAGGCGATCCGCGACGAGCACCGCCTGATTGACCGCGTGGCGGGCTCGCTCGTGGCCTGGGCCGATCGCGGCCCCGACCACCCAGACGCCGAGCGCGACCTCTCGGATCTGGTGGAGTTCCTGCGGACCTTCGTCATCCACCACCACCACCAGCGCCAGGAGGAGGCTCTCTTCGGCGCCCTGGTGGAGCACGCCGAGATCCCGCCCCGGAGCGGGCCGCTGGTCGTGCTGCGCCGTGAGCACGACGAGCTGGTCGAGGCCGTGGATGCGATCGAGGGCGCCGGCGCGGTTCCCGAGTCAGCTGCCCTGGTCCGTGAGGTGGCGGCGCACCTCTGGCAGCACCTCGACAAGGAGGAGAGCGTCCTCCTGCTCGAGGCCGAGCGCCGGCTCATCGACGGCGGGATCCGGGATCTTGCGGGGGCGCCGGCGGACGACCGGGTCGAGGCGGCGCGGGCCCTCGGCAGCGAGCTCGTGTACCGGCTGCCCCCCGTCGACCACCCCGACCTCATCCGGGGCGAGGGCTGCATCGCCTGCGCCGCCTTCGGCGAGGACTGCCACGGCATCGAGACCGAGTGGTGGAGCGACTGGGAGCGGCTGCACCACTCGTCGCTGGACGAGGGGTGAGGGGAGTGGGCTACAGTACGGCCCATGAAGCGACTCACCTTCGTTGCTGTCCTCGCAGTTCTGGTTGGTCTTGCCGCGTGTGCACCCGCGCCGGAGCCGGCGGACCTGGTGATCACCGGCGGGAAGATCGTCACCATGGACCCGGGTCTGCCAGAGGTCGAGGCGCTGGCGGCTCGCGGCCAGGAGATCGTCGCCCTGGGGACGGCGTCCGAGATCTCCGCGCTCATCGGTGACGGTACCGAGGTTGTGGACCTCGCCGGCGCCCTCGCGGTGCCCGGCCTGATCGAGGGCCACGGCCACTTCATCGGGCTCGGCCGCTCCCGGATGATGCTCGATCTGACGACTGTGGCGAGCTTCGACGAGATTGTCGCCATGGTCGCGGAGGCGGTGGCGGCGGCGGAGCCCGGCGACTGGATCCTTGGCCGCGGCTGGCACCAGGAGAAGTGGCAGTCGACCCCCGAGCCCTCGGTCTCGGGGCTGCCGACCCACGACGAGCTCAGCGCGGTGTCCCGGGACAACCCGGTGCTGCTGACCCACGCCAGCGGCCACGCGGTGCTGGTCAACGCCGCCGCCCTCGAGCTCGCCGGCATCGACGCCGCGACCCCGGACCCGGCGGGCGGCGAGATCGTCCGCGACGCCTCCGGCCGCGCCATCGGCGTCCTGCGCGAGACCGCCGAGGAGCTGGTGGCCGCCCACCTGCCGGGCGGCGATGACGAGGCCACCCTTCGCCGCGCGTTGGAGCTCGCCACGAGCGAATGCCTCGCCCACGGCATCACTTCCTTCCACGACGCGGGCTCGAGCTTTCGCGAAATCGAGCTGATGCGGGCCATGGCGTCGGCCGGCGGGCTCGGCGTCCGGCTCTGGGTGATGCTGTCGGAGGACAGCGAGAGCCTGGCGGCGGGTCTGCCCGGGTACCGCGTGCACCGGGAGGGCGAGGGCTTCCTGACGGTCGGGGGCATCAAGCGCTGGATCGACGGCGCCCTCGGCTCCCACGGCGCCTGGCTGCTCGAGCCCTACGCCGACCTGCCGACCAGCACCGGGCTCAACATCGTCACCGAGGACGAGCTCCGGCAGGCCGCCCGCCTCGCCCTCGAGCACGGCCTCCAGCTGTGCTCCCACGCCATCGGCGACCGCGCCAACCGGGTCGCCCTGGATGTCTACCAAGAAGCCTACGAGTCGGTTCCCGAGCCGCGCGACCTGCGCTGGCGGGTGGAGCACGCCCAGCACCTGCACCCCGACGACGTCGCTCGCTTCGCCGAGCTCGGCGTAGTGGCCGCCATGCAGCCCGTGCACTGCACCTCGGACGGCCCGTGGGTGCCCCTGCGGCTGGGCGATGAGCGCGCGCGCACCGGCGCCTACCTCTGGCGCGAGCTGCTCGACTCGGGGGCGGTGATCGCCAGCGGCACCGACTGTCCCGTGGAGCCGGTCGACCCCATCGCCACCTTCCACGCGGCCGTGACCCGGCGGATGGCCGACGGCTCGGCGTTCTACCCCGACCAGGTCATGACCCGCACGGAGGCCCTGCGCGCCGCCACGCTCGACGCCGCCTACGCGGCCTTCGAGGAGGACGTCAAGGGCTCCCTCGAGGTCGGCAAGCTCGCCGACGTGACGGTGCTGTCGCGCGACATCCTGACCGTTCCCGAGGACGAGATCCCCGGCACCGAGGTGCTCGCCACCGTCGTCGGCGGGGTAGTGCGCTACCGGGCGTCGGGGTTGGAGTAGGAAAGGGAGCTTCCCGAGAGGCGATGGGAGCGGTACCAGGCACCTTTTCGCCGGACGAACAGAGAGCCAGGCACCGAGCCCGCGCGTCCCGGAGGCGCTGAACGCTGTCCCTGCCGCTGCCGCTGCCGCTGCCGCTGGGCGCGTGGCCGAGCGTCCCGGGGCACCGGCCTTCTGGGCCGCCTTTGGCGTCCCAGCGTCGATGAGCCGGCGCGGTCGCGCGGGGTGACGGGGAGGGCTGCGACCGCGCCGTCTCATCGAGCGGCGGCCTGGCTCGTTGCGGGAGCGGATGCTCAGAAGCGCGCTTCCCGTGGAGTGCCCGGTAGCGCCATTGTGCGGGAGGCACTGCCTGCGGGCAGGGCCTCGGGAGCACAATGGCGTACCCGGCACGTCCCGGGGGAGGCGCCCTGCCCGCGCGGCCTCGAGGCCAGAGGGTGCCGGCACACGCGCGTCCCGGAGGCGCTGATCGCTGTCGCTGTCGCTGTTCCAGCCGCTGTTCCTGCCGCTGTTCCTGCGGCTGTCCCTGATTGCTGCCGCTGTCCTCGGACGCGGACGCGGACGCGGACGCGGACGCGGGACGGGGCGGGATTGATACGATCTGTTGACGGAGGCGACATGTCGGAACACACCCTGAAGGCGGAGGAGCTGGTGCAGCTCATCGAGCGGGTCTTCCAGCCGGGCCCGGACGACCGGGCGCTGGCTGTGCTCGTCGACCTGCCCGACGAGGCCCTCCCCGACAACGACGACTGGGCCCGGCGTCGGGAGATCGCGGCGGGCTGGGTCCGGGAGCTCCACGGCGCGAGGTCGGACCACGGATTCGACGTCAACCTCGTGGTGTACCGCAACGTCCGCGCCAACAACGCCGACCTGCCGGACATCGCCTGGACCTGCAACCCACGCTTCCTGCCCGCCGCGGCCGACGATCTCGACCCGGCCACGGCTCTGAGCTTCGCCGACATCCTGGCCAGCCACCGACTGCTCCTCGCTCCCACCGAGCTGTCGGCCACCGCACCGCTCAAGGTGCTGTCGCCGGTGCACGGCTGCCGAGCCGCCACCATGCCCGGCTTCTCGCCGGCCATGGTGCCCGCCCTGCGCCTCGACTACGTCGAGATCAACCGCCGGGTGCACCTCCTCAAGGACCTGCTCGACCACGCCTGCGCCGCCGACCTCCGGTTCACGGTCGACGAAGCCCGCCAGCACCGCCTTTTCCTCGACCTGAGGCACCGCACCGCGCACGCATCCGGAGGCCTGCTGCCGACTCCCGGCACAGCGGGCAACCTGCCCTCCGGCGAGGCCTACATCGTCCCCTACGAGGGCGAGCACGACGGCGACCCCAGCGCGTCGGAGGGCACCCTCCCGGTACAGCTCGCCGACGAGGTCGTGGTCTTCGAGATCGTGGCCAACCGCGCTTGCCGCGTGCTCTCGGACGGGCCGATCTCGACCCGGGAAGCGGCCATGCTCGCTGCCGAGCCCGCCCGCGGCAACATCGCCGAGCTCGGCCTGGGTGTGCTCGCCGCCTTCGGCATCGAGCCCATCGGCGAGGTGCTGCTCGACGAGAAGCTCGGCCTCCACGTCGCGTTCGGCCGTAGCGAGCACTTCGGCGGCCAGGTCGGGCCGCGGAGCTTCTCGACGCCGAGCGCGGTCATCCACCAGGACCACGTCTACATCCCCGCCATCCAGCCGCGGGTCCTCGCCGCCTCAGTCACCCTCCTCTTCGACGACCGCGAGCCCCTCGAGCTCATCCGGGACGGGGAGTACGTCATCCGGTTCTGAGGCCCTATTCGCCCGCGTCCGCGTCCGCGTCCGCGTCCGTGCCCGTGCTCGATGTCAGCGGCAGCAACCAGCGAGCAGGGGCAGCAAGCAGCGGCAGCGGCAGGGACGGTTATCAGGGTCAGCGGCAGCGATCAGCGATCAGCGTCCGCACGCAGGCTCGACGCTCCCGACCGCCGCAGCGCCCGTGACGGCGGGTGTACAACCCGCCCCTACGAAACCGAACCGGCAACCACTTGGCGAACCCGGCACCAACTCGGCGAACCGGAAACCACGATGCGAACAGGAAACCACAAGGCGAACCCGAGGCCACAACGCAAACCGGAAACCGTTCGTAGGGGAGGGTTTTACACCCTCCCCCCGGCCGAGGGCGCAGCGGCGCCCGAGCCGGAACCCGACCTCGGGATCGGTGGTGGCCGTTGCCAAGGGGGTCGCAGGCCCGGGCATTGCTCTGCAGTCAGCATCTCATCCCCGGCGGGCCGGAGAGGGGGTTGGGCTGGCTTACGGCCACCCCGATCGTGAGCGTCGGGTCGCGGTGCGCGCAGCGCACCAGCAACCGAAACCGAACCCGCACCCGCACCCGAACCTGGACCCGCACCCGGACCCGGCGCCGGTCACTGTCGCCGCCGCTGGTTGCTGTTCGCTGATCGCTGGTTGCTGACGCTGGCGTCGGGCACGGACGCGGACGCGGACGCGGACGCGGACGCGGTCTATTGGCCCCGTCAGGTCGAGGCCGCGCTCAACCGACCAGGGCGCCGACCACGAGAACGACGAGAAACACGGTGCCAACGGCGACCGGGAACAGAACCTGGTACCGCTGCTGGCTGGTCTCGATGGTCCGATCGGCGTCTCGCACTGTGCCCTCCAGTCGTGCTGCGGCCCGCTCGGAGAATCGGCCCGGCGGGCGCCGGACCGAGGACCGCACACCCACATTGGAATGTCCGCTCCGGGCGGCGGTCGAACCACGGCGAGGCAAATCCGAGGCGAAATGTGGCAAGACTGTGGCGGAGGGCTCAACGGCTGCGGCGCAGAGGCAGCAGCAGCCCGAGCACGAGCAGGATCAACGCGACCACCCACGATCCATCGAAGGCGAGCAGGATCGCGCCGCCGACCACGCAGAAGCCGCCGAGGATGGCCGCGTGGGGCCCTGAGAGGGGCCGCTCCTTGGTCTTCCGGGAGCGCTCCTCGAGCACCGCCAGCCCCTCCGAAACCAGCAGCGGGACCTTGAAGAAGGCGTCGAGGAGGTCCGGGGCCGCACGCACGCCCTCCCGGATGATCTTGAAGGGCGACAGCTCGAGCCGCAGGATCCGCCCCACGTGGCGCTGGGACACCTCGGCGACGTTGAAGTCCGGGTCGAGCAGGTAGCCCACCCCCTCATAGGTGATGAGCGCCTTGACCATGAGCACCATCTCCACCGGGAAGTAGAGATGGTAGCGGGCGCCGAGCTGAACGCACTCCAGGATCAGCAGCGCGAGCGAGAACTCCTCGAAGGTGGCCCGCTTGCGCCAGCGGCGCGCCACCTCCTTGACCGCGGTCCTGAAGCCGAGGACGTCGGACTTCTCGTCGGTGCGCGACACCGCGGCGAGGTGGCGCGCCGCCCGCTCGAAGTCCTCCATCACCAGGGCGTAGAACAGGTGCAGGAGGTTGTGGCGCAGCTCGGGGTCGAAGTGCCCCACCATCCCGAGGTCGATGAAGCCCACCTTCGGGCCCGGCAGGGCGAGCAGGTTGGCCGGGTGGAGATCGGCGTGGAAGAAGCCGTCCTGGTAGAGCATCCGGATGGTCGCAGCGGCGCCGAGGTCGATGAGCTCCCGCCGCTGCTCGATGGGCAGGCCGAGGATCGCCGGGTCGTCGGGGCGGATGCCTTTCAGGTACTCCATGCACAGGACGCTGGTCGACGAGTAGTCGCGGTAGATCGCCGGAAAGACGACGTCCGGCATGTCGGCGAAGTTCGCGGTGAAGGTCTCGGCGTTGCCCGCCTCGAGCGGCATCTCGACCTCGCGCACCGTGTAGTCGCAGAACTCGTCGATGACCCGCCTGGGCTGGTAGCGCGGGATGATCAGCTGGAGGAAGCGGCCGGTGCTGCGCAGCAGGGTGGCGTCCCGGTAGATGAGGTCCCGGATGCCGGGCTTGACGACCTTGAGGATGACCTCCTCGCCGGTGTGCAGCCGCGCCCGGTGGCTCTGGGCGATGGACGCCGAGCCCAGCGGCACCTCGTCGATCAGCTCGAAGAGCTCGCCCGCCGGGCGGCCGAGGTCGCGCTCGATCACCTCCAGGATCTCGGGGAAGGCCACCGGCGGCAGGTCGCTCAGCAGGTTGCGCAGCTCGTCGGTCACCACGTCGGGCAGCAGGTCCTTGCGCAGGCTCAGGATCTGGCCGAGCTTGACGTAGGTCGGACCGAGGATCTCGAGCCGCTTGCGCAGCTGCTCGGGAAACGGCATCGACCGGATCTCGCGGTCGAGGAACGGCCTCACGAAGAAGGCGACGAACGCCCGCAGCCGGAACAGCAGGCCCCGCCTGCCGCGGCGCCGGTCGGCATCCACCGCCGCCACGAAACCGCCGAAGACCAGCGCAGAGATGTGGCGCACCGTGGTGCGGCCGCGCCTCGCCAGCCCGGGAATGTTGATGTAGCCCCGGCGCGGCCGACGCCGCCGCTCGAGGAGGTCCGGGATCTCCCTCGGCGCCGGGCTCGGGGTTTCTTCCATCAGCCGGACCACCCGACCCCTGTCACCGGTTGCGGCCGTACTTCTCGTGCGACGACACCCAGTCCAGGGAGGAGATGGCCGAGGCCAGGGAGATCTCGCCGGCCAGGGCCACCGCCCCGATGATCTCGGCCAGCTTTCGGACCTTCCCTTTGCCCGAGCAGTCGAGCATCTCGAGGCACTCGCGCTGGGTCGGCAGGCCGGTGCCCCCGCCGTAGGTGGCGACGATGAGGGACGGGATGGTGAGGGAGATGTAGAGGTCCTCGTCGGGCGTCAGCTCGGTGTAGATGATGCCCGAGCACGACTCGGCCACGTTGGCCACATCCTGGCCGGTGGCGATGAACATGGCGGTGATGCCGTTGGGCGAGTGGGCGCCGTTGTTGTTGGCGCCCGAGATGAACGCGCCGACGTTGGAGACCTGGGCGTGGTAGTGGAGGCTGCGCGGCTCGACGCGCATGTGCTGGACCAGGATGTCCTTGGGGATCACCGCTTCGGCGGTCACCCGCTTGCCCCGGGTGCGCATGATGTTGATCTGGGAGTGCTTCTTGTCGGTGGCGAGGTTGGACTCGAGGTAGAAGGAGCGGACGTTGTCCAGGCGGTCGAGCATCCACGAGCAGGCGGCGAAGGTGGCCCGGCCGACCATGTTCTGGCCGGCGGCATCGCCAGTGGCGTAGTTGAAGCGCAGGTACGCGAACTTGTTGGCCAGGAAGGCGTCGATGTCGAGGAGCTTGGCGACGCTCGACGTGGCCTCGGCGGCGCGCCGGATCTCCTCCAGGTTGGCAGCCACCCAGTCGCGGAAGTCGCGGGCCTCCCGGGCCGAGTCGAAGACGAAGACCGGGGCGCGCTGCATCCGGTCGTCGGACACCGTGGCGGTGACGCCTCCGGACAGGTTGAGCACCTTCATGCCCCGGTTGTACGAGGCCACCAGGGTGCCCTCCGTGGTCGCCAGGGGAACCACGAACTCCCCTTTGGCGTGCTCGCCGTTGACCTTGATGGGCCCGGCGAGCCCGATGGGAACCTGGGCGACCCCGACGAAGTTCTCGATGTTGCCGGCGGTGACCCTGGGGTCGAAGGACTGCTTGAAGAGGTGCTCGGGCCTGCTCCCCGAGAACGAGGTCAGGAACTCCCGGCGGGTCCGGATGATGTCGTCGGAGTAGTTGTCCTCCTTGTCGTAGGGGACCGCGACCCGCTCCTCCTTGTGCTCCCGGATGGCGTCCTTGACCTTGAAGGCGAGCTGGCCGAAGGGGGTGGTCTCGAAGCTGACCTCGATGCTGTGCTTGCCGATGGGCAGGGCGCCGCCCCGGCACACCACCGTCAGCAGCTTGGCGAGGGGGAACGGGATCGGGTGCTCCGGGCTGATCTCGGAGGGCGCCACGGTGCCGTCGCCGCCGAGCTCGAAGCGGACCTCGGCGAGGGGCAGGGCCCGGCCGTCGACCCTGACCTCGTTGACCCGGGTCAGGGAGGCGTCGCTGAGCCGGTTCTTGAGGCCGAAGCGGACGCCCTCGGGGATGTTCTCGAGGCTGCCGTAGGTGTACAGCTGCTTGAGGATCAGAGACGGGATCTTCACCTGGGTCCTTCCCTTCGATCGCCTGGATGCCTGCGGACAGACCGGCAGAGTGTAGCACCGGCGCGGCCGACCGGGCACGCCGCGGAGCGGCGCTTCAGCGCTTGCGCAGCTGCTCCACGAGCCGCCGAAGGGGGGTCTGGACCTCGGGCCGGAACCAGTCCTCGGCCAGCACCTCGACGTCGCGGGCGCGGCAGCTCGCGACGATCTCGACGAGGTCCCGGCGGACCGTCGAGCGGCTCGCCCCGAGAGCGTGCCGGGGCAGCTCGGCGAGCTCGCGGCACCAGGCGAGGGCCGCCTCCACGACCCCCGCAGGCGGCACGACCCGATCCACCAGCCCGGTCTCGAGGGCCTCGTCGGGCGACAGCAGCCGGCCGGTCTGGACCAGCTCCTCGGCCCGTCGGGGGCCGACAGCGCGCGCCAGGGCACTGCACACGACCCGCGGCATGGGGATCCCGATCCGGACCTCGTTGAGGCCGATGACGAAGGGGCCCTCGGCCATCACCCGCCAGTCGCAGAACAGGGCCAGCACCGCCCCGCCGGCCGGGCTGTGGCCGGTGATCGCGGCGGCCACCGGGAGCTCCGACGCCGCCAGGGCCTCCATGGCGTCGAAGAAGACCTCGAGGGCGTGGACCAAGCCGTCGCGGTCGAGCTCGAGGAGCAGGGGCACGTCGAGGCCGCCGGTGAACATCCCCTCCCGACCGGACAGGACGAGGGCGCGGGCGCCCTCCACCGGAGCCGCCTTGATGGCGGACGTCAGTGCCAGAAGCAGCTCCGGGCTCAGGGCGTTGACCGGCGGCCTCGCCAGCCGGAGCTCCCTCACCGGACCGTGCTCGATGACATCGATCATTCGACCCTCCCGATCGTGTCGCGCGCGGTGTCGCCACGTGATGCCGGACTGTAGCACGGTGGGGAACGGTGTCCTCGCCGGAGGGCAGGAAGATCGGAATGATGAATGATGAATGATGAATGATGAACGCTGCGTGCTGAGTCGTGAGCGTTGAGTTTTGAATTATGAATTATGAATTTCGAGCCGAGCACCAGGGGTGGGGAGAGTGGCATTGAAGTTGCTTGGTTGGGGTTGAACCGAGGAGGAGGTCGTCATGCTTCGAACTCTCGCCCGCAGCGCCGCCCTGGTCACCGTCGCCTTTCTTCTCGTCGCCGCAGACGCCGAGGCCCAGTGGGCCCGGCAGGTCGACCCGGTTGGTCAGTTCCGATTCCGGCTCGGGATCTTCGAGCCAGCCGGGGGGTCGTCGGGTTGGGACCGGGTCTTCGAGGGCTTCACGGGACAGCCCTCCGACCTCCAGGACGTCCTCTGGGGCGCCGACTTCCTGTGGCGTCCGGGCAGGACAGGAGGTCTCCTGTTCGGGTTCAGTGCCTTTTCGGGCGCGACGACCAGCGCCTACGAGGACTGGGTCGCCGACGACGGCAGCGAGATCCGCCACACCAAACGGCTGGAAATCGCGGACATCTCCGTGGCCTGGGTCTACCACTTCGGCCACGGCGGGATCCGGCCCTACGCCGGGGTCGGCGGCGGCTTGTTGTGGTGGGAGCTCACCGATGCCGGCGATTTCATCGACTTCGGCGACCCAGAGCTGCCGATCGTCCGAGCCTTC
>DATHSO010000105.1:0-43696 GCA_035464095.1 Candidatus Methylomirabilota bacterium | reverse complement strand
ACAGGAAAATGCCGCGTTGGGTCAGGGTCGAGGCCTGCGTCATGGTCGGGCGCTGCCTGCGCGGCGCCGGGGCGAGAATAGCACCGAGGGCCGCCGGGCCGCCTGCGGCGACCGGGCGGCCCTCGGTGCTCATGACGCGCTGCGCGCGTCACGAACAAGGGTCAAGCAAGCGTCGAGACTTGACAAACTCGGTTTCGGGGCTGCGGTGAAGGCGTTCGCGGTGAGTTTGTCAAGTCGCCGTACCTGGCACCGTATGGAGGAGTTTGTCAAGTCTCGACGGTTGCTTGACCCTTGTTCGTGACGCGCGCAGCGCGTCATGTGCACCGAGGTCCGCCCGGTCGCCGCAGGCGGCCCGGCGGCCCTCGGTGCAGCACGAGCTACACTGTCGCCGTGCACGAGAACACAGATTACGCCGTCATCGTGGTCAGCCACGACCACGCCGGGACCCTGCCCGCATGCCTGGACGCGGTGGCGGCGCTCGATCCGGCACCGGTGGAGACGGTGGTGATCGACAACGCGTCGTCGGACGCCTCGGCCGAGATCGCGGCCGCCCGCGGCGGCTCCATCCACCTGATCCGCGAGGCGACCAACACCGGCTTCGCCGCGGCGGTCAACCGCGGCCTTCGGGAGACGGCGGCCCCGTGGGTGCTGCTGCTCAACCCGGACTGCGCGCCGCGGTCCGACTTCGTGGCCCGCCTCCTCGACGGCATCGAACCCCGTCCCGAGCGCGGCGCGGTCGGGGCGGTCACGGGCCGCCTGCTGCGCGCCGCCGACCCGTCTCTGGTGCCGAGCCGGACCCTCGACGCCGCCGGCATGGTGGTGACCGCCTCGGGCCGCCACCTCGACCGCGGTGCCGGCGAGCCCGACGACGGCCGCTACGCCACCCCCGCCTGGGTCTTCGGCGGCACCGGGGCCGCGACCCTCTACCGACGGCAGGCCCTCGACGACGTCGCCTACCCGGACGGCCAGGTCCTGACCGAGAGCTTCTTCGCCTACCGCGAGGACGCCGAGCTCGCCTGGCGGCTGCAGTGGCGGGGCTGGCGCTGCCTCTACGTCCCCGATGCGGTCGCCGTCCACGGCCGCGGCTTCCGGCCCGAGCAGGGCCGGCGCGGCCACCGCGCGGTCAACCGGTGGTCGGTGCGCAACCGCTTCCTGCTGCGGATCCACTGTGCCGACCTCGGTTGGCACCTGCGCTGCTTTCCGTGGTGGAAGCTGCGCGACCTCGCGGTCATCGGCGCCTGCCTGACGATCGAGACCTCGTCGCTGCCGGGCCTGGCCGATGTCTGGCGCGGCCGGCGCGACGCCCTCGCCCGCAGGCGCTGGGTGCTGTCCCGGCGCACGGTCCCGTCGCGACGGGTCGCGCGCTGGTTCCGTAAACGCTACCAGGTGCAGGACCTGGAGCTGGAGGAGGCGTGAAGCTGGCGATCCTCGGCACCCGCGGGGTGCCGGCCAACTACGGAGGCTTCGAGACCCTGGCCGAGGAGCTCGGCCGGCGGCTCGCCGAGCGCGGCCACGAGGTCACGGTCTACGGTCGCCGCGGCTTCGTCGACCCCGGGATCGGCCGCTGGCGAGGGATGCGCCTGGTGGTGCTGCCGTCGATCCGCACCAAGCACCTGGAAACCGTCTCCAACACCTTCCTGGCCGCCCTCCACGCCGCCGTCGCCCGCTACGACGCGGTGCTCCTGTGCAACGCCGCCAACGCCGCCTTCATCCCGATCCTGCGCTGGACCGGAGTCCCGGTGGCCATCAACGTCGACGGCCTCGAGCGCACCCGCCGCAAGTGGGGCCCTGCCGGCCGCGCCTGGTACCGGCTCGGGGAGGCGCTTTCCGCCAAGCTGCCCAATGCCCTCGTCACCGACGCCCGGGTCATCCAGCGCTACTACCGGCGCTTCCACCGCAGGCCTTCGGTGATGATTCCCTACGGCGGGGACCTCGAGCCGCCGAGCAGCAGCGCGACCCTCGACCGGCTCGGTCTGACCCCCGGCGGTTACGTGCTCTACGTGTCGCGCTTCGAGCCCGAGAACAACCCCGACCGGGTCGCCGAGGCGTGGTCGCGGGTCCCCGGGGACCGGCGCCTGGTCATGGTCGGAGGCGCCCCCTACGCCCCCGAGCTCGCGGACCGGGTGCGCCGACTCGCCGACCACCGGGTGCTGCTTCCCGGCCCGATCTACGGCGACGGCTACCGGGAGCTGCTGTTCGGCTGCCGGCTCTACGTCCACGCCACCGAGGTCGGCGGCACCCACCCCGCCCTCGTGGAGGCGATGGGCGCCGGCCGGCCGGTGCTGTACTATGACACGCCGGAGAACCGGGAGGTTGCCGCCGGCGCCGGCGTCCCCTTCCGTTTCTCAGGACCGGCGGCTCTCGAGCGGGTGCTCGCGGGGCTCCTCGACGACGAGGCGCGGCTCGCGGCGCTGGCGGCAGCGAGCGAGGGGCGGGTGGCCGAGCGCTACCGGTGGTCGGACGTGGCGGACGCCTACGAAGAGGTGCTGCAGGGGCTATGCTGAAAGAGCGGGCCAAGCTCGTCGCCTACTGGGTGTGGACCACCGACCTGGTCCTGACCACGGTTGCCTTCCTCCTCGCCTGGTGGCTGCGATCGCACGTGCTGCCGCAGCTGCTGCCCGAACTCTTCCCCACCGAGCTGTACCCCCTGTCGCGGTACCTCGGCCTGCTGCCCCTGGTGCTCGCCATCTGGACCTTCCTGCTGGTCACCCGGGAGGCCTACACCTCGCGCCGGACGGTGGCGCTGGCCGTGGAGGCGTGGCACGTCGTCCAGGTGGTCGGCGGCGGCGTGCTCACCCTGGCCGCGGCCGGGTGGCTGCTGCGGCTCGACTTCGTGTCGCGGCCGTTCCTGATCCTGTTCGGCGTCATCAACCTGGTGCTGCTGCTCGCCGAGAAGCTCGCCCTGCGGCTGTCCGCGCGCCACGTCCGCAGCCGCGGCCTCAACTACCGGACCCTGTTGCTGGTGGGCATCAACCCCCGCTCGGAGGAGGTGGCGCGGATCATCGAGGAGCACCCCCACTGGGGGCTCAAGCTGCTCGGCTTCGTCGCCCCCAACGGCAGCTACCCCGAGACCGTCAACGGCCTGCCGGTGCTCGGCCGGGCCGACGACCTGCCCGCGATCCTCCAGCGACTGGTGGTCGACGAGGTGATCTTCGTCCTCTCGCGCCGCCAGCTCGACGAGTTCGAGGAGAGCTTCCTGCTGTGCTCCGAGCTCGGGATCCGCGCCCGGGTCGCGCTCTACTTCCCGCACATGAAGGCCCGGGTGGTTCTCGAGGAGCTCGAGGGGATCCCGCTGCTCACCTTCACCAACACCCCCGGCGCGATCTTCCCCCTGTTCGTCAAGTGGCTCGTCGACGTCGTCGTGTCGGCGGCGGCTCTGGTGGCCCTGTCGCCACTGCTGCTCGTCATCGGGCTCGCCGTCCGGCTGAGCTCCAGGGGGCCCATGCTCTACACCCAGAAGCGCTGCGGCCTCAACGGCCGCCGCTTCACCCTGTACAAGTTCCGCACCATGGTCGAGGGCGCCGACGAGCACCTGGCCGAGGTCGCCCACCTCAACGAGGTCAACGGCCCCGCCTTCAAGGCCCGGCGCGACCCGCGGGTCACCCGGGTCGGCCGCATCCTCCGGCGCTGGTCCCTCGACGAGCTGCCCCAGCTGGTCAACGTGCTCAAGGGTGAAATGTCCCTGGTCGGGCCGCGGCCGCCGATCCCGGCCGAGGTCGAGCGCTACCAGCGCTGGCAGCGCCGCCGGCTGTCCATGAAGCCCGGCATCACCGGGCTGTGGCAGGTGTCGGGGCGGGCCGGAATCGACGACTTCGACGACTGGATCGCGCTCGACCTGCGCTACATCGACCAGTGGTCCCTGTGGCTCGACCTCAAGATCCTCCTCAAGACCGTCCCGGCCGTCCTGTTCGCCCGCGGCGCCTCCTGAAGCCTCCCCCGCGCAGCACCTCCGGGGATCGGGCACTACCCGATTATCGGGAGCCGCCCCATCGCGTCGCGACGCCATCCGCGCGACAGTCGTGGGAGCCCGGCGCGGAAGCTCCACGGTACGACCGCGCCCTGGAAGGAGATCCCATGAACGAGACCAACATGGTCCAGACCGCCGCGAAGAGCACCAGTCGGGGCCTGGTTCGCGACCAGACCGACCGTTTGAAAAGCCGCATCGAGCCGCCCGCCGACCAGCTCAAGGAGGAGACCGCCGACAAGGTCGAGCGGATCGCCGAGCAGGTGCGCGAGCTCGGCGAGCAGCTCGGCCGCCAGAGCGAAGCCCACACCATCGCCCGCCGCCTCGAGCGCACCGCGGACTACCTGCGCTACCGTCCGTCCGCTGACGTGGCCTCCGACGCCTGGCAGGCCGTGACCCGATCGCGGACGGTTTGGATCGCCGGAGGCGTGATCGGCGCCCTCGCCGCGTACGGCATCTACCGGGCGGCCAGCAACCACCGGGACTGACCGACCGCGCCTCCCAGACCGCCGTCGGGGACCGGAATCGACCGAGCGGAGCGTCCGACCACCCGGAGGAACCAGCCGACCATGCCCTGGAACCACGACACGGCCCGCGCCTACGGCGAGCTCGGCCGCCAGCACCACGTCGCCATCCTCGAATCCGTCGTCCTCGGGCTGCTGGGCAGCCTCGAGGGGCGGCGGGTGCTCGACTTCGGCTGCGGGCCCGGCCGTCTCGCCATCGCCCTCGCCGGGGCGGGGGCGGCCGAGGTGGTGGCCGTCGACGAGAGCTCCGAGATGGTGGCCGAGGCACGCGCCAACGTGGACCGGTCCGAACCCGACCTGCGCCGCCGGGTCGTGGTGCGGCACGGCAACGAGACCGACCTCGGCGCCCTCGGTGGCTTCGACGCGGTCCTGTCGAGCCTCGGCCTCATGATGTGCGACTCCCGGCCTCGGCTCGAGGCGGTGTCGCGGGCCCTGGTCGGCGCCCTGCAGCCGGGCGGCCGCCTAGTGGTCGTGATCACCCACCCCTGCTTCCGGCGCCGGGACTACGGGACCTTCCACTACGATCTCCCCGACGACTACGACTACTGGCGCTCGGGCGTGCCCTACGAGGTCCAACTGACCCCGGGGACGGAGCACACCACCGCCACCATCACCGACCACCACTGGACCCTGGAGGACTACTGCAACGCCCTGACCTCGGCCGGCGGCGCTCTCAACCGCCTCTTGGAGCTGCCCGCGAGCCGTCACGACGACGGCAGCCCCACCGGTCCACCCGCCTACCTCGCCGCCCGGCTGGCACGGATCGGCCCGCCGGACACCGCCGCGACCGCGACGTCCCGGGAACCCGAGTGAGGCAGCGGGACCACCTGATCCTGATCGCGCTCGCGATGGCCGCCCTGCTCGCATTTTCGGTGGTGCCGGCCTGTGCCGCCGAAGCGGCCGGCCCCGGATCGGGCCGCGTGGTGGACTGGTTCCCCGACGCCGAGTTCTTCCCCCAGTACACCGCAGACCCGCTGCGGCCCCAGTCCGCCCTCAAGCTGCTCTGGGTCACCGACAGCGAGATCCCCGAAACCGGGTCCTCCCGCTTCGGGCTCCACCTGGGGGGGCGCTTCGGGCTGGTCCGATGGCACCCGGCGGAGCGGCCCGACCGCGGCTGGCAGCTCGACTTCGAGGGCGGCTTCTTCGGCCACTTCGACATTGGCAACAGTCTTGACAACATCGGTTGGGACGGGCTCTTCGGGCTCTACCTGAGCTTCATGTCATCTCCCGACCTCGGCTTCCGCGTCGGGACCAAGCACGACTCCGCCCACGTCGGCGACGAGTATGCCGAGCACACCGGCCGCACCCGCATCGACGCCACCCGTGAGGAGCTGGTCGTCGGGGTCAGCTGGAGCCCAGCCGAGAAGTGGCGACTGTACGGGGAGGGCGGGCTCGGCTACGGCCTGGAGGAAAACCAGGAGCGCGGGCGACTCCAGCTCGGCGCCGAGTACCAGGGCTCCCGCCGATTCTGGCGGGACCGGATGCGTTGGTACGCCGCCTGCGACCTCCAGTCGTTGCAGGATCACGGCTGGGAGATCCGCGGCACGGCCCAGGTCGGCTTCGTCCTGCCCACCGGACGCGGCACCAGCCGCTACCGTTTCGCCCTCGAGATCGTGCACGGGCACTCGATCCTGGGCGAGTTCACGATGCACTCCGAGACCACGGCGGGCGTCGGCTGGTACCTGGACTTCTGAGCCTGATGACCCCCGCACAACGATCGGAGGCCACGACGGTGCGACGCCGACGAAGCCCAATGACGGCCCTGGCTGCGGCTCTCGTCCTCGCGGCCCTGGTCCCGGTGGCCGATGACGCAGCCGCCGCCGAGCCGGGGTGGGTGACCCGCCCCTGGGGCGAGATCTCGTTCACCGCCGACCTGGAGAGCGCCCGGCAGCGGGCCGTCGACGCCGGGACCCCGGTGGTCATCGTCTTCGCTGCGGACTGGTGCCCCTCGTGCCGGCTCTTCCGCCGAACGACGCTGGTGGACCCGGCCGTTCAGGCCTACGCCGAGGAGGTCATCTGGGTCGCCGTGGACGTCGACCGCCACCCGGCGACGGCACGGGCCTGGGGGGTCAGGGCGACCCCCGAGCTGCTCTTCGTCAAGCCCGACGGCACCGTCGTCGACCGGGCGTTGGGGGTGACCTCTGCGGAGGAGCTCGCCGACCGCCTGCGCGCCCTCGTCGACGCCGGGCCGGGGACGGTCGGCGCGGCGCAGGCGGCGACCCCGGGATCCGAGCCCTGGAGCCCGCCGCCCGCCACCTACCGGGGCCGCTCCATCTGCTACGCCCACGTCGGCTACGGACCGCTCAACGTCCGCAGCCAGTCGGTGTTCCAGGCCCTGCGGTCGGGGTTGCTGCCGCGGACGCCCTCCACCCTCGGCCGCGGCGAGCACCAGGTCCGGGGCCGGGTCACCTGGGCCAACCTCTGGGCCGTCGACCAGGGCGCGTTCTGGCCGGAGACCGGTACGCTCGGGCCGTACGTGGTCGACTTCGAGACCCTGGACGCCTCCGTCGCCTGGGCCCACGGCCTGCTCGACACGGTCGAGCTCGAGGTCGAGATCGAGCAGCGGTGGCGCTTCGGCGGCGCCATGGACGGCGCCATCCAGGGCTTCCACGACCTCTTCGGCATCGCCCAGAGCGGCCGCGACCGGGTCGACCGGGACCTGTTCCGGTTTTCCATCGACGACCCCGGCGGCGAGCCGGCGGTCGACCTCGGCCCCGGCGACGAGGGCACCTTCGCCCGGAGCGCGATGCTCACCCTCCAGCACACCCTGACCTGCGGCACTGCCACGTGGCCGGCCCTCTCCTGGGCGGTCAGCGTCCGCACCTCCCTCGACGGCTCCGAGGGCCTCGAGGGCCGTCGCCTCGACGTCGCCCTGTCGGTGGCCGCGGCCAGGCGCTTCGGCGACTTCCACGTCTACCTGACCCTGGGCCACGCCTGGTACGGCAGCGAGCGCTACTACGGGGTGGAGCTCGACTCGACCCAGCTCACCGCCCTGGCCGCCGGCGAGTGGCGCTTCGCGCCCCGGATGTCCCTGACCCTGCAGTACCTCAGAACCGAGGGCGCGGCCCTGGACATCCCGCCCTTCTCGGAGCCGTCCAACGAGATCGTGATCGGCTGGAAGTGGGAGGCGACCACCGGCGGCGTGCTCGAGGTCGGCCTCCTCGAGAACATCATCACCTTCGACAACAGCCCGGACTTCGGCATCCACGCCGCCTGGCTGCAGCGTTTCTGAGGACGGTGGGGCCCGCCGGCGCCCGGCGGGTTGCTTCAACCGCTCTCGGCCGGCGACTCCGGCTCCGACATGAGGCGCGCGTTGACGGCGACGATGACGGTGGACGCGGACATCAGCACCGCGCCCACCGCGGGACTCAGCAGAATGCCCCACGCCGCCAGCACACCGGCGGCGAGGGGAATCGCGACCACGTTGTACCCGGTGGCCCAGATCAGGTTCTGGATCATCTTCGAGCGGACCTTCTCGGACAGGGCGATGACCCTGGCCACGTCGGCCGGGTCGTCCCGGACCAGAACCACGTCGGCGGCCTCCACCGCGACGTCGGTGCCGGCACCGATGGCGAGCCCGAGGTCGGCGGCGGCCAGGGCCGGGGCGTCGTTGACCCCGTCGCCGACCATGGCCACCGCCCCCGTCGACTCGCGGATCGAGCGGACCACGTCCGCCTTGTCGTCGGGGAGCACCTCGGCCCGGACCTCGTCGATGCCGAGCTCGGCGGCTACCCGGTCGGCCACCGCCTGGTTGTCGCCGGTGAGGAGGATGCAGCGGATGCCGTCCTCGTGATCGTCGTGTTCCTGGTGGTCGTGGTCGCCCGCTTCTTGGCGGCGGCTCCCCTTCTCGTCGTCGGCGGGGTCGTCGTCGCGACCGGGACGGTTCGCACCTTTGCCGTCAGCCGTCATGGTGACTCCCCGTCGGGTCCGATCGCCGATCCGTCGCCGTCAGGTGGCGAGGAGACGCTCGTAGCGGTCCTGGACGTCGCGCCAGTTGACCAGGTGGTCCATCACGGCGTCGATGAACTCGCCCCTCCGGTTCTGGTACTTGAGGTAGTAGGCGTGCTCCCAGACGTCGATGACGAAGATCGGCTCCCAACCCACCAGGAGCTGGTTCTGGTGCTTTTCGATCTGCAGCACCGTCAGGGAGCCGCGGGCCGGGTGCAGGGCGAGCACGCCCCAGCCCGAGCCCTCCACCGCCGCCGTGGCGGCCCGCATCTGGGCGTCGAAGGCGTCGAAGGCGCCGAACTCGTTCTCCAGGGCCGAGCCGAGGACGCCCTGGGGCCGGCCGCCGCCGTCGGGCGCGAGGTTGGTCCAGAACAGGGAGTGCAGGGCGTGGCCGCTGCCGTGGAAGGCCAGCTCCCGCTCGAGGTGCTTGACGGCGCCGAAGTCCTGGTCGCGGCGGGCGTCCGCCAGACCCGCCAGGGCCTTGTTGAAGCCGTCGACGTAGCCCTGGTGGTGCTTCGCGTGGTGGAGCTTCAGGGTCGCCGCGTCGTAGTGGGGCTCGAGGGCCTCGTAGCCATAGGGAAGGTCGGGAAGGGTGGCTTTCGACATATCTGCCTCCTTGACGTTCGGTGTCGATGATCGCTTCGCAGCGCCCACGGGTGCGCCCCTGGCCCAGCTGCCCCGTCAGTCGACGCCCTCGTTCCTGAGCACCACGAGGGCCTCGGGCGAGAGCACGCGGAAGGTGAAGGACTCGGTGAGGTACAGCCGTACCTTGCCCTCGTCGTGGTCCTGGTAGCCGATGGAGATGTCCTGGCCCAGCACCAGCTCGGCGTCGCCGCCGCGCCGGGAGATGAGCACGCCCCCCTCCAGGTATGGCGCGAGGACGATGGGCCCTTCGATCTGCGCGCCGATCCGCTTGCGGATCGGGTAGCCGTGCTCGGAGCCGGCGTCGAGCCACTGGTAGAGGGCGGCGCCGAGGGCCAGGGCGTAGGGGCCCGCCACGTCCGCATAGCGCATCCGCAGCACCGCCCGCGTCACCGCCTCGGCGAGGGCGCCCGGAGCCGGCTTGACCGACACCGGGTCGAACTCGGACGAGGCCGTGAGGCCTTCGATCGCGGCGTCGGGAAAGCCCTCGTAGATGGCCCGCTCCTCGAACCTGGCGAGCTGGCGTGCGGCGCGCCTGAGGTCGTCGAGGTCCGCGTCCTCGGCTCCCCGGTCGACGTTGTCGAGCTCCCAGAGGTCGAGCTCGAAGGGGACCCGGACCTCGATCAGCGGCAGGACGCGGCGGATGCCGTAGCGCAGGCGCTCCTCCTGCCCTTCGGGCACCTCGAGGCGGCCGAGGTTCACGGCAGCGTACTCGAGGCCCCGGGGCCCCGGCATGTCGACGATCCGACGGCCGGACAGGTTGAGGCCCAGGGTGTTCTTCGCCTCGGTCTTGATCTCCTCCCAGGCCTTGTCGGTGATGGGTGCGAGCTCCCGTCGCAGCAGATCCATGTCACTCCCCTCCCTTCAGGTCGCCGATGCCCAGGGACGGCTCCTTGTCGCGCCCGCCGTCCTCGACGTGGGCGATGGGCCCTGTGGTGAACAGGTAGGCGCGGAGCTCCTCGTCCCAGCGGTCGGTGCGACGGCGCAGCCACTCGATGAGCATGGCGGCGTGCTCGATCTCCTCGTCGCGGTTGTGCTCCAGGATGCCCTTCAGCCCCTCGTCCTCGGCGACCACGATGCGCTGGTTGTACCAGTCCACGGCCTCCAGCTCCTCCTGGAGGCTCGCGATCGCCCGGTGCAGGTCCCTGGCGTCGGCCGGCAGGGCGTCCCACTTCTCGTGATACTCGCTCATGTATCTCTCCTTTGACGGCGATGTCGGCATGCAGGGTCGGGGTGCAACCCCGGTGCCAGGGCTCGATCCCTTCCAGGTCCCGATCGGGATTCACCCGAGGCCCGGCACCGTGCAAGTTCTTCAGGCGGCGATGTAACGCTTACACGTTCGACGGCCCTGATCGACGCGGTCCAGTGTCGTCGCTCCATGTCGCGACTGGCATGGGGCTTGCTCTGAGTCTCGCCAGCAGATCGCACGACCCGCGACTGGAGGGAGGCCCGATGGCCGACCACGACCCGGACCGAGTGGCGGACCAGGGGCTCCCGGAGGAGACGGCCCGATGACGAAAGACGCGTCCCGAAACGAACGCCCGTGCCGGGTGGTCATCGTCGACGACCACCCCGTGATCCGGCTCGGCCTCGAGCAGATGCTCGCCAACGAGCCCGACTTCGAGATCTGCGGCTTCGCCGACGGCGCGCCGCAGGCCCTCACCGTCATCGAGGAGTGCTGCCCCGACCTGGTCGTGGTGGACATTTCCCTCAAGGAGGGCAGCGGCCTGGCCCTGGTCAAGCAGCTCGCCGCCAAGGACCGGAGCCTCAAGATCCTGGTCTCGTCCATGCACGACGAGACCCTGTTCGCGGAGCGCGCCCTGCGCGCCGGGGCGATGGGCTACATCAACAAGGAGCAGGCCGTCGACTCCATGGTCGAGGCCCTGCGCAAGGTCCGCTCCGGGTCCATCTACCTGAGCCAAGCCATGACCGACCGGCTGCTGCAGTCAATCGCCGCCGGCGACCTGGCCCAGGGCAAGGCGCCGCTCGAGCAGCTCTCCGACCGGGAGCTCGAGGTCTTCGAGCTCATCGGCGAGGGCATGACGACCCGCTCCGCGGCGGAGCACCTGGGGCTCAGCGTCAAGACCGTCGAGACCTACCGCGAGAACATCAAGACAAAGCTCAACCTGGAGAACAACAACGAGCTCATCTGCCGGGCCGCGCAGTGGGTCGCGCGGTCGGCCAGGGAGGAGACCTCCCTGACCCGCTGAGCCGGCCGCGCGGCCGGGACCGGTCAGGCCGAGCCGAGGTCGCGGCCCAGGAGCCTGATGAGCCCCCCGACGAGGATGATCTCGACCTGCCGTTCGGACAGCCCGTGGCGAAGCTCCAGCTGGGTGCCCCGGGTCGTATTGCGCACCCGCAGGCGGTCGGACTCGAGGAGCCCGCGGCGCAGGTTCTCGAGCTCGAGGACGTCACCGAGCTGGATGCCCGCCCGCTCTCCGGGATCGCCGAAGGTGAGGGGCAGGACCCCGAAGTTGACCAGGTTCTGGCGGTGGATGCGGGCGAAGCTCTCGACCAGCACCGCACGCAGGCCGAGGAAGCGGGGCGCCAGCGCGGCGTGCTCGCGGCTCGAGCCCTGTCCGTAGTTGCGGCCGGCCACGATCGCGTGCCCGCCGTCCTCGCGCAGCTGCCGGGCGCGGCCGGGGTAGGTCTCGTCCACCACGTCGAAGCAGAAGTCGCTGATCTTGGCGATGTTGCTTCGAAACGGCAGGACCCGGGCGCCGGCCGGCATGATCTCGTCGGTGGAGACGTCGTCGCCGAGGCTCAGCAGCACCGGCAGGCGCAGGCTGTCCGGCAGCGGGTCGAAGCTCGGCAGGGTCCGGATGTTCGGTCCCTTGCGGAGCTCGGCGCTGGCCGCCTCGTCGGCGGGCAGCGGGGCGACGATGGCGTCGGTGATGAGCTTCGGCTGCCGAGGCTCCCGCACCCGCGGCGCCGGCCGGTCGAGGGTCCGGGGGTCGGTGATCACTCCGGTCAGCGCGGACGCCGCGGCGGTCTCGGGGCTGACCAGGCACACCTTGTCCTCCTTGGTGCCCGAGCGGCCGGGGAAGTTCCGCGGCACCGTGCGCAGGCTCAGCTCGTCGGTGGCCGGCGCCTGGCCCATGCCGATGCAGCCGTTGCAACCGGCCTGGTGGAGCCTCGCCCCCGCCTCCACGAGGGTCGAGATGTGGCCGTCGCGCATGAGGTTGAGGAGGGTCTGCCGGGAAGCCGGATTGAGGTCGAAGGAGACCCGGTCGTGGACCCGACGGCCGGCCACGATCTCGGCCGCCACCGCCAGGTCGCGGTAGCCGGGGTTCGCGGACGAGCCGATGTAGCACTGGTAGACCTCGCGGCCGGCCTGGTCGGCCACCCGCTCGACGTTGCCCGGGCTCGACGGCATGGCGATGAGGGGCTCCAGAGCGCCGAGGTCGATCTCGCCGGTGCGGTCCCAGACGCAGCCCTCGTCGGCGACGAGCTCCCGCCAGTCGTCGACCCGGCCCTGGGACTCCAGGTAGCGGCGGACCTCCCCGTCGGAGGGGAACACGGTGCTGGTGGCGCCGAGCTCGGTGCCCATGTTGGCGATGACGTGCCGGTCCATGACCGACAGGCCGTCGAGGCCCGGTCCGAAGTACTCGATGACCGCACCCACCGCGCCCTCAACACCGTGGCGCCGCAGCATCTCCAGGATGACGTCCTTGGCGCTGACCCAGTCGGGCAGCTCGCCCACCAGGCGGACCCCCCAGACCTCGGGCATGTCGAGGACGTAGGGCTCGCCGGCCATGGCCGCTGCGACCTCGAGCCCGCCCGCGCCCACTGCCAGCATGCCGATGGCCCCGGCGGACGGCGTGTGGCTGTCGGAGCCCAGGAGGGTCGCCCCGGGACGGCCGAAGCGCTCCTGGTGGACGGGGTGGCTGACGCCGTTGCCGGGCGGGCTGTACCAGATGCCGAAGCGGCGGCAGGCGCTGCGCAGGAACAGGTGGTCGTCGGGGTTCTTGTGGTCCTCCTGGACCAGGTTGTGGTCCACGTACTGGGCCGACAGCTCGGTCCGGACGCGATCGACCCCCATGGCCTCGAGCTCGAGCATGACCATGGTCCCGGTGGCGTCCTGGGTCAGGGTCTGGTCGATGGCGATGCGGATCTCCCGACCGGGAGCGGCGACGCCGTCGACCAGGTGGTCGCGGATCAGCTTCTGGGTCACGTTGAGAGCCATGGGGGCTCCTTTCCAAGGCCGGCTCGAGCCGCGACTAGAAGGGCTGCTGCTCGAGGGGCCGGTCGACCTCGATCCAGTCGAGGACGTCCACCACCCCCTCCGCCTCGCGGGCGGCGGCCAGGGCCTCGGCCTTCTCGTGCTCCTCGTCGACCTTGCCGCCGAGGCTGACGGTGCCGTCGGTGGCCTCGACCTCGATGCCGCTGGCGTCGGCGCCGATCGCCGCGTACAGCCTCAGGACCACCTCCGCCTCGAGGAGCTCGTCGGCGAGCTCGCTCTGGAGCTCCTCGGCGGTGCCCTCGGGGCCCGCCATCTCCTCGGTCGGGACGACGACGATCGTGTTGGACACCGACGCCACATCCTCGAGGCCGGCCACGACCTCCTCGGCCCGTACCTGGGAGGCCGGGTCGTGGACCGTGCCGCCGAGGGTCACCTGGTCGCCGGTCACCGTGGTCGAGATGCGCAGGCCGTCCACGCCGAGCTCCTCGAGGAGGGCCATCCTGATCTCCAGAGGCAGGGTCAGCTGGTCCACCGCCTCCTCCACGATGCCCTCCGCCTCGGCCGGCGGGACCTCCCCGGCCGGCTCGACCGTCCGCTCCCGGTCGGCGCAGGCTCCGAGGGTCGCCACCATGGCGGCGACGACGACCAGCATCAGCGGACGGGACACGCGTTGCAGATCGGCACTCATGACGTCACGCTCCTTTCGCTTCAGGGCGTCGTACGGGCACCTACGCGCTGCCCGACCCGGATCGTGGCAGCGTTCCTCGATCGGCTCCATGGGGGAGCGGCCGGGTTCCGGCTCGGGCCTCGACCCATGGCCGGTGCCGGGACCTGCGGCTCAGCGTTTCCCTGACCCGACCAGCCGCTGCGCTTTGTCCCAGACGCGGTCCTGCACGGTGTCCACGAAGAGCTGGAGGTGGGGGAATGGGATCTCGATGTCGGCGCGGTCGAGGGCGGACTTGCAGGCCTCGACGACGCTGAAGTGGGTGCGCTGTTGGCGGTCGGCCGAGGCGATCCATACCCGGACCGACAGGTTGACGCTGGAGTCGCCGAGGCCCGTCACCACCACGCCGGGGGGGGGCTCCTCCAGCACGCCGTCGAGCTTCGCCACCTCGCCGAGGATCACCCGCCGCGCTTCGCCCACGTCCTCCTTGTACGCGATGCCCACCGGCACGTCGACTCGAAGGCGGCCGTGCTTGCTGTGGTTCTCGAGCACGGCGTCGACGATCGTCTTGTTGGGCAGCACGACGAAGCTGTTGCGCGGCGTCCGGATTCGCGTCGACCGCAGGGTGATCTCGGTGACCTGGCCGTACTCGTCCTCGACCGTGATCCAGTCGCCGACGAAAAACGGCTTGTCCAAGAAGATGATGATGCCCGAGATCACGTTGGCCAGCGAGTCCTGGGCGGCGAAGCCGACCGCGATGCCGACCACCCCGAGGCCGGCGATGGCGGCGGCGACGTTGATGCCGAGCTGCGACGCCGCCATCACCACGGCGACCGCGAGCAGGAGGTACTTGTAGAGGCTGCCCACCAGCAGGTCGATGACCTTGCCGTGCATCCCGGCCCGCTCGAGGACCGCGCGCAGCGGCCGGCGGCTGATCCTGAAGATGAGGTAGAAGACCGCCAGCACCACCGCGGCGGCGAGCAGATCCGGGATCATCCCGAGGATGGCCTCGATCAGGTTCTGGGGGTCGAAGGCGGCGAAGCGCTGTTGAATCTCGTCGATCATGATTCGTTTCCGGCTCCTTTGACAGGTTCGAAGAGCAAGAACCGTTCCGCTCCGACCCTCTGCGGCCGAGCACCGTCGAACGCCAACGACCCGCTTCCAGTTGATGGCTGGAGGTACAAGCTACACTCATCGTCGGAACATCTTTCAATCCACCGTCGGCTCGAACCGGCAGCTCGGGAAGCTCCAGAGCGAGCTCGGCCCCTGCATCTCGAAATCCCGAAGAACCCTTGATTCCACAGGGCCTTTCACGACCTCACCACCCTGTTCGCCAGGCTCTCGGGAGGTGCGAATCGCAGCCGGTGGCACCGCGATTGCAAGCGCCCGGTGCAGCCACGCCTCGGGTCCAACACGACGACATCGCGACCGCCGTCGCAGGCGGGGACGATCGCGGCGCTGGCCAGAAAGGAAGGCAACGCCATGAACGCAGTGAACCGCAACCGATGGATCATCGCCGCCGTCCTGGTGCTCGCGGCGGGCACGATGGCCTGCAGCAGCACCCAGACCACCGGGGAGCAGATGTCCGACGCCTGGATCACCTCCAAGGTGACGGCCCGGCTGACCGCCGATCCGGAGGTCAACCCCTTCGAGATCGATGTCGACACCACCGACGGCGTGGTCCGCCTGTCCGGAATGGTCGAGACCGATCTCCAGCGCCGGGAGGCCGAGGAGGTCGCCCGCAACACCGAGGGCGTGAAGCGGGTCGACAACGACATCCGGATCGGCAATCCCACGCTGCGAGAGAACATCGACGACGCGTGGATCTCCACCAAGGTCAAGAGCAAGCTCGTCGCCGACCCGGACATCAACAAGTTCAACATCGACGTCGACGTCCTCCAGGGCGTTGTGACCCTGAGCGGAACGGTCAAGACGACCTATGCGCGCGCCAACGCCGAGGAGCTCGCCCGCCGCACCGAGGGCGTGGTCGACGTGAAGAACCTCATCGAGGTCGAGGAGTGATCTTTCTTGGAACCGATTGGAGGACCTCATGCTCGGATGGGCGCTCGTTTTCTTCCTCATCGCCATCGTGGCGGCAGGCTTCGGCTTCTTCGGCCTGGCCGGCACCGCGGCCTGGATCGCGAAGGTGCTGTTCATCGTGTTCCTGATCCTGTTCGTCGTGTCCCTGGTCATGGGCCGACGACCGCGGGTCTGACACTGCGCGAGCTCGGTGGCACCGCCGGCCGAGCTCCCGGCTCCAGCGTCCCCGGGCCAGTCGTGACCACCCCGGGGCGCGGGGGCCTTTTCTCAGCATGAACATCCTCGACAACCTGCTCAGCGTCAACCTGGACCAGATGCTGTCGCACCTGGTGCTGCTGGTCGTCGCCTTCGCCCTCGCCCTGCCCATCGGCTGGGACCGGGAGCAGAGCCGGCGCTCGTTCGGGCTCCGCACCTTTCCCATCGTCGCGGTGGTTTCGTGCGGTTTCATGCTGCTCGGCATGCAGGTCATCGACAGCACCGACGGTGAGGCCCGGGTGATCCAGGGCATCATCACCGGGATCGGCTTCATCGGCGGCGGGGCCATCCTCACCAACCGCGACTCGGTCAAGGGGACCTCCTCCGCGGCCAGCATCTGGAACACCGGCGCCATCGGCGTCGCCGTCGCTTTCTCCCGGTTCGAGATCGCCATCGTACTGTCGGCGCTCAACTTCGTGACCCTCCGCCTACTCACCGGTTGGGTCAAGGAGCAGATCCGGGACGGCGTCGACGGCGAGGGTCCCGAGTGATGCCGCCGCCACTCGGAACCACCCGAGGGTGCCACGGCGCTGGATGCCTGCTTACCGGGTCCGCCGCGGGCCCTCCATCAGAAAGGTGAAGAACCACCATGACCTTGATCGAGTTCCTGCTCCTGCTCCTGGTGGCCGCCGTGTGCGGCGCCATAGGCCAGGCGATCACGGGCTTCACACGCGGCGGCTGCCTGGTTGCCGTCGGGGTGGGCTTCGTGGGCGCGCTGATCGGCACCTGGATCGCCCGCGCCCTGGGTCTGCCGGCGATCTTCGTGCTGTCCTTCGGCGGCACCCCGTTCCCCGTGGTCTGGTCGATCCTCGGCTCGGCGCTCTTCGTCGCCGTGATCAGCCTGATCTCGCGGCCCGGCCGGCTCTGACGTTCCCGGTCGCCGAAGGGGTCACGGACTTGACACGGGCCAGGTCAGGAAACGCGGGTCGCGTTTGATCCCGACCCCGACGGCGCCTCGGCCGAGGTGCAGCACCATGGCCCAGTCGGGCTCGTAGGCGCTCGTGGTCGATGACCAGTAGCCGCCGCCGGCTCGGTCGAAGGGATGGTCCGCCGGCAGGGAGGGGTCGCAACGGCCCGCGTCGAGGAGGGACTCGAGCTCGGTGATGGCCGGCAGCCGCCAGCGTCCGGACACCGGGCGGTCGCACTCGAGTCGCCGGACCGCCTCGAGGGCCGTGGCCCACCGCACCGGGCCCCCGCACAGATCCGCGCGGCGCGCCCACCACAAGCCGCTGAGCCGGTCCTCGACGATCTCGCCCGCCGGCCGGAAGCGAGGCCGTGGCCACGGCTTTTCCGCGGGCCCGCCCGGCGAGCTCGCGGAGTCTCCGGGATCCGCCGGCGCCGCGAGCATCGGGCTCGCACCCCGGCATGGCCAGACGAACGCGTCCCGATCCTTGGCCTCGAAGAAGACGCGCCCGCCGGTGAGCTGAACCGCCCAGGCGTAGTCGCGGTTCCGGGCCGCGGTGGTGGCGGTCCAGTACCACCCGAGGCGGACGTTTCCGAAGGGGTGACCCGACGGCAGTGCCGGGTCGCGCGCCGCGAACGAGATCAGGCTCCACAGCTCCCGCCGGTCCGGCAGCCGCCAGTCGTCGACGCCGCCCCGCCGCAATCCGGCAGTCGCCGCGCGGGCCTCGTGCCAGCTCAGGGGCCATTCGAACGGGTCCGCATCGACCAGCCAGTCGAGCCCCGTCAGCCGGTCGCGAACGACGTCGTCCGCGACCTCGAATCTCGGATCCGGCCAGGCCACGCCCGGGCGCAGCTCGCCGTCCTGGCCGCTTCCGGAGCACGGCATGGGTCGGCCGAGCTCGTCCCAGCACCTCGTCTGGCCGGTGGCCGGCACGCGGCCCTGGACGGCGGCGTCAGTCACGACAGGCCCTGCCCCGCGCGGTGGTCCCCGCAATGCCTCCGGAAACGAGAAGGCAGGGCGGAGCGAAAAGAGGCCCACCCGCCCGTGGTCGAAACGCGGTGAATGATCATCAGTTCCTCTCCCCGTCGACGATGTCGTACCGGCGGACCGGAAACGCCTCACAGACCTCGGCGGCTCCCACAACCTCGAAGCTGGAGGTCCCACCACCAGATCTGACGTCGTTCGATCCGCGAGCGGCTCGGACGCTCCCCTCCGGTTCAAACCCCAAGCTTCCGTTTCGCGCCGGACCCAGCCACCCGACCGCTCCCCACCGGTCCGTCGGGCGTGACCCGAGAGCCCCGAAGCGGGACCGGATCGGGGCGTACCCGGCTGCCGGCTGGGAACGCGCCCGGTGGCGCCGACGCGTGCGGACGCCACACCGTGGCAGGAGACTGCGGACCTCGCCGCACCCGTGCGGCGAGCCGCGGACCCGAGGATGGGAGGACCGTGGAGATTCTGCTCTTCGTCGTCGCCGTGGTCGTGGCCGCGACCGTGATCCTGCGCCGCCAGCGGCATCGGACCTGGCGTCGGCTCGCCCGGCGCTACGGTCTCACCTACCGACGCGACGAGGCGGGCCGGCCCCGGGTCGCCGGGAGCCTCGAAGGGCGCCCGTGCCGGCTGACGGTGAGCGACGAGTCGTCCGATACCGGGATCGCCGGCGTCGAGGTGGTCGAGCTCACCGTCGAGGCACAGACCACGGCGCCTCGGGGCCTCGACATCACCGAAGGCACGACCGTGGATCCCCTGGTCGGTGTCGAGTCCGTCGCCACCGGCGACCCCGAGTTCGACAAGCGCATGCGGGTCACGGGCGAGGATCCCGAGGGAATCCGGGACTTCCTCAGCTCGGGACGGAGGCGGGCGATCCTGCGCCTGTTCGATGAGACCCAGCCCGCGCATGCGGAGGTGAGAGGTTCGGTGCTCATCCTCAGGCGACGGCGTGCGGTGAGCCGCCTCGAGACCATCGAGACGGACCTCGCGCTGCTCCTCGAGACCGCGCGCCGGCTCGAGAACCCCGAAACACCACTTTCTGGAGGCCGATGATGACGGTGTCCTCGATCACGACCACCCTCCCATCAGTCGTTCGCTTCGGGCTTGCCGCCTGCTGCGTTCTGACGATGATGTTCTCCGCATGGGGCTGCATGTCCGGTGCGTACACGACCAAGCGCGACAAGACCGCGAAGGGTGCGGGCATCGGCGCCGCAGCCGGCGCGGTGCTCGGGGCCGTCGTCGGCGAGGGCGAAGCCGACGAGATCCTCGCCGGCGCCGCCATCGGCGCCGGGATCGGCGCCGGAGTCGGCACCTACATGGACTCCCAGGAGGAGAAGCTCGCACGCATCCCCGGGACCACCGTCGAGCGGGTCGGCAAGGACAAGCTCCTGGTGCGATTCTCGTCCGACCTGCTGTTCGACGTGGACTCGGCCCTGTTGAGCCCGAGCGCTCACGGCGTCCTCGCCGACGTCGCCACCGTCCTCCACGACTTCCCCAAGACCGCCGTGGTCGTGCAGGGCTTCACCGACTCGACGGGATCCGAGGAGCACAATCTCGAGCTGTCCCGGCGGCGGGCCCACGCGGTCATGAACGCCCTCATCGACCGGGGCGTCGATCCCGGTCGGATGACGGCCGTGGGCTACGGGGAGGACCATCCAGTGGCCGACAACGACACCGAAACCGGTCGCCAGGCGAACCGGCGGGTCTCGATCCTGGTCAAGGCCAAGGCGCGGTAACACCGCGATCCGGCGGTCCGCGGCGGTGGGGAGAAACCCCACGCGGCCACGGGCCTCGGCCGGGTTCGGCACCGGCCCGAAACCTGGTCAGATCTGGCAGGGAGGTACCCCGTGGACACCCATCGCGACCGACTCAAGCACGACTGGACCGAGCTCAGGGGCCAGGTCAAGGAAACCTGGGGTAGGCTCACCAACGACGACCTGCTGGAGATCGCCGGCCAGCGCGAGCAGCTGCTCGCGAAGATCCGCCAGCACTATCACGTCGCCGAGGAGGAGGCCGAGCGCCGGGTCCGGGAGTGGGAGGAGAGGGTGAGCCTCGAGACCACACGGCCCGAGTGACCACCACCGGTTCCGACTGCACGCCGGACCGGCCGACCTAAGGCTCGGAGCCGGGCCCGCCCTCCTCCAGGACACGCTGCAGCTCTTGCCAGCGCTCGCCGAGCAGTGCCGACGCTCCGGACCTCATGCCGTCGACGACGGCCGGTCCCCGCCGGCGGGCGAGCAGCCAGCCGGCGGCGCAGCACACCGCCATGGCCGGCAACGGCCATCGGCGGACGGCCGCTCGCCAGTCGAGAGCCTCCGGCAGGACCCGGTCGAGTAGACGGTCGGGGTCGACCCTGAGGCCCGACCCGTCCTCGAACATCGACCTCCCGGCGGCCAGCGTCGCCTCGTGGGCGAGCCCGCTGACGCTGTCGTCGTCGGGCGGGCGATCGACGTCACCGATCACGGTCACCGCCGCGGCCGGGTGGCGTAGCCGACGACGAAGCCGGCGGCGAGGGCGATCAGCACCGAGGTGCCGGGGCGCTCCTGGAGGAACGCCACCACCTGGTCCCGGCGCTCGCCGAGCTCGAGCCGGGCGATCCTCTCGCGGGCGCGCCCGCCGAGCTCCCGGGCTCGCTGCTGGAGCTCCCGGTAGCGCTCGGTGAGCTCCTTGTAGAGCTTCTCGAGCTGGCCTCGGCTGCGCGCCGCGACCTCCGCCATGGCCTCTTTGGCTCGCGCCAGCTGCCGTTTGGCGTCATTCAGGTAGCCCGTGGTCCGGTCCGCTACCTCCCGGCCCTTCGTCTTGGCCGTCGAGGTGGCCTGGGCCATGGCCTCGCCGGCCTTCTCGAGGGACTGGCGTGCCGACTCCAGAGCGTCGCGGGCCCGGTCCAGCGCCTTGGGCGAGTCATCGGGGATCGCGATGTCGGGTTCGATGCGGGTGGTCGTCGTTTCGGTCTCGGCCATCGGGGCCTCCAATCATGCTGTTTCGAAGCGAGCCGAGATCGCCGAAAGGCGAAGCTCGCGATGCCGCGTCTCGGCTCAGGTCCAGCCGTCCTCCGTGCCGCGCACCTTCGACTCGGGTTCCATCAGGTACTTGATGATCTGGGTCAGATGCTGCTTCTCCATCGCCATGATCTCTCCGAGGACCGGGTGGTCGCCCAACAGATCCCGAATCCCCGAGTAGTACACCAGGGTCGAGCGCTCGAGGCGTGACGCCATCTCGAGAGCGTCCTTACGGCTCGCGACCCGGTCCGCTGCGGCGATCGGGTCCGGATCGCCGTGGAAGATCTCACGCCACGCCACGCTCCGCAGGTACTCGCTATCCTCGTCGGTGAGCTCCCGGCCGGCCTTTTCGTCGAGCTGATCGCCGAGCTCTCGCAGGCGGGACTCGTGCAGCTTCTCGTCCTCGGCCAGGCGTTTGAAGAGGTCGTGGAGCTCGGTCTCGTCCTCGTGGCGAGCCGCCAGCTTCCGGTAGACCTCGTTGCCGATCCGTTCGGTCTCGATGGCGATCTCCAGGGCGCGTCCAAGGGTCATGTTCTCGGCCATGCTCCTCCTCCGTCGAGCCGTCTTTCCAGCAAAGCTCGGCCTCTCCGGCCGAACCGGGCCGCCCGCTACCGCCGGCTCTGGTGCAGCAGCATGGTCCGGCCGCCGCCGGATGACCATCGGGTGGGACCCGACACAATGGTGGGTCCCACCCCGCGCCGCCACAGCCGGCGCAGGATGTCAGGAGTTCAAAACGCAAAGAGCGCCAAGAACGCAACGACATCGCGACGTTAGCCCGAACGTCCTCGACGAGTGGTCCTCCGGGGGCATCCCCCAACCCGGGGTCCGCGGCCTCCCCGTGTCGGGGACGGGGGGCCGCGGAGCATCCTCGAACGACCGGCCGGCGGCCGGACTGGAGGTCCGTTTGTCCACCCTGACCCTCGTCATCCTCGGATTCGTCGCGTTTCTCGTCCTGCTCACGGTGGTGCTGGTCTTCGTCATCGGCATCCGGGAGGCGGCGGACGAGGACCAGAGCGCGCTAGAAGACCTCACCGAGGTGGAACGGTCGCTGGTGGACCGGGAGGACGAGCCGGAGGAGCGGTCCCCCAGCTGACGCCCGCTCCCGGTCGAGGCTCGGCGGCAGCCGCGGCGCGGAATAAACGCCGCAGCGCGGAAATTCCATCAACCATCCACTGCCGACTCACCGGGTCCGGTGCACGACCGAAACGCCCAGGAAACCAGCTCCGAGAGGTTCGAAGATGGGAAACCCAACCGCCGCCGTCACGCGCCTGCTCGTCCGCGACGACCTGCTCGACCGCTACCCCGACGTCTACACCCCGGAGGCGCTGGCCGCCATCGAGGCGCTGTCGGTCTACAACCGGGAGCAGAAGGCCCTCATGGCCCGACGCATCCGGCGACGGGAGCACCGCTTCGCCGCCGGTGAACGGATCGCCTTCCTCGATCCAGGCGCCGTCATCGGCCGGACCCGGATCACGGTCGCCGACGCCCGGGCCGGGAGCTTCGAAGGCTCCGAGATACCGGCCGACCTGCAGCGGCAGTGGATCCAGGGCACCGGCCCCGGGGCCAAGCCGGACGCGCCGCTGGAATCGAGCCTGCGCAACGTCGCCTACGCCCTGCTGTCGGGCGCCGACGGCTGGATGTTCGACGGCGAGGACGCCCTCGGCCAGGTCCACACCATGTCCCTGGACAACCAGCGCAATCTCTCACTCGCCATCGCCCGCGACCCGGTCTTCCTCGGGGTCGCAGCGAAGGTGGCGGACGAGATGAACCGCTGGGCGGAGAGTTTCTTCGGGCGGCGGATCGTCGACGACTGGCGGCAGCAGCTCAACTTCACCACCGTCATCTTCCGCGCCCGCGGCCTCCACCTCGACGACCGCCACGTCCGCGACGCCGACGGCACGGCCATGTCGGCCTCCATTGTCGACATGGCTCTCTATGTGGCCAACAACCACCGCGAGCTCGCCTCCCGCGGCGCTTCGGTTGTGCTCTACCTGCCCAAGATCCAGACCGCCGAGGAGGCGGCCCTGTGGAACGAGATGCTGACCGCCCTCGAGGAGCACCTGGGCCTCGCCGTCGGTACGATCAAGGTCTACGTCCTGGTCGAGCAGCTCGAGGCGACCTTCCAGCTCATGGAGATCCGGGCCGCCCTGGGCCGCCACTTCGCGGGCTACAACACCGGCCGCTGGGACTACATCAACTCGGTGGCCGACGCCAACGCCTGGGACGCCGACTTCGTCAACCCCAACATCGAGTCAATCGTCATGACCTACGGCTACATGCGGACCTACGAGGACCGCGTCCGGCGGGCGGTCAACACCCCCGACCGCAACGGCCGCTGCGCCCTCTGGCAGGGCGGCATGGAGCCCAACATCCCGGTCGGTTCGAAGGAGGGCGTCTCGGCGAGCATGGAGAAGGCCGTGGCCGGCGCCGAGCGCGAGCAGCGCGAGGGCGCCAGCGGCAAGTGGGTGGCGCACTGGAAGATGGTCCACATCGTCCGGCCGGTGTGGGAGAAGGTCGGCGAGGCGAACCAGCTCGGCCGCGACTTCCCGGCCCTGACCTACACCCCCGCCGACGCCGACGGGCTGCACCTGCTCGAGGACGCGCCCCGCACCGTCCGCGGCGCCCGCAACCTGCTGTCGGTGGCCCTGCAGTACGGCAACGCCTTCGGCCAGGGGATGCAGGCGGCCGCCCTCAAGCCGGCCGACTTCTTCGGCAACGACGACGTCCTCTACCTGATGGAGGACATGGCCACCGGCGAGATCCGGCTGTCCATCCTCTGGGAGTGGCTGCACAAGTCCGCGCCGCTGACCGAGGACGACCCCGAGACCGGCGTTGCGGCCGGCGACATCTTCACCCGTGAGCTGTTCGACCGGCTGCTCGCCGAGGAGTACGACAAGCTGCTCGCCGCCAAGGACAAGGACGTCTGGGACCACTCCAAGGAGACCACCCTGCCCATCGCCCGCGAGATCGTCTCGACCTACGTGAGCTCCGACGTCAAGGTCCCCTGGTACATCGACCTGCTCAACATCAACCTGGACAACCACGACCTGGAAACCGCCAGGCAGCGGATCGCGCTCTACATGGAGGCCTTCATGCGCGACGGCACCCGCATCACCGAGAATCTCGACACCGCCGAAGCCGCCGGCGAGGACGAGCTCGGCGCCTTCACCGACCGCATCGAGGCCTGCCGGCGCTTCATGTCCGGACCCCGCTTCGCCGGCATCAACCGGCTCTACAGCCCGCGCCAGGTGGCCCAGCAGCAGGGCACGATCCCCCAGGACCACACCATCGCCCGCAACGCCGCGGCGGACTTCCACGCACGGCTGCGCGAGCTCTTCGCCGAGGGGCGCTCGATCACCACCTTCGGCCCCTACACGCCGGGCCAGGCGGTGGCCATCAAGCGCATCGGCATCGAGGGCATCTACCTGGGCGGCTGGGCGACCTCGGCCAAGGGCTCGGTGACCGAGGACCCGGGGGCCGACCTGGCCAGCTACCCCCTGTCACAGGTGCCCGACGAGGCGGCGCCCATCGTCCGCGCCCTGCTCACCGCCGACCGCAACCAGCAGTACCTGCGGGCCAAGATGAACGACCGCCAGCGGGCCGCGACGCCGAAGGTCGACTACCGGCCCTTCATCATCGCCGACGCCGACACCGGCCACGGCGGCGACGCCCACGTCCGCAACCTGATCCGGCGCTTCGTCGAGGTCGGGGTCCCCGGCTACCACATCGAGGACCAGAAGCCCGGCTGCAAGAAGTGCGGCCACCAGGGCGGCAAGGTGCTGGTGCCGGTGGACGAACAGATCAAGCGCCTCAACGCCGCCCGCTTCCAGCTCGACGTCATGGGGGTGCCCGGGATCATCGTCGCCCGCACCGACGCCGAGGCCGCGACCTTCCTCGACGGCACCGGCGACGAGCGGGACCAGCCCTTCGTGCTCGGGGTCACCAACCGCGACATCCCGAGCTGGAAGATCACGTACCTGGCAATCCTCAAGCGCTTCCACGAGATGGGGGTCGAGGAGATCAACGGCCACCTGCTCTACGACATCGACGACAGGAGCTGGGCGAAGGCCGAGGCCTGGCTCGACCACATCGGCGTCTTCGGCTTCATGCGCGACCTCGTCGAGGCCCACCGCGACGACCGGCTGATGCCAATCGAGAGCATGCTCGACCAGGCGGTGACACGCTTCGCCGACCTCTGGGAGGCCGCTGCGGGGGTCAAGACCTTCGGCCGGGCCGTGGCCGACGCCATGTCCTTCGCCCTCGAGCAGGGTCAGGACTTCGACCTCAGCCTCGACCAGTGGCTCGAGTGGTCGTCCCACGCGTCCTGGCAGGAGGCGCGGGCCCGGGCCGCCGACATGGGCCTCGAGGTCACCTGGGACCCCGAGCCGGCTCGGACCCCCGAGGGCTACTACCCGATCCAGGGCGGGATCCCCTACGCGGTCGCCAAGTCCCTGGCGGTGGCGCCCTACTGCGACGTCATCTGGATGGAGACCAAGACCGCCAACCTCCACGAAGCCAAGATCTTCGCCGACGCCATCCACGCCCGCTTCCCGGACAAGATGCTGGCCTACAACCTGTCGCCGTCCTTCAACTGGGACACCACCGGCATGACCGACGAGGAGATGTCGGCCTTCCCGGCCGAGCTCGGCAGGCTCGGCTTCGTCTTCAACTTCATCACCTACGGCGGCCACCAGGTGGACGGCATGGCGGTGGAGGAGTTCGCCCGCGCCCTCAAGGAGGACGGCATGCTGGCCCTGGCGCGGCTGCAGCGCAAGCTGCGGCTGGTCGAGTCGCCCTACCGCACCCCCCAGACCCTGGTCGGCGGGCCGCGCCTGGACGGCGCTCTGATGGCGTCGTCGGGCCGCACCGCCACCACCAAGGCCATGGGCAGGGGCTCGACCCAGGTCCAGCACCTGGTGGAGACCGAGGTGCCGCCGCGGCTGCTGGAGGAGTGGCTCGCCCTGTGGTGCGAGGTCAACGACGTGGCGGGGCCGTTCAAGGTCTTGCTGCGGCCGGAGAGGGCCGGCTCGGAGCTGCTCGGCCTCAAGGTCCTCAACCCCGCCGGTGAGCCGGTCGCCCGGGTGGTCTTCGCCACCATCCGGGACCGCCGCGGCAAGAGCATCCTGTCGGTGCGCGACCAGGAGACCATGGACACCTCCCTGCGCCAGAAGCGGCTCATGACGGTTCTCCACCTTTTCCTCATCCACCGCTATAAGGCGGAGTCCATCCACTACGTCACGCCAACCGAGGACAACCTCAAGCAGACCGAGGGTATGGCCAAGCTCGGGATCTTCGCCGAGGTCAGCACCGAGGTCGGCGACATCATCGTCGCCGACGTGAACCGCGAGCGGGTCGCCGAGCTCATCAAGCCCGACCACACCGAGCTCGGTCGATTGATCCGTAGGCAGGGGTGAGTCGAGCCGGAAGAGGTTGCAGATTCCGAAACCGCAAGCAGCCGGGACAGCCCGGCTGCTTGCGGTTTCGGAAAATGGGTTTTCGGACTCGGATCAGGTCGGCGCCCGGAGGATCGGGTTGATCCACCGGACGTCGGGGAAGCGGCTGAAATCGGTGTCGGCGGTGTGGACGGTCGCACGGTGGCGAGCCGCGATCGCGGCGATCTGGGCGTCGGTGGTCAGGTTGCCGCCCGAACCGGCGGCCTCGAGCCAACGCAGCGCCTGCAGGACATCGGTCTCCTGAGTCACGAGGAAGTCGGTGACCGGACGCTCCAGCCATGAGCGGATGCGTCGGTTCGCCTCGTCGACCGTCATCGGATCCGAAAACACGATCCGGCTCGTCCCGATTCTGAGGAAGGCGAAGAGCACCGGGGCACACAAGCCCACCGGCTCGGGCCCATCGAGGCAGCTCGTCCACCACGCGGCTGCCGGCTCGTGAAACCGACTGCTCGAGTCGTAGGCGTACAGCAGCAGGTTGGCGTCCGGGACGATCACCCGACAGCGTCCTCGAGCGCCCCCAGCTTGCGTCGGAACTCGCGGATCTCGAGCTCGTCATCGAGATCGCGGACACGCGCCGGGTCGATGCCCGGGCGCAAGCCCATGGGCCTGGCGTCGACCTCGAAGGGCGGGCTCGGCTCCTCGCTCCCAGCCTTGAGGCCGCGTCGGATCGCATCGTTGATGACCTGCTTGAAGCTCGTCCGACCGCGCTCCTGTGCGGCACGGATCAGCTGCTCGACATCCGGATCGAGGGTGACGGTCGTTCTCATGGATACATCATAGCATCATATTTTTTGCTGTCAAAGCATCATCGGCCGTGCCGACGCACCGTCGAGGCCAGCCGGGAGGCGGAGCTCGATCAGCCCCTGGCGCTCGAGGGCGGTGGCGAAGATCGCGAGACGCTGGTCGATGTGCTCGGCTCGGTCGGGGACGACCTCGGAGCTGGCCAGCCCAATCTCGGCCAGCGAAGCCTTGCCGTCCATCTGCCGCCAGACACGGCTGCCGAGCTCGTCGAGGCGGATCCTCGGGGTGGCCATGAGCCAGAGCAGGTGATCCCAGGACCCGCGGAGGCCGGTGGTGACCGGCCGGGGCCGCTCGACGACCACCCGCCCGTCGTCATCGGCCCGCCACTCGGCGAGCCGGCGCGGAACGCAGTCGAGGACCCGCGGATCGACGAGCCCGGTCACGACCGGGCGCGGCGCAAAGGCAGCCAGACCAGCAGCACCAGCAGCAGCGGGTAGACCAGGAGACCGGCGCCGAAGCTGTCGCCGAGGTGGGGCAGCAGGTGCTCGGTCTCGGTCATGCCGAGCTTGGCCTGCTCATAAAGGACCACGAAGGCGAGCAGCACCGCCATCAGGCTCTGGCCGGCGATCAGCCCCGAGGCCACCAGCACGCCGGAGTTCTCGGCCTTCATCCGCTGGTCGTCGCTGGCCTTGCCCCGAACCAGGAAGGCGTCGAGGATCGAGCGGATGACCCCGCCCGCGAACACCGCCGAGGTGGTGGCGAAGGGCAGGTACATCCCGACGGCGATGAGCATGGGCGCCGGCGCCTTGATGAGAATCAGCGCGATACCCAGGAACATGCCGACGATGACCAGCGGCCACGCCATGTCGCCGCCGACGATGCCCTTGGCCATGAGGGCCATGAGCCCGGCCTGGGGTGCCGGGAGCTCGGCCGAGCCGATGGTGTAGGCCGAGTCCAGGACCATGAGCAGCACCGGCATGGTGAGGGCAGCGGCGACGACGCCGATGAGCTCGCCGACCTGCATCCGCCACGGCGTGCCGCCGAGGATGTGGCCGACCTTGAAGTCCTGCATCATGTCGCCGGCGACGCCGGCGGCGCAGCAGACCACGCCCGACACGCCGAGCACCGCCGCCAGGCCGTGCACCCCGGTGACCCCCATCAGGACCATGAGCACCGCCGAGATCACCAGCGCCGACAGGGTCAGCCCCGAGATCGGGTTGTTGGAGTTGCCGACCAGACCCACCAGGTAGCCGGCCACCGCGGCGAACAGGATCCCGAGGGCGAGCATCACCACGGTGAGCACCAGGGCGCCCCCGGTGGAGGCTGCGAAGTATCTGTACAGAAAGAACATGGGGATCGCCATCACGCCGATGGCCGCCATCACCCACTTGAGGTTGAGGTCGGTCTCGGTGCGTTCGGGGGCAGCCGATCCGACCTCGCCGCCGCGGACCGCGGCCCAGACCTTGGTGACCCCGCTCGCCAGGGACTCGCGCAGGCTGTACAGGGTGTAGAAGGCGGACACGATCATGGTGCCCACCGCCAGGGGCCGGATCTGCCGGAACCACACGTCGACGGCGAGGGCCACGAAGCCGTCCTCCGCGATCCCGGCCGACACCGCCGGGTTGAGGAACAGGGCCAGCGGGACCAGCACCAGCCAGCCCGCGACCGCCCCCGCGAACAGGATCGCCGAGATCCTGAGGCCGACGATGAAGCCGACCCCCATGACCATGGGCGAGGCCTCCGGGGTCGACAGCAGCATGCCGCCGGCGTACTCCATCTTGCGGCCCGCGATCTCGATGGCGGAGCGACCGAAGTGCACGAAGTGCTGGGCCTTGTCACGGATGAAGTAGAGCCCGGCGTCGTTCTTGAACAGCTCCCACACGGCCGCGATGCCCATCGCCCCGAAGACCAGCCCAGCCCCGGTCTGGCCCTTCTGGCCGGCCTTGACGATCTCGGAGGCGGCCACGCTCTCGGGGAAGGGTAGCTCGGCCTCGACCACCAGGGCGCGACGCAGGATGATCACGAACAGCACGCCCAAGATGCCGCCGATGAGCATGATGGCGGTGGCGTCCCGCAGGTTGAACTCGCTCCAGGCGCCGCTGATCACGAAGGCCGGGATGGTGAAGATGGCGCCGGCGACCAGGGACTCGCCGACGGAAGCCGTGGTCCGCGCGATGTTCTCCTCGAGGATGTTGCCCCGGAAGACGCGAAGGGCCGCCATGGCGACCACGGCGGCCGGGAAGGTGGCGGCCACGGTGAGGCCCACCTTCATGCCCAGGTAGGCGTTGGCCGCACCCAGGACCACTGCCATGATGACGCCGAGGAACACCGCCTTGAAGGTCAGCTCGGCCATGGACGTCGAAGCCGGCACGTACGGCTTGAACTCGCGATCCGCCATGAGTCCCTCCCCCCGATCGGTCACTGGATTCTAGCTCAGCCCGTTCCCGCAGGTCCCGCGTCCGTGCCCGCGTCCGCGTCCGCGTCCGAACCCGGACCCGACGCCGATCGCTGTCGCTGTCGCCGGTTGCTGATCGCGGATTGCAGTTTGCTCGTCGCTGTCGCTGACATCGGACACGGACGCGGACGCGGACGCGGACAACCGGCATCGTCCGGGAGTGGCCGGCGAGCCGCCGGCCCCACAATGCGGCTCCGGGTTCCTTCCACGTCAGGGCTTGGGATGCAGCAGCCGCCAGGTCATGGCGCGCACCTGGTCGAATAGCTCGAGCGCCTCGGCCGCCCGTTTCGCATCGACGGCACCAGCGCGGGCGAGCAGGCTGAGATGCGCATCGACCTCTTTCGCCGACGCGAAGGCGATGCGCCAGTGGTGGATCCGATCGCGGCCCGACCGGCCGTGGCCCTCGTTGAGGTTCGCCGGCACCGAGGAGGAACACCGGATCACCTGGTCGGCGAGGCTCTTCAGGGGAGCCGGTACCCGCCTGACGAGGGCGATGGCGATCGCAGCCGCATCGAGGGCGTTTCGGTAGACGGTGAGGTCTCCGGGGAAGCGCGTGTCGTGCATGGTCAGCTCCGAGTCGTTCATGGCCGCTCTGACACGTCGGCGGGGCGGCCCATGTCAAGGGAGGTCGGGCGGCTGGGCGCCCTTGACCTGGGACGACCCGTCGACTACCTCCTCCCTGTGAACGACTCGGGGGTGGTCATGCCGGCAGGCCGCGGCGGGGGGTCGGCGATCAGCCAACAAGGACAGCAAACAGCCACCAGGGCCAGCCAACAGCGATCAGAAGCAGCAACCAGGAACGGCGACCAGGGGCAGCGATCAGCCTCCTCCGCGTTCGCGTACGTCGACTCGATCGCGTTCCCGTTGCTTTTCCCGAGCCTCTCCGCCCCGGCGCTTACTCCCGCAGCTTCTCCTCCAGCAACTGGCCGGCGACGGCCATGAGCTGGGTCTCGGTGAGGACGCCCACCAGGCGGTCGTTCTTGACCACAGGCAGGCACGACCAACCGTTGCGGCGCATGGTGTCGATGGCGTCGACGGTCGCGGTTTCGGGGGCCACGGTGACCGGCTCGCGCTGCATGATCTCGGACACCGGTAGGGGACCCTCCCGCTGCTCGGGGTGGTAGGTCCCCACGAGCTTGATGAGGGCGCGCTGGGACACCAGGCCGACCAACCTGTTCTCCGCGTCCTCCACCATGACGTGGCGAATGTTGTTCCAGACCATGAGGTTGGCCACCAGGTCCACGGGCTCGGTCTGCTCCACGGTGACCAGGTCGGTGTCCATGCAGTGCTCGACGGTGAGGTAGTTCTGCTTCCAGCCGCCGCCCTCCTCGAGGCGGGCCGGCTCCCAGGTCGCCACCGGCCGGCCCTCGCGCTGGCGGGCGGCAATGGCCGCGGTCACCGCGGACAGCCGCTCCGACAGGGGGCCCATGGGTCCGAAGCCGGCCAGGGAGTCGAGCTGCCACTGGGCGCCGGTCTGCCGGGACCGCACCCGCTCCTCGATCACCCCGAGGAACAGGTCGATGTCGCCGTCGTCGATCCCAGACGCCGCCAGCCCTTCCCGGGCCACGGGCAACAGCTCGTCGAGGATCAGGCGGTCGGCCGGGGCGGGTTCGGCCCCGGCCCAAGCGAGCTGGGCGGCGAGGCCGTGCTCGGCGGCAGCGAAGAAGTTGGAGCTCGCGTCCTCGAAGCGCATCCGCTGGGTGATGTCGCCGTAGCGGAGCAGGCAGCCGCTCACCAGGCCGAACCAGAAGGCGGCGTTGGCGACCTCGTCGCGCGGGGTCGGGCCGGCCGGCAGGATCCGGTTCTCGATCCGCAGGTGGGGCTTACCGTCGGAGATGCCGTAGCAGACCCGGTTCCAGCGGTAGACCGTGCTGTTGTGGAGGCGCAGGGCCTTGAGCGACGGCGCCCGGCCCTCCTCGATCTCGACGAAGGGGTCGTCGTCCATCTCGGTGGACAGCAGGGTCCGGAAGCGGGCGATGTCCTCCCGGAAGATCTCCAGGGCCGAGCTCTTCACCCAGTGGCGGCCGAAGCTCACCCGCGGCGTCTGCTCCCGAAGGTGGGGCATGGTGCGGCGGGTGTCGACGGACTGCTGGAAGAGCCCGACCCGGGTCTCCCGCCACAGCCGCTTGCCGAACAGCAGGGGCGAGTTGACCGCGGCCGCCAGCACCGGTCCGGCCACCGCCTGGGCGATGTTGTACAGCCGCGCGAACTCGTGGGGCGCGACCTGAAAGTGGACCTGGAAGCTGGTGTTGCAGGCCTCGACCATGATCGAGTCATGGTGAAGGTGGAGCTCGTCGACGCCCTTGAGGTAGAACTCGTAGGCACCGCCCTTGAGCCGGGTCATGGCGTCGTTGAGGGCGTAGTAGCGCGGGTTCGGGGTCATGCTGTCGAGCTCGAGGTCGGACTTGACGAGGGTCGGCAGGATCCCGCTGAGGAGCACGTCGCCGCCGCAGCTCTGGGCGGCGGCCCTGGCCCTGCCGAGGAGCTCCCCGATCTGCCACTCCATGTCGGACAGGCAGCGGCCGCCGAACAGGAGCGGGTCGAGGTTGAACTCGAGGTTGAACCGGGCGAGCTCGGTGGTGAAGTGGGGGTCGTTGACCGCCTCGAGAACCTCGAGGGCGATGGGGGCGGGCCGCCAGTGGCGGTCGACCAGAAACAGCTCCTGCTCGGCTCCTATCCGACGCACGTCCCGTTCGAAGAGGTCCTCGGCGAGCATCTTTTCGAAGGCGCGCACGTCGTTCAACAGGTGCTTGAGAAAGACCCGGATCTCCTCGGCCTCCGACTCCCGCCGAACATCTTGATCGCCCATTGGCAGTGTGCTCCACACAGACGCGACGATGCCGCATTGTACCCGAGGCTCTCCCCCGCGTCCGCGCCGTGATCGCTGCAGTGTGGCCGATCCGCTCCCGTGCCCGTGCCCGTGCCCGTGCCCGACGGACGGTACGGCATTCCGGTACTGGTCCGCCCGACGGGTGCCAAGCCTCCACGGCACCTCGACACCCCCGTGGCCTCGAGCACTCACGAGATCTTATAGAAATTTTAGCAGATTATTGATCTAGAATACTTGACAAACAAGCACTCAGATCATATATTGTGAACGGGTTTCAACCCCGTGGAGGAGTGAATGGCCAGCAACCCACAGTACACCGTGCGCGCCACCGAGGCGCTGCAGACCGCTTTCAAGTCCGCAGGCGCCCGCGGCAACCCCGAGACAACCCCGACCCACCTGCTGCTCGCGCTTGTCGAGCAGGACGAGGGGATCGCCGGCAAGCTGCTGTCCCGGGTCGGCGTCGCCGCCGGTCAGCTCGTCGGCGAGCTGCGTTCGGCCCTCGACCGCCTGCCGTCGGCTGAGGGCGGCTCCGAGCCCCAGCCATCGCGGTCGCTTCGGACGGTCCTCGACCAGGCGTCCAAGCTCGCCCCGCAGTTCCAGGACCAGTACGTGTCGATCGAACACCTGCTGCTCGCGGTCACCGGCGTCACCGGCTCGACCGCCGTCGACATCCTCACCCGGCATGGCGTCAGCCAGTCGAACCTGCTGTCGGCGATCCAGGACCTCCGTGGCTCCCACCGGATCACCGACGACAACCCCGAGGCCAAGTACGAGGCCCTCAAGAGCTACGGCCGCGACCTCACCGAGCTCGCCAGCGCCGGCAAGCTCGACCCGGTCATCGGCCGCGACGAGGAGATCCGCCGCCTCATGCAGGTGCTCACCCGGCGCACCAAGAACAACCCGGTGCTCATCGGCGAGCCCGGGGTCGGCAAGACCGCGGTCGCCGAGGGCCTCGCCCAGCGCATCGCCTCGGGCGACGTGCCCGAGATCCTCAAGCACCGGCGCCTGGTCTCCCTCGACATGGGCGCGCTGATCGCGGGCGCCAAGTACCGCGGCGAGTTCGAGGACCGGCTCAAGGCGGTGCTCAAGGAGGTCGTGGACTCGGACGGCGAGATCATCCTGTTCATCGACGAGCTCCACACCCTGGTCGGTGCCGGTGCCGCCGAGGGCGCCATGGACGCCGCCAACCTGCTCAAGCCGGCCCTCGCCCGCGGCGAGCTGCGCTGTATCGGCGCCACCACCCTCGGCGAGTACCGCAAGCACATCGAGAAGGACGCCGCCTTGGAGCGCCGCTTCCAGCCGGTGCTGGTGGGCGAGCCGTCGGTGGAGGAGACCATCGGCATCCTGCGCGGCCTCAAGGAGAAGTACGAGGTCCACCACGGCGTCCGGATCGCCGACGCGGCGCTGGTGGCCGCCGCAGCCCTCTCCCAGCGCTACATCACCGACCGTTTCCTGCCCGACAAGGCCATCGACCTGGTGGACGAGGCGGCATCCCGGCTGCGCATCGAGATCGACTCCCTGCCCACCGAGATCGACCAGCTCGAGCGGCGTTCGGTGCAGCTCGAGATCGAGCGCCGGGCCCTGGCCAAGGAGAAGGACCGGGCCTCCAAGGAGCGCCTCGGGGCCCTGGAGGCCGAGCTCGCCGAGCTCAAGGAGCGGATCTCGGGCATGAAGGCCCACTGGCAGCAGGAGAAGGAGCTCATCTCCCGGATCCGGGAGCTCAAGGGCCGGCACGAGGACGTGCGCGAGTCGGCCGAGCGCGCCCAGCGCGACGGCGACCTGGAGCGGGCCGCCCAGCTCCGCTACGGTCAGCTGCCGGAGATCGAGCGCCAGCTCGGCGAGGCCTCAGACGCCCTCAAGTCGCACCAGGAGGCCCACGGCTCGATGCTCGCGGAGGAGGTCGGCGAGGAGGACATCGCGAGCACCGTGTCCCGGTGGAGCGGCATCCCGGTGTCGCGCCTGCTCGAGGGCGAGAAGGCCAAGCTCCTCGAGATGGAGAGCCGGATCGGCGAGCGGGTGGTCGGCCAGGACGACGCGGTTCGAGCGGTGGCGTCGGCGGTTCGGAGGGCCCGGGCCGGTCTCAAGGACCCCAACCGCCCGATCGGCTCGTTCCTGTTCCTGGGGCCGACCGGGGTCGGCAAGACCGAGCTCGCCCGGGCGCTGGCGGAGTTCCTGTTCGACGACGAGCGGGCGATGGTCCGCATCGACATGTCCGAGTACATGGAGAAGCACTCGGTGGCGAGGATGATCGGCGCCCCTCCGGGCTACATCGGCCACGACGAGGGCGGTCAGCTCACCGAGGCGGTGCGGCGCCGGCCCTACTCGGTGGTCCTCCTCGACGAGGTCGAGAAGGCCCACCCCGACGTCTTCAACGTCCTCCTGCAGCTGCTCGACGACGGCCGCCTCACCGACGGCAAGGGCCGCACCGTCGACTTCAGGAACACGGTCGTGATCATGACCTCCAACATCGCCGGCTCGGTCATCCAGGAGCTGCCGGAGTCCGAGCGCGAGCGCATGAAGAGCCTGGTCATGGCCGAGCTCAAGCAGCACTTCCGGCCCGAGTTCCTCAACCGGGTCGACGAGGCGCTCATCTTCCACAAGCTCGACGAGCGGCACATGGAGCGGATCGTGCGCATCCAGCTCGAACGCTTCAACGAGCTGCTCGCCCAGCAGGGCCTCCGAGTCGAGGCCGGCGACGACGCGGTCCGGCTGCTCGCCCGCCACGGCTTCGACCCCGACTTCGGCGCCCGGCCACTCAAGCGGGCGATCCAGCACCTCGTCCAGGACCCTCTGGCCAACCTGGTGCTCGCCGGCGAGGTCGGCCCCGACCAGACCATCCGGCTCGAGGCCGCGGGCGACGAGCTGCGGCTCGTCCCGTCGGCCGAACCCGTAACCGAGCCCGCGGCCACGGCTCAGTAACGATCTCTCCTCCTTCCATTCGGCCCCCCTCGCGGGGGGCCTATTTTTTTCTCTGTCCCGCGTCCGCGTCCGCGTCCGCGTCCGTGCCCGATGTCAGCGGCAGCGGCAGCAATTCGTCGGACGAATTGCGGCGGCGCGTCGGACGCGCCGACCGGCCCGGGAGCGCCGCTGACTCGCTCCCGCTCCCCCCACCCGACCGGGACCGGCTCCGGGTCCGGTTGCTGGTGCGCTGCGCGCACCGCGACCCGACGCTCACGATCGGGGTGGCCGTAAGCCTGCCAACCCGCTCTCCGGCCCGCCTGAAAGGTGATGCTGGCAGCAACGCAATGCCCGGGCCTCCGAGCCCCTTGGCAACGGTCACCACCGATACCGGGTTCGGGTTCGGGTCCGGCTCCGGAGGTTGTCGCTGATCCCTGTCTCTGGTTTCTGCCGTTGCCACTGTCGCTGCCACTGTCACTGCGACTCGTTGCGTCCGTTTCAACGGGTCCGGACGCGGACGCGGACGCGGACGCGGGATGAGCTACACTCACAGCCATTCGCATCTGCGATCGTCCACCCACGGACCCCGAAGGGAGTCGACATGGAGTCACAAGGGCCCCGAACCATCGACCTCAGTCAATTCAAGGGCCAGAAACCGCCCGTCAAGACCATCGTCATCGGGCTGGTGGTGGTGCTCGCCGCCATCATCGCCTTCTCGAGCGTCTACACGATCCAGCCCGAAGAGGTCGGGATGGTGCTGCGCTTCGGTCGCTACGTGCGCACGGCGGAGCCCGGTCTCAACTTCAAGCTGCCGTCCCCCCTCGAGCAGGTGCTCAAGGTCCCGGTGCAGCGCCAGCTCAAGCAGGAGTTCGGCTTCGAGACCGTCGAGGCCGGGGTCCGGACCCGCTACTCCGACCGCGACTTCGAGGGCGAGTCGCTCATGCTCACCGGCGACCTCAACGTGGCGGTTGTGGAGTGGATCGCCCAGTACCGGATCGACGACCCCTTCAAGTACCTGTTCCGGGTGCGCAACGTGACCACGACCTTCCGCGACATGAACGAGGCGGTGATGCGCTCGGTGGTGGGCGACCGCAGCGTCGACGAGGTCATCACCATCGGCCGGCTCGACATCGAGGACCAGGCGAAGGTCAAGCTTCAGGAGCTGTGCGACCGCTACGAGACCGGCATCGTGGTCGACCAGATCGTGCTCCAGGACGTCAACCCGCCGGACCCGGTGAAGCCCTCCTTCAACGAGGTCAACCAGGCGGAGCAGGAGCGGGAGCGGGCCATCAACGACGCCCGCGCCGAGTACAACCGGATCATCCCCAAGGCCCGCGGCCAGGCCCAGGAGACCATCCAGCAGGCCGAGGGCTACGCCGTCGACCGGGTGAACCGCGCGCGCGGCAACGCGGTCGCCTTCGAGGAGGTGCTCGCGGCCTACCAGCGGGCGCCCGAGGTGACCCGCCGGCGGATCTACCTCGAGACCATGGAGGCGGTCTACCCCGGTGTCGAGCGCAAGCTGGTGCTCGACGACGACCTCAGCGGGGTGCTGCCCCTGCTCGATCTCAAGGCGGCCGGAGGTGGCCAGTGAAACAAGCTTCCCTGATCGTCGTCGTCGCCTTCGTCGCGCTCGTCGTCGTGGTCGCCGGCGGCGCCTTCTACATCGTCACCGAGGCAGAGCAGGTGATCATCACCCAGTTCGGCAAGCCGGTCGGAGACCCGGTCACCACCCCGGGCCTCAAGGTCAAGGTGCCGTTCCTGCAGAAGGCCAACTACTTCGACAAGCGCTTCCTGGAGTGGGACGGCTCCCCCAACGAGGTGCCGACCAAGGACAAGCGCTTCATCTACATCGACACCTACGCCCGCTGGCGGATCGCCGATCCGCTGCTCTTCTTCCAACGGCTGCGCGACGAGCGCGGCGCCCAGTCCCGCCTCGACGACATCCTCGACGGCGAGACCCGCAACACCATCGCCAACCACGACCTGATCGAGGCGGTGCGCAGCACCAACCGCGAGTTCGTGATCTCGTCGGCCCTCGACGAAGAGGTGGCCCGGCAGATCACTGCCGGACGGCTGGCGCTCGAGCAGGAGGTCCTGCGCAACGCGAGCGCCCGTACCGTGGTGCTCGGCATCGAGATCCTCGACTTCCAGTTCAAGCGCACCAACTACGCCGAAGTCGACCGCCCCAAGGTCTACGAACGGATGATCTCCGAGCGCAAGCGGATCGCCGAGGAGTACCGCTCCGAGGGCGCGGGCGAGGCGGCCCGGATCAACGGCGCCAAGGACCGTGACCTCAAGGAGATCAGCTCCGAGGCCTACCGCCAGGCCCAGGAGATCCGCGGCCGGGCCGACGCCGAGGCGGCCGACATCTACGCCCGGGCCTACAACCGCGACCCCGAGTTCTTCCGTTTCCTCAAGACCATGGAGGTCTACAGGAACGCCCTCGACGAGGACACGATCCTCATGCTGTCCACCGGTGGCGAGTTCCTGAGGTACCTCGAAAGCGCGCGGTAGCATCGCAAAATTGTGAATTTAAAATTATTAATGATGAATGACATCGCACCCGATTCAGCAGCGCAAAGGTATATCGGCTGCAGCGTAATTCACAATTCATAATTCACAATTCAAAATTGAAGAAGGTGGGCTCCAAGCCCACCTTCTTCACTGTGCGAGCTTGGCGAGCACCAGCTTGAGGTCGTCCCAGACCTTGCGCTTGTCGGCGGGGTTGCGCAGTAGGTAGGCGGGGTGGTAGGTGGGCAGCAGCGCAATCCCACGGTAGCGCGACCAGCGGCCGCGAAGAGCCCCCATGGGCTTGTCGGTGCCGGTCAGGCGGCAGGCCGCGAAGCGGCCGAGGGCGACGATCACCTCCGGCGCGACGAGCTCGATCTGGCGGTCGAGGAAGCTCGAGCAGGCCGCGATCTCGTCGTCCTTGGGGCCACGGTTGCCCGGCGGACGGCACTTGACGACGTTGGCGATGTAGACCTGGCCGCGGTCGAAGCCCATGGCCAGGATCATGCGGTCGAGGAGCTGGCCCGCCTGGCCCACGAACGGCCGACCGGTCCGATCCTCCTCGGCGCCCGGGCCCTCGCCGACGAACATGACCCGGGCGTCGGCAGCGCCCTCGCCGAAGACCACGGTCGTGCGTCCCTGACTCAGTCGGCAGCGGGTGCAGCCGGCGGTGCTCTGCGCCAGGGCTTCGAGATCGGGGGCGGGCTCGGGGGGAGGGCTCGGTGCGGAAATCGGCTCGGCTTCGAGTGCCGGCGGCTCCGGCGGATCCGGGAGTCGGATCGGGTCACGCCAGCCCAGGTCCGTCAGGTAGCGGCTCAGGTCACGCGGCCGCACGGCGTCCCCGTTTCCGGACCGGCGACCGGGCGTCAGTCCTCGTCGTCGTCGTCGTCGTCGCCCTCGAGCTCGTCCGCGGCTTCGTCCAGGTCGATGGTCTCCGGCTCGTCCTCGAGGTCGGCGACGTCCTCTCCCTCGTCCTCGTCCTCGTCGCCGAGATCCTCGTCGTCCATGGCGCCGGCCATGCCGAGGAGCTTCTGCAGGCGGAGCAGCTCGTCGTCGCGCTCACCGGCCTCGGCAGCGCCCACCGGCCGGCGGCCGCCGCTGGCGGCCGTGGGCAGGACGTCGGGGATGGGGACGCTCGTCGGCAGCTCGCCGTCGGTCACGCCGACCTCGGCGCGGAGCTGGTCGACGATGGCCTGGCGCTGGGCGTCGAGCTCCTCCTGGGTCAGCACCCGCCACTCCACCAGACCCTCGTCAACGTCGTCGATGGCCACCAGGGTGGGCTTGTCGTGACGCGAGTCGCTGCGCTGCTTGGCGCCGTTGACAAGCTGCTCGGCGCGCTGTGACACGACCACGATGTAACGGAAGATGGAATCGAATCCTTCGGGCAGTTGGATCATGGGGTGCTGTCCCTCTCCAGGGCCGCTCGAAACGCCTCTCGGATGGCGTCGAGCCGGGTGTTGAGTCGAAACGTCCGGTGGTGCTCGGCGACGCAGATGCCGACAAGGGCATCGACCGCCCGGTCCAGGCGGTCGTTGATGATAGCATAGTCGAACTCTCCACCGACCCCGAACTCCCGAACCGCCCACTGGAGCCGCCGACGGATCGCTTCCGGCGGATCCTGGCGGCGTTCGGTGAGCCGATTCTTGAGAACTTCGTAGGACGGTGGGTACACGAAGACCTTGACCACCTCGGGGATCCGGGTCTTGACCTGGTTGGCGCCCTGGACCTCGATGTCGAGGAAGACGTCCTGTCCCGTGGCCAGGCGCCGGTCGACCTCGGCGCGGGAGGTGCCATAGAGGTTGCCGGCGTACTCCGCCCACTCGAGAAAGTCGCCCCGCGCCACCATCGCCTCGAAGGTGGGCCGGTCGACGAAGTGGTAGTCGATGCCGTCGGTCTCGGTCTCCCGCGGCGCCCGGGTCGTGTGGGAGACCGAGAAGTGGGCCTCCACGCCCATGGCCCCGAGCCGTTTCATGGCCTCGCGGATCAGGGTCGTCTTGCCGCCGCCGGAGGGCGACGCCACGATGAAGAGCACACCGCGATCGGGTTCCACGCCGCTCACCTCCCTGCCGGTGCCCGGTGCCGGCCATGCTACGCGATCGCCCGGCCGATCGGAAGACGGGAGAAGTCCCGATTTCGGGCGGCGGCTTCCCCATTTCGGGGCCTCGTCCACCGCACCGGCTGGATCCCGGTGGTTCGAAGGCCCTCGTTAACGGGCACGGCCCTTGCTCCGTTACGGTAGAGTGGGAGGGTCGGGCCGGCCCACCGGACCGACGGAGAGGACGAGGATGCCTGCCGAACGACGACCAGAGACGACGGACACCGCGGGCCCGGGCGGGCCGCGCCGACGTCCCCGGGTGGTCATGTTCCAGCTGGCCGACCGGGCCAGGGTGGAGGTCCTCGAGCTTCCCGAGGCTGCCACGGTGGGCTCGGTGATCTGCCACGGCGGCCGCTCGTGGCGGGTCACCGGCGCCCGAACCGGCAACCGCGTCCTCATCGCCGAGCTCGAGGCGAACTGAGGTCTCGGCTCTCAGCTCTCAGCTCTCAGCTCTCAGCTCTCAGCCAGATTGTCGATTGTGCTCGGTGGACATCTCCGGCAGTGGCATGACGTCCACGTCGTGGATCGTCACGGGGGGACTGGCGGCAGAAGCAGCGCCGGGCGGTGGCCCGCCCGGCGCCACGTTCTCGGTCAGCGCACGACGACCCCGCTTCAGGAGCTGACGTCGCGGAACTCCCAGGGCGGCACCGGCTCGGTGTCGAGCCAGAGCCCGCACGGCAGCTCCCGGGCCTTGGCGCAGAGTCTCTCGAGCTCGGGGTCCGAGGCCCCCTCGGCGACCCAGGCAAGGCCCGTGCCGACCAGCATCTCGCTCAGGTCGCGGCCGGCGACCAGGACCCGGGCCACGGTAGCGTCGCCGTCGGTCCGCAGGATCTCGACCTCCAGCTCCTGCCCCCGCACGATATCGCGGACGAAACTCCGCACCTGCTTGCCCCAGGCCTGGTCCAGCTCGGGGGCGTCGATCCCGACCAGGTCGACGGTCTGCCGGCCCCGATCGCACTCGATGATCAAGGTGTCCCCGTCGAGGACCTTGACACACCTGGCCGTCATGCTTCCGGACCCCGCCGAGACGGCGCCCGCGAGCAGGCCGGCCGCTGCCAGACAGGCCAACGAAACTCTCGCGCTACGGCTCATGATGTCCTCGCTCTCTGCTCGTGGACGACCCCAGAGGACGCTCCTACCCTGACCCCCCTCCGCCGGGTCCCTCCCGGCCGTCGGGTCTCGCCCCGAAGTGTCCGTTTCGTTCGGTGAATACGAACGGCTCGTCGAGAGGTTTCGGGATCGGGCCGGAGCTGCTTCGAGCCCTCGCGCCGAACCCGGTCACTCCACGATGACGCCCCGCTCGACGAAGGTCCGCCGGACCTCGGTGTCGGACGCCGGGTCGACCGGTCGCGTCAGGTCCCAGAGCACGTGGACCTCGAAGCCGGCGTCGATGGCGTCCTCGGCCGACCAGCGGACGCAGAAGTCCCTGGCCAGGCCCGCCAGCCAGACCGCCTCCACCCGGAGCTCGCGCAGCATCCCGGCGAGCCCGGTGGGCGGGCGGGTGCCGGCCGCGTTCCAGTTGTGACGGAAGGCGCTGTAGGAGTCGACGGCGGGGTCGATGCCCTTGCGGAGGATGGCCGCCAGCGGCCCCTGGGGCAGGCTCGGGTGGAGCTCGGCGCCGCGGCTGCCCTGGACGCAGTGGTCCGGCCACAGGGTCTGCGGGCGCCCGTGCAGCGTGATCTCCTCGAGCGGGCTCCGGCCTGGGTGGCTCGACGCGAAGGACGCGTGGCCGGGCGGGTGCCAGTCCTGGGTGGCGATGGCCACCGGGAAGATCCGGCTCGCCACCAGCTCGTCGATGGCACCCAGGATCTCGTCACCGCCCGCCACGCCGAGGGCGCCGCCGGGCAGGAAGTCGTGCTGCAGGTCCACGACCAGGAGCGCGCGGCGCCCGCTCACGACGAGGCCCCCTCGAGCTCGGAGCGCAAGCTCGCCACCAGGTCCTGCTTGTGGCGCCACAGCTCCTCGCTCAGGGAAACGTGGTAGAGGTGCGGGTTCATGAGCCGTTTCACCCCCGGGTCGAGGCGCTCGAGGTCCGCCCTGCGACGGGCCCTCATGGTCTCGAGGTCGGGCCGATCGCCGACTCTTGCACCGTTGCTGAAGGCCTCCTCGAGGAGCGGCTCCACCCGGCTCACCTCGGCCGCCGGCAGCCACCTCCGGCGGGGCTCGTCGGTGGGGTGGCACAGGAGCAGCGGCCGGCCGGCCTCGGGGCGCTCGTGGGCCATGGCGATGAGGTCGGCGGTGGCTTTGCCGCGGCGGTCGTAAATCCGCCACACCCCCTTGTCGCCGGGGTTGAGGGTCTTGGCCTTGGACTCCGAGATCTTGATGGCCGGGCGCAGGCTGCCGCTGTCGTCGATGGCCACCAGCTTGTAAACCCCGTCGAGCGCCGAGTCGCCGGTGGAGGTCACCAGGGCGGTGCCGACGCCGTGCACGAGCCGGCGCACCAGCCGCGGTGCGTCGACCCCGTAGCGCGGGGCCTCGTCGAGGATCTGGGTCACGATCTGCCAGATGACGAGCTCGTCCAGGTTGTTGGACAGCACGATGGCAACGTCGCCGAAACCTGCGGCGTCGAGCTGAGCCGCGGCCTGGATCGCGAGGAAGGCGAGGTCGCCGGAGTCGAGCCGGATGCCGCGGGGCCGGTGCCCCGAGCGGCGCAGCTCCTCGAAGACGCGGATGGCGTTGGGAACCCCGCTGCCCAGGGTGTCCACGGTGTCCACCAGCAGCACGCAGTCGTCCGGGTAGAGCCCGGCGTAGGCGCGGAAGGCGTCGAGCTCGCTGCCGCCGAGGGCCAGGAAGGCCTGGACCATGGAGTGGGCATGGGTGCCCTTGGGGTCGACGCCCATCAGCCGGGAGACCCCGACGTTGGAGCTGAAGTCGGCGCCGCCGATCAGCGCCGCCCGGGTGCCGGCGTTGGCGCCGCGCTCGTGGGCGCGCCGCATGCCGAACTCGAGGATCGGCGCCCCGCGGGCGGCGTCCCGGATCCGGGAGGCCTTGGTCGCCACGAGGGTCTGGTAGTTGAGGTGGTTGAGCAGGGGGGTCTCGATGAGCTGGGCCATGGCCAGGGGTCCGTCGACGACGGCCAGCGGCACGTTCGGGTGCACCACCCGCCCCTCGGGAACGGCCCGGACGGTGAGCCCGTCCATGCAGCCGTGGCGGCCGAGCCAGTCGATGAAGTCGTCGCCGAACAGACGCGAGCCCGCGACGCCCTTCAGGGACCTCAGGTAGGCCAGGTCGTCCACCGAGGCGCGGGTCTCCCCCATCCAGTCCAGCAACCACTCGAGCCCAGCGAAGATCGAGTACCCGGCCGAGTGCTCGCCGTAGGCCGGGTGGGAGCGGAAGAAGTAGTCGAACTGGACCCGGCGCTCGGCAAGACCGTGGCGGAAGTAGAGCTGGGCCATGGTCAGCTGGTAGAAGTCGGTGAAGAACAGGCCCTCGGCGGCGCGGCGGTCGGACGTCATGGCGCTAGCATAGACGGGCGGCAGGGACGAATGCCAGGCCCCACCCGTGCCGCCAACGCCGGCGGCAACCTGGAGCACGGGAAACAAAGGAGCAGCCGGGCGGTTCGTACATACATGAGGTTCGAAACGCGTCGGCCGGCACCGTGGCGAC